>JBAZOF010000081.1:0-10906 GCA_041648855.1 Sulfuritalea sp. | reverse complement strand
ATCGTAAATCCAGCCAGCCAAGGCTAGCGACGCACCGGAAAGAACGACGACAGACAACGCCCGCCAGTACCAAGGCAGATGCGTCCGCACCAGGACACGTGGGGCGGAGATGCCGAAGCGGCTGCGCAGCCGCCTCAGGTTCAGGGCAAGACGGGAACTTGCGAAAGACCCGAACATTCGTCCAGACCAAACATGATGTTCATGTTCTGCACTGCCTGCCCGGCAGCCCCCTTCACCAGGTTGTCGATCACCGAGAGCACGACCAAGGTGTCGCCGCCCTGCGGTCGATGCAACGCAATCCGACACGTGTTCGCGGCGCGTACGGAACGCGTCTCGGGATGCGATTTCGGTGGCAGCACGTCCACAAAGGGTTCGGCAGCGTAGCGCCGCTCGAACAGGGCCTGAAAATCCTCTTCGCGCGTAATACGGGCATACAAGGTTGCATGGATGCCGCGAATCATCGGCGTGAGATGCGGCACAAAGGTCAGGCCCACCTGATTCACCGGCTTGCCGGCTGCGCGCGCCAATCCCTGCCGAATTTCAGGCAGGTGGCGATGACCCGGCACGCCGTAAGCCTTGAAATTGTCCGACGCCTCGGAGAACAGAGTACCTATTTCGGCCTTGCGCCCAGCCCCGGAAACGCCCGACTTGGCATCCGCGATCAGATGATCGAGGTCGATGCAGCCGGCCTCCGCCAGCGGCAGGAAGCCAAGTTGCGTGGCCGTGGGGTAGCAGCCTGGGTTCGCCACCAGGCGCGCACCGCGGATCTGCTCGCGATTCACCTCGGGAAGGCCATACACCGCCTCGGCCACCAGTTCAGGGCTGGCGTGACTCATGCCATACCACTTCTCCCACACCGCCACGTCCCTGATACGAAAATCCGCCGCCAGATCAATGACTTTTACCCCGGCTTCGAGCAGGCTTGCGGTCTGCTGCATGGCGATGCCGTTAGGCGTGGCAAAAAACACCACATCGCAATCGTGCAGCGGTGCATCCTTCGGATCGCTGAACTTCAGGCTCACCGAACCACGGAGGCTGGGGAACATATCGGCAACCGCCGTTCCGGCCTCGCCCCGCGAGGTTATGGCAGAGAGTTCAACCCCGGGATGGCGTGCCAGCAGGCGCAGCAGTTCCACCCCCGTATAGCCCGTGCCTCCCACAATACCCGCCTTGATCATGCCAAGCTCCTTGCTGCGAAGGGTTGATGGTAACCCGTAATCCAATACGAATTAAAACGTAGTTTCAGTGAAGGCTAACGCCGGCCTTATCGGCGTTAAGCGTAGCGGCCGCAACTAAAAAGCCGCCCGAAGGCGGCTTTTTGCGCAACAGCGATAACGCCGCTGAAGCTTAGCGCTTCGAGAACTGCTTGCGCCGGCGCGCCTTGCGGAAGCCAACCTTCTTGCGCTCGACTTCGCGTGCATCGCGGGTAACGAATCCGGCACTCGACAGAGCGGGCTTCAGGGTTGCATCGTATTCGATCAGAGCGCGGGTGATGCCGTGACGCACCGCACCGGCCTGACCGGACTCGCCGCCGCCCTCGACATTCACGAGAATATCAAAGGTGGTGGTGTGCTGGGTCAGTTCCAGCGGCTGGCGCACGACCATGCGGCCGGTTTCGCGCGAGAAGAACTCGTCGACCGGCTTGTCGTTGACCACGAATTTGCCGCTGCCGGTGCGTAGAAACACGCGAGCAATGGCGGTCTTGCGACGCCCGGTACCATAATATTGGGTGACTGCCATGAGAACTCCTTAGATTTCCAGCGACTTCGGCTGCTGGGCGGCGTGCGGGTGGGCAGCGCCGGCGTAACATTTCATCTTCTTCAGCATCGCATAGCCCAGCGGGCCCTTGGGCAGCATGCCCTTGACGGCCTTTTCCAGGATGCGGCCCGGAAAACGCTGCTGCAGCTTGGTGAAGTTGGTTTCGTTGATGCCGCCCGGATAGCCGGTGTGGCGATAGTATTTCTTATCCTCGGCCTTGTTGCCGGTAACGCGAAGCTTCTCGACGTTCACCACGACGATGTAGTCGCCCGTATCAACGTGCGGCGTATAGATGGCCTTGTGCTTGCCCCGCAGCCGATGTGCGATCGCGGCAGCCAGACGGCCGAGCACCTTGTCCGTGGCATCGACGACAACCCAGTCGTGCTGGACCTCTTGCGGCTTGGCGGAAAATGTCTTCATTCTCGTGTTCCTTGCTTGCTTCGATAACCCGGCCCGCGCAGCAATGGATGGAATCCGCCCATGCGCATCTCGGAAAGCCGAGCATTCTAACCAATGGCCGAAGCCGCTGTCAAATGCCAATTAGCGAAGTGGTTCGACCGACGATTACTATGGACAGGCGAACAGGCCGCCGGTCAGGCTTCCTGCATCATTCTCCAGTACTGGTACTTCATCATCGCGGCTGCGCCCGCAACGATCGAGATTAATGTGAGTACTGACCCCAGAGCCAAGGTCGAAACACCGGTAATTCCCTGTCCGATGGTGCAACCCATCGACAACACGCCACCAATGCCCATCAGCACCGCGCCGACCGCGTGATTGAGGAAGTCCCCAAAATTGACGAACCACTCGATGCGAAAACTGCGGGTAATCAAAGCATAGATCAGGGAGCCGACGATCACGCCGGCCAGTGCCATGATGCCGAAGTTGATCAGCGAGGTATCGGCCGGGTTCATCACGTAGCGCGCCAGATCGCCCATCGGGCTCATGAAGGTGAAGGACTGCGTCTCGACCCTCAATGGCTTGACGTCGGCGAAATCGGCAAATTCCTTCCAGGCCACGCCCATCGAACCGCCGGTGACATACCAGCCGACGATGACCGCGATGCCGATCACCACACCGCCCAGAATGTGGTCGAAGCTGCCCCGAAAGTCACGCGAGGAGAAAGCAAAGCCAAGCAGCGCCACGGCCAGCGCCGCACCGAACGCCGCATTGCCGAGCCCGGTCAGGTCCCCCAACGCCTGGCTGGTCTTGCCGGCCGCCGCCAGATTGATCGTGGTTGCCGACATCCAGCTGCCGAACACCGTGTCGTAAAAGTTGGTCCACAGCATCGCGTAGGCGCAGGCCGACGCAATTGCCAGAACCACCATGGACTTCAAATTTCCGCCGCCGAGGCGTACCAGCGTCTTGTTGCCGCAACCGGACGCCAAGGTCATGCCGATGCCGAACATCAGTCCGCCCAGCACGTAGCGCAGCCACGCCAGATTGGGAGTACGGTAGGGCGGGAAGGTGCTGGTACCTATGACCGCCTTGCCCGAGGCCTCGAGTGCCACGACGCCCAGCGTCGCGACCGCAATGGCCAGCATCCAGGCCCGCAACCGCCCCGTGTCGCCCATGTTCACCCAGTCCGAAACGGCTCCCATGGTGCAGAAGTTGGTCTTGTTGGCCACCGCCCCCATGATGATACCGGTGACGAAAACGATGCCCAGAATCTGCAGATGAATAGTGAATTCCATGAATCTCCCCCAAGCCCTCGCCGTGGCTAACTCTTTGTACGACCGACAATTCTAGAATAACGGCCGGAACGCAGAATCAGTGTTCTTTGCGCCCGAATAATGGCAATCAATTGCCGCCGGCGTACCGGGTAGGGTCCACCAGGCCGGCGACGGCAAAGCCTTGGCTGCGCAGCCGGCAGGAGTCGCACACACCACAGGCGCGCCCCTCCTCGTCGGCCTGATAACAGGACACCGTCAGCCCATAATCAACGCCCAGCCGCCCGCCTTGCTCGATGATCTGCGCCTTGCTCATGTCGATCAGCGGTGCATGCACTTTGAGCGGCATGCCTTCGACCGCCGCCTTGGTTGCCAGATTGGCAAGCCTCTCGAAAGCACGGATGAATTCCGGCCGGCAATCCGGATAGCCCGAGTAGTCCACGGCATTGACGCCGACAAAGATGTCCCCTGCGCCCAGCACCTCGGCCCAGGCCAAGGCCAGGGACAGCATGATGGTGTTGCGCGCCGGCACATAGGTAACCGGAATGCCGGGCTTGACCCCCGCGATCGGCACCGCGATCGCACTGTCGGTAAGCGCCGAGCCGCCCAACTGCCCGAGATCGAGCTTCAACACGCGATGGGCGGCCGCCCCCAAGGCTGCAGCCACGCGAGCGGCCGCCTGCAGTTCAGCGCCATGGCGCTGCCCGTAATCGAGCGACAGGCAGTGACAGGCAAAGCCCTGCTCGCGCGCCAGAGCGAGTACCGTGGCGGAATCGAGACCACCGGAGAGGAGAACGACTGCGGACTTCATGCTGCCGATGGTAGCAAACAGGCGGCCACTGCGGCCGTTCTATAATCTCGATCCTTCCTCATTTCTTCCCGCAACCGACGATGGCAAAGAAAGTGTTCATCCGCACCTTCGGGTGCCAGATGAATGAATACGACTCCGACAAGATGGCCGACGTGCTGGCCGGCAGCGACGGTGCGGTCAAGACGGACAACCCCGAGGAAGCCGACATCATCCTGTTCAACACCTGCTCGGTGCGTGAAAAAGCGCAGGAGAAGGTGTTCCATGACCTTGGCCGGGTCAGGCACCTGAAGCAGTTGAATCCGAATCTGGTGATCGGCGTCGGCGGCTGCGTCGCCAGCCAGGAGGGTGCGGCCATCGTCGCCCGCGCTCCTTATGTCGATCTTGTCTTCGGCCCGCAGACTCTGCATCGCCTGCCGCAAATGCTCGCCGCGCGCCGCGCCAGCGGGAAGGCGCAGGTTGATATCTCCTTTCCCGAGATCGAGAAGTTCGACGCCCTGCCCCCCGCCACCGTTACCGGAACCTCGGCTTTTGTCTCGATCATGGAAGGCTGCTCCAAGTACTGCAGTTTCTGCGTCGTCCCTTACACGCGCGGCGAGGAAGTCTCGCGCCCGCTGGCCGACGTTGTGGCGGAAATCACCGCGCTGGCCGCCCGCGGCGTGCGCGAAATCACGCTGCTGGGGCAGAACGTCAATGCCTATCGCGGCACCATGGACGATGGCGACCTGACCGCTGACCTAGCCTTCCTGATCGAGACCCTGGCCGAAATGGAAGGCATCGAGCGCATCCGCTACACCACTTCGCATCCGCGCGAAATGACGCAGAGGCTGATCGACACCTACCTCACCACTCCGAAGCTCGTCTCGCATCTGCACCTGCCGGTGCAGTCGGGCTCCGACCGGATCCTGGCTGCGATGAAGCGCGGCTATTCGGTGCTCGAGTTCAAATCGCTGGTCCGAAAGCTCAAGATGGCAAGGCCCGATCTTTCGCTCTCTTCCGACTTCATCATCGGCTTCCCCGGCGAAACCGAAGAGGACTTCGAAAAAACCATGCGCCTGGTCGAGGACCTCAACTTCGACAGCAGCTTTTCCTTCGTGTACAGCCCGCGTCCGGGCACACCTGCGGCCGACATGGCGGACGACACGCCGCAGGAAACCAAAATACGCCGACTGATGCGTTTGCAGAAGACCATCGAAGCGCAGGCACTGGAGATCAGCCAGGCAATGGTCGGAACCACGCAGCGCGTCCTCGTCGAAGGTCATGCGAGAAAGGATGCGAGCGAACTGGCCGGACGCACCGACAACAATCGTGTGGTCAACTTCGCCGGACACGAACGGCTCATCGGCCGCTTCATCGATGTCACCATCACTGCCGCGCTGCCCCACAGTTTGCGCGGCGAGGTAATCAGGCTTGCCGAAGTGGCCGAGGCGGCCGTTCAGTCGTGAGAGATCAACTACCGGGAGCCGACGCCCTGAGCAAATCGCCGAACACTTCGTCCCGCCCGCTGACCATTTCGCTGCAGCCGCTCGACAACGCACGCCTGCAAAATCTCTGCGGCGCGCTCGACGAGAACCTGCGCCAGATAGAGGCGGCCTTCGATGTCACCATCAGCCGGCGTGGCCAGAATTGCCGGATCAGCGGGGAACAAGCGCAGTCGCGACTGGCCGCCAGGGCCTTGCAGCATTTCTACGAACAGGCGAGCGAACCCCTGTCGATCGACGAACTCCAGCTCGGCCTGATCGAAATCACGCGCAACCGCAACGCAACGGCGCAGCCGAATCCCGGGCTGCTGACAAAAAAGACCGACCTGCATGGCCGTACTCCGAACCAGGCGAAGTATCTGCGCGACATCCAGGACCACGACATCACTTTCGGCATCGGCCCGGCCGGCACCGGCAAGACCTATCTCGCGGTCGCCTCCGCCATCGACGCCTTCGAACGCGACCTGGTGAGTCGCATCGTGCTCACCCGCCCGGCGGTCGAAGCCGGCGAGCGGCTCGGCTTCCTGCCTGGCGATCTGGCGCAGAAGATCGACCCCTATCTACGACCGCTCTACGATGCGCTGTACGACCTGATGGGCTTCGAGAAGGTATCGAAGCTGTTCGAAAAGCAGAACATCGAAATTGCGCCGCTGGCCTACATGCGCGGACGCACACTGAATCACGCCTTCATCATCCTCGACGAGGCGCAGAACACCACGCCGGAACAGATGAAAATGTTCCTGACCCGCATCGGCATAGGCGCCAAGGCGGTGGTCACCGGCGACGTGACGCAGATCGACCTGCCGCGCGGGCAGAAGTCCGGCCTGGTCGAGGCGCGCCGCATCCTGGCAGACGTGCGAGGCCTCGCGTTCACTGATTTCGACGCCTCGGACGTGGTGCGCCATCCGCTGGTTGCGCGCATTGTCGACGCCTATGAGAAACATGGCACGGTCCGCCAAGCCCCGCCTGCCTGAACTGCGCCTTGCGGTTCAGTATCCCGATGGCAAGGGCCAAGCTCCGACTCGTCCGCAGGTTCGCCGCTGGGTGCGCGCAACGTGCGCCACGCCCGCCGAGGTGACCGTGCGTTTCGTCGGCGCGGATGAAGGACAGAAGCTCAACCGGGACTATCGCGGCAAGGACTACGCCACCAATGTGCTTTCCTTTCCCTACGAATCCGGAAAGCGGATTTGCGGCGATCTGGTGCTGTGCCTGCCCGTCGTAGAGCGCGAAGCAAAAGTGCAGGACAAATCGCTGGAAGCCCACTTCGCCCACCTGATAGTGCATGGTATGCTGCATTTGCAGGGCTATGACCACGAGACCGGCCGCGACGATGCCGACCGCATGGAAGCGGTCGAGCGCGAGATCATGGAAATTCTCGGTTACCCCGATCCTTACGTTTGATAAATGGACCCTTCCAGTAGACCCAGTCTGATCGAACGGCTTTCCTCGCTGCTGCTGCGCGAACCCGAAGACCGCGAACAACTTCTTGCATTGCTGCATGGTGCCTACGAGCGCCATCTGATGGATGGCGACGCACTGTCGATCATCGAGGGCGCGCTTTCCGTTGCCGACATGGCGGTGCGCGACATTATGGTGCCGCGCGCGCAGATGGACGTGGTCGATATCAACGAGACGCCCGAACAGATCGTCGAAATCGTGCTTGAGACGGCGCACTCGCGCTTTCCCGCCATCGGCGAGAGCAAGGACGACGTGCTCGGCATACTGCTGGCGAAGGACTTGCTGCGCTACTTCGCCGGCAAGGAATTCGACCTGCGCGATACCTTGCGTCCGGCGATATTCATCCCCGAATCGAAGCGGCTCAACGTCTTGCTCAGGGAATTCCGCGCGTCGCGCAACCACATGGCGATCGTGGTCGACGAATACGGCGGCGTGGCCGGACTGGTCACCATCGAAGACGTACTGGAGCAGATCGTCGGCGACATCGAGGACGAGTACGACTTCGACGAAACCGCGGACAACATCGTCAAGGACAACACCGGCCGTTATCGCGTCAAGGCCGTGACCGAAATTGCGGATTTCAACGCCGCCTTCGCCACCGCGTTTTCCGACGAACATTTCGATACCGTTGGCGGCCTGGTCATCCATCACCTCGGCCGCCTCCCCAAGCGCAACGAAGTTGTCAGCATCGGCGGCCTGCGCATCCAGGTATTGCGCGCCGACAGCCGCCGCGTGCATACCCTTCTGGTCGATCCGCAAAAGGATCTGCCGCTGTCAGCACCCCTCCCCGCGGACGAATGACACTGCGGCGACCGGCCGTTGCCACGCTTGCCGCCGCGGCGCTCGGCGCGTTCTGCGTCCTCGGCTTCGCGCCTTTCGACTCGTATTTCGCCGTATGGCCAGCGCCGACTTTCGCACTGGGCGGCCTGTTCGTTCTCTGGCGCAAAGCGGACACCGTACGCGAAGCCATGCGGCTCGGCCTGGCCTGGGGCGCCGGCTGCTTCCTCTTCGGCGTGTCATGGATCTATGTCAGCCTCTCGCAATTCGGCGGCATGGCGCCGCCGCTCGCGGCTGCGGCGACGCTGCTGTTCTGCCTCTATCTCGCCCTGTTTCCGGCACTGGTGGGCGGCTTGTTCCTGCGCTGGCGCAGCAATGCACCCCGCGATACCCTGCTCTTCGCCGGCCTGTGGACACTTGGCGAATGGCTGCGCGGCACGCTGTTCACCGGCTTCCCCTGGCTGGCCGTCGGTTACTCGCAAAGCCCTCCGAGCCCGCTGGCCGGCTGGGCGTCGGTGCTTGGCGTCTACGGCATCGGCTTCATCGTCGCCCTGATTGGCGGACTGGTCGGCCTGATGAGCATCACGGGCTGGCGCAGGCCGGGGATCTGGGCGTCAATGCTCCTGCTGCTCGGCTTCGGCGGCCTGCTGCGCGGCATGGACTGGACGCAGCCGGTCGGCGCTCCCGTCACGGTCAGTCTGCTGCAAGGCAACGTACCGCAAAGTCTCAAGTGGGACCCGAAGCGGCTGCCGCTGTCGATCGACACCTATCTGCGCCTGGCCAAGACCCACCCGGCAACCCTCACCGTGCTGCCCGAAACCGCCTTGCCGCTGTACTTCAATGAAGTCCCGCGCGAGGTATTGCGCAGCCTGACGCGCCACGGTGACGCACTGATCGGTGTCGCTATCGGCACCACCGGCGGCGGCTACACCAACGGCGCGGTGGCGCTGACCCCGGAGCTCGCCGCAAGTGCCTACGCCAAGCGGCATCTGGTGCCCTTCGGCGAATACGCACCGCCTGGCTTTGCCTGGTTCTTCCGCTTTGCACACATCCCGATGTCGGACTTCACCGCCGGTCCGGCGCGACAGCAACCGCTCGACGTGGCGGGGCTGCGCATCGCGCCGAACATCTGCTACGAGGATCTGTTCGGCGAGGAACTGCTCGACGCCTTGCCGGCAGCAACTTTGCTGGTAAATATTTCGAACACGGCGTGGTTTGGCGACTCGCTGGCACAGCCGCAACATTTGCAGATCGCCCAATTGCGGGCCATCGAAACCGGTCGTGTGATGCTGCGCGCAACCAACACCGGAATGACAGCCATGGTGGCAGCGGATGGCACCGTCGCCGCCGTCTTGTCGCCTTTCGTCGCCGATGCCCTGGTAGTACAAGCGCAGGGGCGCAGCGGCCTGACACCCTATGCCCGCTGGGGCAATCTGCTGGCGCTGCTGATCGCGATCGGCGCCTGCCTTACTGCCATGCGCCGCCGCCAGCCTCAGAGCTTGTAGGCCGCCAGGTCGATGGTAAGGCTCGGGCGCCCCATGGCCTGTAACGCTGCGCACAGGAAACGGCGCGCCTCGGGCGTCAGCGGGTTGTAGTCAGCGGGTTTGAAGTTCAACGCAAGCAGCAGAATCTGGTCGACCAGCAGCATCTTCCCCATCGGATTCGGGGTTTCCAGCCCGGCCTTGAGGAAGGCCTCGGCGATCCAGTGCCGCGCGGCGGCAGGCTCGAAAGCTGCCAGATCGTCGGCCCCCAAGGGAAAATCGAAACGCTCCCCGTTCTTCAACACCACGCTGACTTGATGATCCACGGTACCGCTCCTTTGCCTATCGTTATCTTGGCGCGGATGATACCGGAAGCGGCTGCGCGGATTTCATTTCCCCTCTTGAATTCACGCCCTTTGTGGCTGACCGAGAAGCCGGGAGAACGGAACTCAGTCTTGTCAGCGCGCAAGGCAAAGGCTACTTCTTTTGCGCCATGCTATAGGTGCCATCACCATTGAACTTGATGTCGGCGTCGATGAAGGAGGCCTGGACCTTGCCGCCCAGCAGCTTCACCGTGTCGTAGGCCTCGCCGGAGCGTGCACCGGTACCGCAGACGAAAACCACCGGCTTGTCGGTCGGCAGCGTGGCGATCTTCTTCTCCAGTTCGTTCATCGGAATGTTGACGGCGCCCTTGATAGTGCCGCCTGCGAACTCTTTCGCGTCACGTACGTCGACCAGCATCACCGAGCCGGGGTTCGCCTTCCAGACTTGCTCGAAAGAGGCAGCCGTGACCGTGCCCTTTTCCTTGCCAGGCACCAGGGCCGCGTCCGCCGCCGGTGCACCGTTCGTGGCACCAACCGCAACGCCGGCAGACACCGGCGCACCGTGCAGCTTTTCCCATTCCGGATAACCCGGCGGGTAGGTCAGGACGTTGGTGTAGCCGAGCTTCCTGGCCTTCTCCGCCGACTTGTCGGACAGCACGCATTCCATGCCGCCGCAGTAGTAGATCAGCAGGGTGGCCTTGTCGGCGGGCAGCTTGTCGACGTTCTTGTCGAACTCGGTGTCGGAGATGTTGATCGCGGTCGGGATCATGCCCTTGTCGGCCACGCGTTTGGGCCGCGCATCGACCAGAATATAGGCGGCCTTTTCGTCGATCAGCTTCTTGATGTGCGCGGCGGATACCGACATCGGCCCGCCCTTGGCCTTCCAGTCGGGCATGCCGGCAGGGTAGACCTTGATGTTGGTGTAGCCGAGCCTTTCGGCCTTGGCCGCTGAGTTGTGGCTCAGCATGCAATCCACGCCGCCGCAATAGAACAGCAGCAGCGTGGCCTTGTCCGCCGGCAATTTGGCGACCTGCTTGTCGAACTGACTGTCGGACACATTCACCGCCCCGGGAATGTGTCCGGGATCGTACTGACGCGCTGCCGGCCGCGAGTCGATGATCATCACGCCCTTCTTCAGGGGAATGTCCAC
>JBAZOF010000080.1:0-10946 GCA_041648855.1 Sulfuritalea sp. | reverse complement strand
AAGGCGGGTGCGGGGATCGATTGCGGTGTCCATGTCGGTCTGTCCGTGGCTGACGAAGTTCGCCAGATCGAGCAGGTCGCGGTACTTCAGCACCGCGCCGTAAAGATGCGTGCTGTTGGTGAGGATGGCCATGATCTGCTCCGGATCGGCGCCCGCCATGGCACGGATGCCCTTGATGCCCGTCGCATGAGTGCCGCTGGCATATTCGCCCTGGTTGCCCCTGTAGTCAAAGCCGTGGCATTCCTTGCAGCGCCAGGTCATGGCCGGCGTATTGGCGTAGTAGGCCTTCGGCGGATAGGCGGGATGCGGCAGCGCCTGGCCCGGGCCTCCCGAATGAACCTGCCAGTCGTCGTAAAGACGGCCGCCATTGACGATCGAGGCAGCCAGATTGACGCTGGGCAGGGTCTGCACGTAAGCCAGCATTTTTGCCGCCGCATCTTCGCCCAGGGTGCGCAAGGCCGGCATCCTGCCGCCGGGATGGCCGTTGAGGATGACATGCAGGATTTCGTGGGGGCGCTGGCGCGCGCCGTCGCCGAGTGGCGGTATCTCGCGCAGGCTGCCGCCGTCGAGTCCGTGGCAGGCGGCGCAGGCCGTGGCAAAGAACTTGCCCGAGGTTGCCGCGGGAGTTTTCGTCCGCCGCGCCGACTCGACCAGGGCTCGCATATCGACCTGGCCATGGGCGACGAAGTTGGCAAGATCGACACGGTCGCTTTCGTGCAGCAGTTCTTCGTAGCTGTGATTGGGATTTTTCAGAATGGCAACGATCGCGGCGGGATCGGTGTTGCGCTTGCCGCCGATGCCGACGACGCCGTGCCTGCCCTTGTAGTCGAAACCGTGGCACTCGCTGCAACGCCAGGTATCCGCCGCGGCCACCCGAACCTGCTGGGTCTTGAATGCCGGATTCGGATGATTCGGCAGGCGCTCCTTCGACTCGCGACTCCAGTGATCATAGAGCCGACCGCCGCGCACGATCGACGCTGCGTCGGTCGCCGGTGCAGCAAATGCCGGTGTTGCGGCGAGGTTGGTGACGAGTGCCGCCAGAGCGGCCAAGGCTACCCGTTTCATGTTCCGTTTCCCTTCGAGTGCCCCGCCATCTGACATCCCTCCGCAGACTGCTGGTCGGAGAACCGGGGCCGAACGCAATTTACTTTCGGGCTGGACTGAACTGCATGGGCTGCAGAAACATCGCGGTGGCGCGTCCGGCGAACCCAACCCGTGTTCGCCGTGTCGCCAGCGCCGACTTTTGCTTTCAGAACCAGGGAAACCGGGATACCCGGTTTCCCTGGCGGGGTCAGAAGCCGAAGCCGACACCCAGCATCAGCGTGTGGTAAGCACCGGTCAGGTCACTGTAGGAACCGTCCTTGTTGTACTCATAGACGTAGGAGGCCTTGAGCTTGACGTTCTTCTTGACCACATAGTCGACGCCCAGCGCGAGGCTATGCACGGAACTGTTGATGGTGTCGTCGATCGCCGTCAAGGCGGTGGCAATATCTCCGCTCGCGGTATGGCCCTTCGACTGCGACCACGTGTAGTTGCCGTTCCAGCGCAGCTCGTCATTCACCTGCCAGTCCCCGCCCAGCGTCAGGACATAGGTATCCACCTTGTAGTTGGGCCGGTCATTGACAATGAAGGTGATGGCGTTGTTCGGTGCCTCGAAGCGACGCCGGCCCTGACGCAGGTAATAGCCCGCGAAATCATCCTGCATCCACGACAGGCTGGCCGAGGTGTTGATCCACTCGCTGACGGGAAAATTGAGCGAAACTCCCGCCGCCTGCTGCGTTCTGTCGAGATCCTGGGTAGTCGTGGCGCCCGCGGGAAGTACCGCCGCTGCATTGTCGGTGATCGAGTTGTTGGCGTTCTTCCTGTCCCGGTAGTTGTAGTAACCGCTTGCCAGCGTGCCGTCCTTTGCGGCGTAGCTCAGCTTGGTCTTCAAGCCGAACGACTTGTCCGGCTCGGTCACCAGGCCGGTTTCGCTCGCCGCGAGGTAGGACGGGCTTACCCGGAGGACCATTCCGGGCATCGGCCGCGCGATCAGATTCACGTACAGTTCGTCCGATCTCGTGTTTTCGCGATAGAAGGACTGCTGCGGAAGAACGACGTTGCCGACGCCGCCGACCAGGGGGATCATCGCGGTTGCCCAGGTCAGGTCGCGATCCTTGTCTTCGTGCTTCCAGCCCGCGGTCACGGTCGATTTCATTGCGGCGACGCGGAAGGTGCCGGCCAATCCGTAATTCAGCGCCTTGACCCGATTCACCCTGACGCCGAGCGTCTGATCCTGAGTGGCGCTGATCAGCCCCGCCACGGGGAAGCTTGAATCGTTCTTGCGGTTGTTGTACTTGACGAAACCCTCCAGCCCCACCCCGTTGATCGCGTTCGAAGTGATGTTGAGGTAGGCGCTGTTGGTCGTGATCTTGCCGGTGTTGTAGCCCAGGGTCTGCTGCTGCTGGCTGAACGAATCCTGATCCAGCACCGACAGGCCATAGCCCGCCGCGACCGCCATACCGCCGTAGTTCTTGGCGAAGCGGAAATTGTTCGAGACCAGGGTGCTGTCGGGAACAAAGTGCAGCGGATTGATGCTGGCCACCACCGTTCCGGCAGGCAATGCCACGGCGGCGGGATCGGCGATGGTGAACAGGCGGGCCGAGTTGTCGAATTTTTCGACCGAGCCCTCGTATGCCAGATTGAATCCGCCCGGAGCGCCGTTCAGGCTCAAGGTGTAGCGGTTCATCTTCTCGTCGACCGGCATGTCGAAGCCGCGCCAGCGATTCTGCGTGCCCAGGTCGGGCGCACCGGCCCCGGCGTTGGAAATGTTGCTGCCGCCCAGGACATAGGTCGCAAAGCGGTTCCCATCCCGTTTGTAGCCGTCGTAGTTCAACGCGGCGGCGAGGGAGTTGCCGAACAGCGTTGGCTTGAGCGCGAGCCCCAAGCCATAGGTGTTGCGGTCGACCTTGTAGTCGGTCTGGCCAGCCGAGTCATTATTGAACTTGGCGACGTAACCCGTTTGCGTATTGGCTGGACCTACCGGACTGGCATACGCGGGTGCGGTGCCCGTACCCACCCCAAAAACGCCATCGACTACGCCCGGGCTGTAGCGGAAAACGAAACCGTTGCTTGCAGAACGGAAGTTCGTGTAATAGCCGCTGAAGCCAAGCGTGTCGGAATTGGCCTTGACCTTGCCCCGATGGTTGTAGGCGCCGAAACCCTCGCGCTCGAGCTCGAATACGTTGCGCTGGGCGTTCTTGCCGACGATATTCAGATCGAGATCGAAATAGCTGCCCCCGCGCGTATCGCTACCTTTCTGCGAGTTGTAGCGCTCGAGGAACTGGGTGGCATTGGTGCCGGAACCCTTGAAGTAATCGAAGCTGTAGAGCTTGGGTGTCACTTCACCGGAGAATACCGCGTCATCGGCCGCGTACAAGGCCGTGCCGAACGTGCTCGCCACGGCTACGACCATGACTTTCATCTGTGTCTTTGCATTCATGATGTCATCTCTCCATTCACTCAATGTCTCAGATGCTGGTCGGTGGCGCTGCCGTGTATGGCGTTGTGGCAACTGGCGCAATCCCTCAGCGCCGCGCCGGCGACGACTTCGGCCCTGATCGTGGCGGCAACAGCACTGGTCGAACCGGTCTGGCCATGCCTCCGGTTGGGCAGCGAGTGGCACTGGAGACACTGCATCGGTTGCGCGACCGACAGTAGTCGCTTGTTCGGCGAGCCGTGCGGATCGTGGCAGTTCTTGCAGTCTTCGGCGGCAGGCGGATGCTCGAAGGCGTGCGGGCCACGAATGGCCTGGTGGCAGGAGGTGCATTGCGCCGTGGCCGCACCCAACGTCGCTTGCTTCGAGGCGTGCGGGTCATGGCAGCCGGTGCAGGTGGCGCCGCCTTCCTTGACCGGGTGGTGCGAGTTCATGCTGAACTTGGCCAGTACGTCCTGGTGGCAGGTCGCGCACAGCGCGGTGGTCTTGCCGCCCTTTTCCATGCCGGCATTCAGCGTCTTGATCTTCGGCGTGTGATTGCCGTGGCAGTCGCGGCACTCGACGCCAGCTTTGTTGTGCTCGGCAATGGAGAAGTGCATGCGGCGCTTGTCGCTTTCGTGGCAGGCCAGGCATTCCTTCGATTCGGGCTTGGTGGCAGCCAGCCTTGGCGGCTTCGCGGGGCCCTTGGCCTTTTCGCGCGCTTCCTGGTTCCTGGCGTGATCGCCCGCGTTGGTGTGGCAACTATTGCACTCGCCGTGGAAGGCGTGGGAGGTAGTGGCCTCGGTCTTGTGACATTCGACACATTGGTCACCCTTGATGGGCGCGGCCTTTGCCATGGGCGCAGCCCACGCGCCGGCATGCAGGGCGCCTCCCAGGATAACCGCCAACAACACGGCAAGACGTCTCATGGCTTACTCCTCCTATTGAAATTCAAATCGTTCGAAATCACGCTACCTGCCGCACCGGAATTCGTCCCGCGCGGGTTGCTGTTCATTTCTTGCCGCCCGCCAGAAGCTTTGCCTTCAGTTCCGAAGGTCCATCGGGGCCGACCGGTTCCTTGTGCGCGATGCCGAAGTGGCATTCGATGCAGGTCTTGCCATCGATTTTCGCCTTGGCGTGACGCCGCTGCGCCTTCTCGGTCTGCTTGGTGGGATCCATGGAATCGATGTGGTGGCAGTTGCGGCACTCGATCGAATCGGTGGTCACCATCCGCGTCCACGCACGGGTCGCGAGTTCGTAGCGCTTGGCCTCGAACTTTTCCGGGGTATCGATGACGCCGGTGAGCTTGCCCCAGACCTCGCCCGAGGCCTCGATCTTGCGGATCATCTTGTGCGTCCAGTCTTTCGGTACGTGGCAGTCGGAACACACTGCGCGCACGCCGGTACGATTGGAGTAGTGGATGGTCTGCTTGTACTCCGGGTACACCGTGCTGTTCATCTCGTGACAGCCAATGCAGAACTCAAGAGTGTTGGTGGCTTCCAGGGCGGTATTGAAGCCGCCCCAGAAAATAATGCCTGCAGCGAAGCCGCCGCCGGCCACGGTCAGCAAGGAGTACTTGACGCACGGGGCACGCAATGCGGCCCAGAAGCGGGACAGCCAGGAAATCTGCATGATGTCTCTCCGCGCCGTTTAGCGGGAGAGGATCCACTGCACCAGGTTCTTTATCTTTGCCGCGTCGCGGGTTTTCACCGAGCCGTGATCTTCCTCGACACCGTCGATCTTGACTTTGCTCGGCACCGACACATGCTTGATGAGCTTGGCCTCGGCTTCCGGCTTGCCCTTGTACTTGGCGGCGGTCTCCTTGTAGGACGGGCCGTCCTTTTTCTTGTCGACGCTATGGCACTTGAGGCACTTGCTGTCTTCCAGCAGCTTCATAGCTTCGGCGTCATCCGCAGCGCGAACGGACCCGGCACAGGCGATACCGAAAGCAGAAATGGCGAGGATCGCCGTGTTGCGAAGCTTCATGGACTTCATGTTTCAATCCCTCTTCAACAAACCAGTTACGGAAGCTTGATTTCAGGGTGCGGCAGACATCAAGCACGGTCATCTTTTTTGCGGCTATGGGATGGATGATTGGCGCGTGCCGACAGACGGTCAAGAGTTCCCCTGACTAGCTTGCGGGCGATCTTTACATTTACTTACCGCTCGACCTGACCGCGCCGGGAAACGCGACCGAGGTGCTACCGCATGAGGCGACATGGCATTCGACTGGATACCAAGCCACTTTTCATAAACTGGTTTGAAACAATGCTCACAACAATATGAATACCAAGGTATTTCACATTTTCATCGAGCGCGAAAGACGCGCATCGCAGCGCGTCCGCCCGCGAAAAATCATTTATCCGACCGGAAAACTCGGTCTTTACAGATGATTACGAATGTAAAGTTTCGCAAATTGATGCGCTGCAAGGGAATTTTTGTCGCATTTTCACCACTTCGCAAAAAACGCCGAGAATGCGGAGGCTGGTGCGAGGAGGGATGCGCAATCCGCATCAAACTCGACGAGGCTTTGCGCCGTTCGCAATAATTAGTTCATTGCCACCCAAGGGACACCCGGATTTGACTACGCAATTGCCACAAATATTGCTGATTGACGATGACGCGCCGTTCTGCCAGTTGCTGGTGGAGTATCTGGGCGCGGACGGCCTTGTAGTGACCGTCGCGCCTACCGGCGAAGCAGGTTTGCTGGAGTCACGGAGCGGCAACTTCGCCCTGCTCATCCTGGACATCATGCTGCCTGGCATCAGCGGCCTCGAGGTATTGCGCCAGGTGCGCCGCGAAAGCGACCTTCCGGTGATCATGCTGACGGCGCGGGGCGACGACGTGGATCGCATCGTCGGCCTGGAACTGGGTGCCGATGACTATCTGCCGAAGCCCTGCAATCCGCGAGAGCTGGCCGCCCGGGTACATGCCATCCTGCGGCGCGCGCAACGCTCGGCCCCGCTCGCGGAAGATGCGGGCGACGCTTCGTCGGGACTGTCCATTTCGAAAATGAAGCGCACCGCAAGCTGGCACGGCGAGCGCCTGCAACTGACCAGTGCCGAATTCAACATTCTCATGGTGCTGTTCGAGAACATCGGTCAGGTCGTCGCCAAGAGCGAACTCTCCAGACGAGCGCTCGGCCGCTCGCTGGAGCGCTACGACCGCAGCCTGGACATGCATCTCAGCAATCTCAGGCACAAGCTTCCCACGCGTGATGATGGTCGCTCGCAGATCCAGACCGTTCACGGTACGGGATATATGCTGCTGCAGGAATGACGCCATGAACGACTCCGCCTCGCGGCAACGTCTGCCGATTGCCAGCCGCCTGTTCTGGAAGATATTTCTTTCCCTCTGGCTGGCGATTGGCGCGATCGCACTCAGCGTCGACTACGTGGTCGATGCGCTGTTCCAGGCCAGGCTCAAGGAGTCGCCCGACTTGTCTGTCGGTTACCGCGCCGAGTTGGCGACGATGCTGGTGGCCGTCAATCTCCAGCATGCCGGGCTTGTCGCCACGAAAGAGATGCTCCAGCAGTGGTCCGGAAAGCGCGCCTTGCCGGTCATGGTGGTGGAGGAAAGCACCGGGCAGGATTTGCTGCGGCGCCCCGTCCCCGCCCTGGCGCTGCGGCAGGCACTGAACGTGCTGGAGAGCCGATCCGGGGAAATTGCGGTTCGTCGCGTCGCCGCACTGGACGGACGCAATTTCGTGCTGTTCGTGCCGCTGGCGCTGTTGCCCGCCGCACCGCCCCAGCAACATGTCTATCGCTACCCGGATTCGTCCGGCGTCGAGTTTGCGGCCATGACGTTGGCGAGCCTGCTGTTCGCGGCCGGACTGGCCTGGTATCTGCACCGGCCGATCCGGCACCTGCACGCGGCCAACCAGCGCTTCGCCGCCGGCGACCTGGCCACTCGCGTGAGCCCGCTGGTCGGTACGAGGAACGACGAGATCGCCGACCTCGCGCGCGATTTCGACTATATGGCGGAACGCCTGCAAACCACGGTCGACGACAAGACGCGGCTGCTGCACGTGGTTTCGCACGAACTGAGGTCTCCGCTGACCCGCATGCAGGTGGCGCTGGAGCTGGCCCGCAAGACGCCGGAAAATGTCGACCGGATGCTCGATCGCATCGGCCACGAGATCGCCCGTCTCGACAAGATCATCGGCGAAACTCTGGCGCTGTCGCGTCTGGAGTCGCAGCCGAATGGTCCTGGCGACGACTGCATCAATCTGGTGGAGTTGCTGGAGGATATTGTCGGCGACACCCGTTTCGAAGCCGAGCAATCCGGCAGGAAGATCGACCTGGATGCCAGCGGCGAGATACTCGTCACCGGGCGCGGGGAACTGTTGCGCAGCGCGATCGAGAACGTGATTCGCAACGGCATGCGGCACACCCCCGAAGGCTCCAGAACCAGCATCAAGGTCGCCGAGCCGAGCGACAACTGGGTCACGATCAGCATTTGCGACAACGGTCCCGGCGTGCCCGGCGACGAACTCGAAGCAATCTTCGAACCGTTCTTTCGTGGCCGGCGCACACGGAGCGATAGTGGCCACGGTCTCGGCCTCTCGATCGTCCGCCGCGCCATCGAGGTGCATGGCGGGCGGGTCTACGCCGACAACGATCCCACCGGCGGCCTGTGCGTTACCCTGCACTTGCCGGTAGCCACGCTGCAAAGCACACCTGCCCAGTAAAGTCGGCGCTGACGGAACGGCGCCCTGTCGCCAGGCTATTTGAGCAACTCCTGCGCGATGATCAACTGCCGCACCTGCGTGGTGCCGGCGCCGATCTCGATCAGCTTGCCGGCGCGGTAGAGGCAGTTCACTTCCGTCTCCCACATGAAGCCGTTGCCACCGTGGATCTGCACGGCATGGTCGAGCACGATCTTCAGCATGTAGCCGGCATGCAGCACGGCGGCGGCGGAGCGCTTGTGGATCTCGCCGCGCCCGGCCTCACCAGTGGCGGCGACTTCCTTCAACACCTGATAGGAAAACGCGCGCACCGATTCGAGCGCGGCGTACATGTCGGCCAGCATGCCCTGCACCAGCTGGAAGCTGGCGATGGGCTGGCCGAACTGGACGCGGGTGCGGGCGTAGTCGAGCGACAGATCGAGGGCGCGCTGGGCCACGGCGATGACATGGCCGCTGAAGAACACCCGCTCGATGTCGAGACCGCTCATCACCACCTTGACGCCCCTGTCTTCGTCGCCGATCAGGTTTGCCGCCGGCACCCGGCAATCGTCGAACAGCAGTTCGCCGGTCGGGCTGCCGCGCCAGCCCATTTTCTTCAGGCTTTGCGCCACCGAGAAACCCGGCATGCCCTTTTCCACGACGAAGGCCGAGATGCCGTGCTGGCCGCGCTCGGGCGTGGTCCTGGCGTAGATCAGCAGCATGTCGGCGACCGGGCCGTTGGTGATGAACATCTTGCGGCCGTTCAGCACATAGTGATCGCCGTCGCGGCGCGCCGTGGTTTTCATCGAGCCCAGCGCGTCCGAGCCGGCGCCCGGCTCGGTCAGGCCCAGCGCGCCGATCCCCGAGAGCATGCGCGGCAGGAAGCGCGCCTGCTGTTCGGCACTGGCGTTCCTGACCAGGTTGTTCACGCACAGGTTCTCGCTGGCGCCCCAACTCGCGCCGAGCATGTTGTTCCAGTAGGACAGCGCTTCGCCGATGAAGAACTGCGAGACCAGATCGAGCCCCGGTCCGCCGAGCGACTCGGGCACGGTGGTGCCGAGCAGGCCGACTTCGCCCATCTTTCGATACTCGTCCTCGGGAAACCAGTCCTCGTCATCCATGCGCCGCAACAGCGGGTGATGCCGCTCCCGCGCATAGCGCCACGCCATGTCGTAGATGTGCTGGTGCTGTTCCTCGAAACCATAGTTGCGCAGATCGATCATGACGAATTCCTCTTTTGATGATTCAGTCTAGCCGATCAAGCCGGGCACTTGATCGCACCGCACGCATCGCGGACAATGCATGATCGTCCGGAGGAAACGTTCCATGCCCGCCCACTTTCTCGCCACGCTGCCGAATTTTCTGGCCTACCTCGGCACCGCCGTCGTGCTGCTGGTCGCCTTCGTCGCGATCTACCTCTATGTCACGCCTTACGAGGAAATCAGGCTGATCCGCGCCAACAACAGCGCGGCTGCGATCTCGCTCTCCGGCGCCATCCTCGGCTTCGCCATGCCCATCGCCAACGTCATCGCCCACAGCGACACGCTGCTCGATCTCGCGGTGTGGGGCGTCATCGCCGGCATCGTGCAACTGCTGGCCTGGGCCTTGGCGCGCGTGGCACTGCCGCAACTGCAGGAAGACATCGCTGCGGGACGCGTGGCGCCCGCCACATTTGTGGCTGCACTTTCCATCACAGTCGGCCTGATCAACGCCGCCTGCATGACTTACTAATTTCACCAAGGGAGACGCTCATGGCACTCATGGATTTCATCAAGAAACAGTTTATCGACATCATCCAATGGACCGAGGACGATGGCGAGACCATGGCCTGGCGCTTTCCCATGGCCGAGCTCGAGATACAGAACGGCGCCAGCCTGACGGTGCGCGAATCGCAGATGGCGGTGTTCGTCAATGAGGGCCAGATCGCCGACGTGTTCGGGCCCGGCATGTACAAGCTGACGACGCAGACGCTGCCGGTGCTGACCTACCTGAAGAACTGGGACAAGCTGTTCGAGTCGCCCTTCAAGTCCGACGTCTATTTCTTCAGCACCCGGCAGAAGATCGACCGCAAGTGGGGCACGCCGAACCCGGTGACCATTCGCGACAAGGATTTCGGCATGGTGAGGCTGCGCGCCTTCGGCATCTACGCCTTTCACCTGAGCGACCCGAAAGCCTTCCACACCACGATTTCCGGAACGCTGGAAAGCTACAGCACTGAGCAGCTCGAAGGCCAGTTGCGCAACACCATCGTCGGCCATATCGCCGACATCTTCGGCGAATCCGGCGTGCCCTTCATCGACATGGCGGGCAACCAGGTCGAGTTCGGCAATGCCTTGCGCGCCAAGATGGAGCCGATGTTCGCCAGCTACGGCCTGACGCTGGACAGCCTCAACGTGCAGAACATTTCGCTGCCCGAGGAACTCCAGGCGATGCTCGACAAGCGCATCGGCGTAAACATGATGGGCGGCATGCAGGCCTACACGCAATTCCAGACCGCCGAAGCCATCCCGCTCGCGGCCGCGAACGAGGGCGGCCTGGCCGGGCTGGGGGCCGGCGTCGGCGTCGGCTTCGGTGTCGGCCAACAGGTCGCTGCATCCATGGCGCAGTCGCTGAACCCGGCCGCTGCGCCAGCCGCAGCCCCGGCCGCCGTGTCACCAGCGCCGACTTCTGTGCCGGCTGCCGCTGCCGTGTCGGCTGACGAGATCGTCGCCACGATAGAAAAGCTGCACGGACTGGTGGGCAAGGGCATGCTGTCGCAAGCGGAGTTCGATGCGAAGAAGGCGGAGCTGCTGAAGAAACTCGGCTGACCCTCCTCACACCGGATTC
>JBAZOF010000079.1:0-11103 GCA_041648855.1 Sulfuritalea sp. | reverse complement strand
AGGGCCAGACGTTCCCCGGGCCGGCTCTCGACGCGATCGGCATCGATCAGGGAGGGGCGCACGACCGCATAGCCGGGATAGCCGAGCTGGCGGATGGCATCTTCGGCTTCGCCCTTGGTCCGCAGGTAGAAGTTGCCCGATGCGGCATCCGCGCCGAGCGAGGAATTCAGGCCGAAGCGCGTGGCGCCGGCGGCCCGGGCGAGCCGTGCGATGCGCAGCGGCAGGTCTCTATCGACAGCAGCGAATTTGTCTTGCGACCCCGCCGCGCGCCGTGTCGTGCCCAGGGCGCAGATCACCGCATCGACCTGCCACCAGGGTGCGTCCGCCGGCAAATTGTCGAAGTCGACCACGACATTGGTGAGTTTCGTCGCCGTAGCCAGCGGCCGACGGGTAAGAGCCACAACCTGCGCCACGCGAGGATCGGCGAGCGCCTGCCTGAGGATCGCCTGGCCGACCGTACCCGTAGCACCGACCAGCAGCAGACGCGACGCCGTGGTCATGCCCGCTCCTCCCTGCGCCAGACGCTGGCCAGCCACGGCTGCTGGTCCCGCGGCAGGCCGGGCGGCCGGTAGTAGTGCTCGATCTCGACGAAGCCGGCAGCCGTCAGATAGTCGCGCCACGCGGCGAGGTCGTAATAGGCGCCATAACGCTCGCCGTTGATGCTCTCCTGATTGTCGCCGCGGGGATTCGAACTGAACAGGACGCCATGAGGCTTCAGCGTCGCGTGCAGTTGCCGCAGCACGCGCGGCAATTCCTGTCTTGGCACATGGAACAGCGAGGCATTGGCGAACACGCCATCGAACCTGGATGCGGGCAAATCGAGCCGGAGGAAATCCTGCTGCCAGACTTCGCAGGCGCTGTTGGCCCGCGCCAGTTCCGTCAAGGCCGGCGCGCCTTCGAGCCCGATGGCGTGATGTCCGCGCCGGACAAACGCCGCCAGATCCCGCCCGGGGCCGCAGCCGAAGTCGAGGATGGCGAATGGCGGGGCTCCCCGAATATGGCGCAGCAAGGCTTCGATATTCTGTTCGACATCGTGGTGGCGCGTGCCCTCCCAGAAGGCCTCGGCGCGCGTGTGGTAATGGTCGAGGGTGCGGTCGACGATTTGCTGCAGGGTTTCAGGATCGAGTTTCATGAGATGGATGCCCGCGAATTCGGGGACAGCTTACCCGGTCACCGTGCCGCCAGCGCCGACTTTTGCAGGGCGCCAAGAAAAAGCCACGGCGTACCGTGGCTCCTTTTGCAGAGCAAGGTTCAGCTCCGCGACGCATCCATGCCGGCCGTTACGACTTCAGCGCCACCAGCACTTCGTCCAGCATCTTCTTCGCATCGCCGAACAGCATGCGATTGTTTTCCTTGTAGAAGAGCGGATTGTCCACGCCGGCGTAGCCGGATGCCATCGAGCGCTTCATGACGATCGAGGTCTTGGCCTTCCACACTTCGAGTACCGGCATACCGGCGATCGGACTGGTCGGATCGTCCTGCGCCGCCGGGTTCACGATGTCGTTGGCGCCGATAACGATCGCCACGTCGGTGGTCGGGAAGTCGTCGTTGAGTTCGTCCATTTCCATCACTATGTCGTAGGGCACCTTCGCTTCGGCCAGCAGCACGTTCATGTGGCCGGGCATGCGCCCCGCCACCGGATGGATGCCGAAGCGGATGTTGACGCCCTTCTCGCGCAGGTGCTTGGTGATTTCATACACCGTGTGCTGCGCCTGCGCCACCGCCATGCCGTAACCGGGAACGATGATCACGCTCTTGGCGTCCTTCAGCAGTTCGGCGGTCTCGGTGGCGCTGACGGGCACCACTTCGCCGGCCGGCTGTGCGGCGTCACCCTTGGCCGCAGGCGTGCCGCCACCGGTGCCGAAACCGCCGGCGATGACGCTGATGAAGTTGCGGTTCATGGCGCGGCACATGATGTAGGACAGGATCGCGCCGGAGGAACCCACCAGCGCGCCGACCACGATCAGCAGGTCGTTCGACAGCATGAAGCCGGTGGCAGCAGCAGCCCAGCCCGAGTAGCTGTTGAGCATCGACACCACCACCGGCATGTCGGCGCCGCCAATCGCCATCACCATGTGGATGCCGAACAGCAGCGCGATCACCGTCATCACGATCAGCGGCGTCATGCCCGCCTCGATGCCGGGCGCGTTGATGAACTCGCGGCCGAACCAGATCACCACCAGCAGACCGGCCAGGTTCATCCAGTGACGCCCCGGCAGCAGCATGGGCGATCCGCCGATCTTGCCGTTCAACTTGCCGAAGGCGATCAGCGAACCGGAGAAGGTCACCGCACCGATCAGGATGCCGACGTAGATTTCCAGCTCGTGGATGGTCTTCTCCGCGCCGACCAGCGGATGCGAGGTGTCGATGTAGCTGGCGAAGCCGACCAGACACGCAGCGAGGCCGACCAGGCTGTGCATCAGCGCCACCAGTTCGGGCATCTGCGTCATCTTGACGACCTTGGCGGCATACAGGCCGACGGCGCCGCCGACCACCATGGCGCCGATGATCCAGGGATACCCGGCCGCCGTCACGCGCGGGCCGAACACCGTGGCCAGCACGGCGATGGTCATGCCGATCATGCCGTAGAGGTTGCCGCGGCGCGAGGTCTCGGGGTTGGACAGCCCGCCGAGGCTGAGGATGAAGAGGATGGTTGCTCCGATATAGGAGACGGTTGCCAGATTTCCAGACATGTCGTGTCTCCCTGGTTATTTGCGGAACATGTCCAGCATGCGCTGGGTCACGGCGAAACCGCCGAACATGTTGACTGCGGTAAGTGCGATGCCGCCGACGGCGAGCCAGCGTATCCATCCCTCCGGTGCCATGCCGCCTGCCAGCGGCGGCGCGATCTGCACCAGGGCGCCGATGGCGATGATGCTGGAAATGGCGTTGGTCACGCTCATCAGCGGCGTGTGCAGCGCGGGCGTCACGTTCCACACCACCATGTAGCCGACGAAGCAGGCCAGCACGAAAACCGTGAAGTGGGCGAGGAAGGCCTGCGGCGCATTGGCGCCGACGAACCAGAACAGCACGGCAGCGACGCCGAACATGATGGCCAGCTTGTTGCCCGCCATCGGTTCACTCGCGGCGCCATGGCCGTGGCCCTTTTTCGCCTGCGGCACCGGTGCGGCGGCGGGCTTGGCTGGCGCAGCGGCCGACGGCTTGGGCGGCGGGGGCGGCCAAGTGATGTTGCCCTCCTTGATGACGGTCAGGCCGCGGATGGCTTCGTCTTCCATGTTGACGTCGATGATGCCGTCCTTGGTTTTGCACAGCTCCTCGGCAAGGCGGAACAGGTTGGTGGCATACAGCGTCGATGACTGCTTGGCCAGGCGCGAGGCCAGGTCGGTGTAGCCGACGATGGTCACGCCGTGCTTCACCACGGCCTGGCCGGGCTCGGTCAACTCGCAGTTGCCGCCGCGCTCGGCCGCCATGTCGACGATCACGCTGCCCGGCTTCATGCTCTGCACCATCTCGGCGGTGATCAGCCGGGGCGCGGGCTTGCCGGGAATCAGCGCGGTGGTGATGATGATGTCCACTTCCCGCGCCTGTTTGGCGTACATCTCGCGCTGCGCCTGCTGGAAGCCCTCGCTCATGACCTGGGCGTAACCGCCGCCGCCGGAACCTTCTTCCTCGTAATCGACCTTGACGAATTCACCGCCCAGCGACACCACCTGGTCGGCCACTTCGGCGCGGGTGTCGTTGGCGCGCACGATGGCGCCCAGGCTGGCGGCGGTACCGATCGCCGCCAGGCCGGCGACGCCGGCGCCGGCGATGAAGACCTTGGCCGGGGGCACCTTGCCCGCGGCAGTGATCTGGCCGTTGAAGAAGCGGCCGAAGGCGTTGGCCGCCTCGATGACGGCGCGGTAGCCGGCGACGCCGGCCTGGGAGGTCAGGGCGTCCATCTTCTGGGCGCGGGAGAGCGTGCGCGGCAGCGAGTCGATGGCCAGCACGGTGGCCTTCCTGGCGGCGAGCTGCTGCATCAGTTCCGGGTTCTGCGCCGGCCAGACAAAGCCGATCAGGGTACCCCCTTCGCGCAACAGGCTGACTTCCTCGGTCGTCGGCACGCCCATCTTGAAAACGATGTCCGAGGCGGCCCAGAGCGCGGGCGCGCCGGCAATCACTTCGGCGCCGGCGGTACGGTAGGTGTCGTCACTGCAATTCGCCGCGTCCCCGGCGCCGGATTCCACGGCGACCTTGAAACCCAGCTTGATGAGCTTTTCAACGACTTCGGGTACGGTAGCCACACGTTTTTCGCCCGGCAGCGTTTCCCGGGGAACTCCAATTGTCAGCGCCATGATTCTCCCATTCTCACTTCTGTTGATACGCCACCGCGAGGTGTGTTTTTGTCCTTCCGGTCCGCGCCCGGGGTAAAGACCCAAACGCAGAGGGCGCGCCGCCGGTATGATACGCCTTCCACATCAATCCATTTGATCGATATCAAGCCTCATTCAATCGCCCCGACATGACGACCTCAAAGCCGAATCGCCCTCGTGCACGCGCCGCCAAACGTCTCTCGGCTGCGGCCAAGGTGGGCCTCGCGCCCGGCGCGCTGATCCATCTGGGCGAACGCAAAACCGAACAGGCGGCGATCTCGCTGATCGAATACGGCGAGGCGGAACTCACCGAACATCAGTTCACCTCGCTGGCGGCGTCCCAGGCCTATCAGCCGCGGCTGCCGGTACTCTGGCTAAACGTGCACGGCCTGCACGAACCCGAGGTGATGGCCGAAATCGGGCGCCGCTTCAATCTGCACCCCCTGGTGCTTGAAGACATCCTCAACACCAACCAGCGACCGAAGATAGACGACTACGGCGACTACCTGTTCATCGTCGCCCGCTTCTTCGAGATTGACGCCGAGAACCACCAGATCGGCTCCGACCAGGTCAGCCTGATCCTTGGCCGCAACTTCGTCCTGAGCTTCCAGGAACGGCCCAGCGGCCGCTTCGACCCGGTGCGCGAGCGCCTGCGCCAGGATCGCGGGCAGATCCGCAAACTCGGTGCCGACTACCTCGCCTATTCGTTGCTCGACGCCATCGTTGACCGCTATTTCACGATTCTGGAAAGCATCGGCGAGCGCACCGAAGAACTCGAGGACGTGATGCTGGAGCGGCCCAAGCCCGGATCGCTGCAGACCGTGCACCAGCTGAAGCGCGAGACCCTGACACTGCGCCGCTCGATCTGGCCCTTGCGCGAAGTGATCAACAACCTGACGCGCGCCGACGACCGCTTCTTCCGCCCGGAAACCCGCCCCTACCTGCGCGACATCTATGACCACACGGTGCATGCCATCGAGTCGCTGGAAGCCAACCGCGACGTGATCGCCGGCATGCTCGACATCTACCTGTCCGCGGTCAGCAACCGCGTCAATCAGGAAGTCCGCGCGCTGACCGTGGTCGCCATCATCTTCATGCCGGCGACGCTGATCTCGGGCATCTTCGGCATGAACTTCAAGACCATGCCGCTGCTCGATCTGCCCACAGGATTCATGATCGCCATCGGCCTGATGGCGACCGTCGCCAGTACGCTCTCCATCATCTTCTGGCGCCGGCGCTGGCTGGAATAGCCCGCCGCGGGCCGGAGGCAGCGCGCTATCTGCCGCGCAGCAGCCGCCGCTGTACCTTGCCGGTGGTGGTCATCGGCAGAGCGTCGATGAACTCGATGATCTTGGGATACTCGTAGGGTGCCAGGAATTGGCGCACATGCTGCTGCAGCGAGGCTTCGAGTTCGGCTGATGGCGTTTCTCCGGCCTGCAGCACGATAAAGGCCTTGACCACCGTGCCGCGTGTCTCGTCGGGCGCTCCGATCACGGCGGCATTGGCCACGGCCGCATGCTTGACCAGGCAGTTCTCGATCTCACCCGGGCCGATGCGATAGCCGGCGCTCTTGAACATGTCGTCGCTGCGCCCCTGGTACCAGAGCACGCCGTCTTCATCCTGCTTCGCCAGGTCGCCGGTGCGTCCCCAGGCCTGCGGATCGGCTATGCCGCCGCCGAAAAACTTTTCCGCGGTGGCCTGCGGGTTCTTCCAGTAGCCGAGCATGAACACCGGATCCAGCTCGCCGTTGCAGCTGCGCTGGACGCAGACTTCGCCGAGTTCACCTGGCGCCACGGGATTGCCCTCGTCGTCGAGCACAGCCAGCTGGTGGCCCGGATAGCCGCGCCCCATGGCACCGGGTTTCGGCGGCGTCACCGCGGCGCAGTTGCCGACGATGTAGTTGATCTCGGTCTGGCCGTACATTTCATTCACCGTCACGCCCAGCGCCTGCTGCGCCCAGCCGCACACCGCTTCGCCGACGGTCTCTCCCGCGCTCATGACGCTGCGCAGGGCGAGGTCGTATTTCTCCTTCGGCTGCGGCACCGCCTTCATCATCATTTTCAATGCCGTGGGGAACAGGAAGCTGTTCCTCACCCCGTACTTTTCCATCAGCCAGAACGCCTTCTCCGGATCGAAGCGGCCGCGATAGCCGAGGATGGGCTGGCCGAAATTCCAGCTCGGCAGCAGCGCATCGAACAGACCGCCGGTCCACGCCCAGTCGGCAGGCGACCAGAACATGTCGCCCCGCTGCGGGTAGAAATCATGGGAACAGACGAAGCCCGACAGGTTGCCGATCAGGCTGCGCTGCGCGATCAGCGCGCCCTTCGGGTTGCCGGTGGTGCCGCTGGTGTAGATGATCATCGCCGGATCGTCGGCGGCCGTGTCGCGCGGCACGTAGCGCGATGCAGCCAGCGGCAGCAGCGTGGCCCATTGGCGCACCCAGGATTCCCGCGCGCCGCCGACGCCGATCACGTGCTTCAACTCCGGCAATTCTTCACGTATCGCGCCGAGCTTCTCCAGCCCGCCCTCGTCGATGATCGCGACCCGCACGCCGGCGTGCGACAAGCGGAATTCCAGCGCATCGGCGCCGAACAGATGCGAGACGGGCACCGCAATCGCCCCCATCTGGTAGCAAGCCATGTGCGCGATGCCGGTTTCGGGACGCTGCGGCAGGATGATGGCGACACGATCGCCGGCCATGACGCCCATCGCGCCCAGCACGTTGGACAGGCGGTTGGCGGCCTGCTGCACATCCCAGAAGCTCCATGCTTCGGTGTGGCCGGCCTCGTCTTCGTAGTAAAGCGCGAAGCGCGATCGATCGTCCGCCCAGCGCCCGCAACAGGCCCGGGCGATGTTGTAGCGGACCGGCACCTGCCAGCGGAACGACGCCCGCAGGGTCTGCCAGTCGCGCGCCTTGGCGTCGAGCCCTATTCCACTCATCTCGCGCTCATGAGGACAGACGTGCGTCGAGCAGTTCGATCCAGTGTCTCACCGGCAGGGCGGTGGCGCCCTGCAGATGCCCGATGCAGCCGACATTGGCGCTGGCGATCGCAGCCGGCCCGCCCGCGGTCAGCGCGGCGATCTTGTTTGCCTGCAAACGTTTGGAAATCTCCGGCTGCAGGACGGAATAGGTGCCGGCCGATCCGCAGCACAGATGCGAATCGGCGACCGTGGTCAACGTATAGCCGGCGGCGCTCAGCAGCAACTCGACGGTGCCGCGAATCTTCAGCGCGTGCTGCAGGCTGCAGGGACTTTGAAACGCCAGCCGGCGCTCGCTCTCGGGCAAGGGACGACAGGCCTGCAGCAGAGGCGCGAGGCCGGCCTCTTCGGCCGCAACGACCTCGCTGATGTCGCGCGTCGCCAGCA
The DNA here is from genome assembly GCA_041648855.1 of Sulfuritalea sp. Taxonomy (GTDB): domain Bacteria; phylum Pseudomonadota; class Gammaproteobacteria; order Burkholderiales; family Rhodocyclaceae; genus Sulfuritalea. The sequence continues at coordinate 3,424 of JBAZOF010000079.1, read as the reverse complement.
CCACCCGTGCTGCCTTCACGGCGTAGTCGGGATCTTCCTGCAGCAGATGGGCATATTCGAGCACATGCGAGCCGCAGCCGGAAGCCGTCATCACCAAGCCTTCCGCGCCTGCTTCGAGCAACGGCCACCAGGCGTCGATGTTGCGCCGGGCATCGTCGCGCGCGCCTTCCGCCGCATTGAGGTGCGCGCGCACCGCGCCGCAGCAGCCTGCCCCGGCCGCCTCGATCATCTCGATGCCAAGGCGGTCGAGCACACGCCGTGTCGCGCCGTTGACGTTCGGGTACATCGAGGGCTGCACGCAACCGGCCAACGCGATCAGTTTCCGCGCGTGGCTGCGCTGCGGCGCCGGGCCGGCCGAGGAAAGCGGCGGCACCTTGGCGCGCAGCGCTCCCGGCAGCACCAGCCGCACCGACTGCCCCAGCTTCATCGCGGCACCGAACAGTGTCGAACGCGGCAACAGGTTCTTCAGCGCACCGCGCATGAACGCGTCGCTCCCGGTTCGCGGCACCTTGCCCTCGACAACTTCGCGACCGATGTCTAGCAGGCGCGTGTACTGCACGCCCGAAGGACAGGTGGTTTCGCAGGAACGGCAGGAAAGGCAGCGATCGAGATGCAAGCGGGTCTTTTCCGTCGGCTCGACGCCTTCGAGCACCTGCTTGATCAGATAGATGCGGCCGCGCGGTCCGTCCAGCTCGTCACCCAGCAACTGATAGGTCGGGCAGGTCGCGGTGCAGAAGCCGCAATGCACGCAGCGACGCAGGATCTCCTCGGCCTCGCGGCCGGCGGTGGTATGACGGATGAAATCGGCAAGGTGGGTTTCCATGCTCAGAACTCGGAATACAGGCGGCCGGGGTTGAACACGCCATAGGGATCGAAGCTCTGCTTGAGCCGTCGGTGCACCTCCATCAGCGCAGGCGACAGCGGCGCAAACACGCCGCCGGTCTTGTCGCCACCGCGAAATAGCGTCGCGTGCCCGCCCACCCTCGCGGCAGTTTCACGCAACTGGCCAACATCGATGGCGCCGCGCAGCCAGCGTTGCGCGCCGCCCCATTCGATCAGTTGCGCACCGGGCAGATCCAGCGGCGGCGCCACCGAGGGCACCGAGAGCCGCCACAACGGGGCATTGCCGGCGAAGAAGGCCGCGGTCTGCTCGCGCAGCGCAGTCCAGAAGCCGGCAGCCTCAACCTCGGCGACGCGCTCACCGCCCAGCTTTTCGCAGGCGGCCGTAACGGCGGCCTGCGCACCGGACAGGCGCAGCGTCAGCACATCGTCCTGCCAGCAGCTCGCGGCCAGCGGCACAGGCTGGCCGCCCCATCCGTTCAGCGCGTCCAGTGCCCTGTGCTGCGGCATCTCGAAACGCAACGTGGCCTGCGCCACCGGCTGCGGCATTACCTTGAGCGACACTTCGAGAATCAGGCCCAAGGTGCCGAGGCTGCCGGTGACCAGACGCGAGACGTCGAAGCCGGCGACATTCTTCATCACCTGGCCGCCGAAATTGAGTTCGCGGCCTTCGCCATCCATCAGCTTCACGCCGAGCACATAGTCGCGCAGGCTGCCGGCCACCGCCCGGCGCGGGCCGGACAATCCGGCGGCCACTGCGCCGCCGATCGTGGCATTGCCGAAGTGCGGCGGCTCGCAGGCGAGCACCTGTCGCCGTGTCGCCAGCGCCGACTCTACCTCGGCCAGCGGCGTGCCGGCGCGCGCGGTAATCACCAGTTCCGTCGGCTCATAGCCGACGATGCCGCTGTAGCCGCGCGTATCGAGCACTTCGCCGGCGAGCGGCCCGCCGTAGAAATCCTTGCTGCCGCCGCCCTTCAGGCGCAGCGGCTTGCGTTCGAGAATGCGCAAACGGAAATCCTCGATGCGATCACTCATCGTGCGCTCCCGGTCAGACGGTACTCGGAGCAGTGCCGGGGATAGGGGACGGCCTTGCCCGGGTTGAGCAGCGTCAGCGGATCGAAGGCGGCCTTGACGGCGTGGAAGGCATCGAGTTCCTCGCGGGAAAACTGAACGCACATCTGTTTGACCTTTTCGATGCCGACGCCATGCTCGCCGGTGATGGTGCCGCCGACATCGACCGAGAGTTCGAGAATCTTGGCGCCGAAGGCAATCGCGCGCTCCGTTTCGCCCGGATTGCGCGCATCGAACATGATCAGCGGATGCAGGTTGCCGTCTCCGGCATGGAACACGTTGGCGCAGCGCAGGTGAAATTCGGCGGACAGCTCGGCGATGCGGGTCAGCACGTGCGAGAGGTGCTTCCTCGGGATCGTGCCGTCCATGCACAGATAGTCGGGCGTGATGCGGCCCACCGCCGGGAAGGCTGCCTTACGTCCGGCCCAGTACTTGAGACGTTCCGCCTCACTTTGCGAAATGCGCAGTTGGCGGGCGCCGTTATTTTCCAGCAGGGTGGACATGGTGGCGATTTCCTCGGCAACCTCTTCAGCCGTGCCGTCGGATTCGGCGAGCAGGATCGCCGCAGCTTCAAGGTCGTAACCGGCATGGACGAAATCCTCGACCGCGGCCGTGGCGAGCTTGTCCATCATTTCCAACCCGGCCGGGATGATGCCGGCGGCGATGATGGCCGCCACCGCGTTGCCCGCCTCGATCACGCTGTCGAAGCTGGCCATCACCACCTGCGCCGTGCGCGGCTTCGGCGTCAGCTTCACGGTGGCTTCCAGCACCACGCCGAGCATGCCTTCGGAACCGATCATCAGGGCCAGCAGGTCGTAGCCGGGATCGTCCAGCGCATGCGAGCCGATCTCGATGATCTCTCCGTTCATCATCGCCACCCTCAGCTTCAACACGTTGTGCAGGGTGAGTCCGTACTTCAGGCAGTGCACGCCTCCGGAATTCTCAGCGACGTTGCCGCCGATGGTGCAGGCAATCTGCGAACTCGGATCGGGTGCGTAGTAGAGGCCGAAAGGCGCCACGGCCTCGGAGATGGCCTGGTTGCGCACGCCGGGCTGCACCCGCGCCAGGCGGGCCAGCGGATCGATTTCGAGGATGCGCATGAATTTCGCCAGCGACAGGACCACGCCCTGCACCACCGGCGTGGCGCCGCCGGAAAGACCGGTGCCGGCGCCGCGCGCGACCACCGGCACTTGCCGCGCATGACAGACCTTCAGCACCGCGACGACCTGTTCCTCGTTCTGCGGCAATGCCACCGCCCAGGGCAGTGCGCGATAGGCAGTGAGTCCGTCGCACTCGTAGGGCTTCAAATCCTCGGCTGCGGACAGCAGCGCCGCCGCCGGCAGCACGCGGGCGAGATCGCCCAGCAGGGCTTCGCGCGCGGGATCGGCGGCGTTCGGCGCCGTCCCGGCAGAATGTTCGGGCTGACTCATCATTTCTCCACTGCGGCGGGACTTCCTGCCGCTTCGATCAGGATCGCCCTGAAGTCATTCACGTTGGTGCGTGTCGGCCCGGT
>JBAZOF010000078.1:0-11126 GCA_041648855.1 Sulfuritalea sp. | reverse complement strand
CGCATGAAGTCGCGCGGCAAATAAGAGCCGACCGGCAGGGCCACGAAATCGACTGCGCCGAGGCGGCGGCGAATCTCCTTGAAATCGGCCGAATACCCCGTGTCGCCGGTGTACAAAAACCGCCAGTGCGGCGCTTCCACCCGCCGCCAGTCGAGCATGAAGCCGCCCCATAGCGTGACATTGGTGTCGAAGGGGCTGCGCCGGCTCCAGTGCTGCGCGGGTGTGAAGCGCAGCGTCAGCTCACCGGCCTCCAGCGCATCCCACCAGTCCATCTCGCTGACCTCGCCGATGCCGTGCCGATCGAACCATGCCTTCACGCCGAGGGGCACGATGAAGCGCGGCGTTTGCCCGACGGCCAGCAGGCGCCTCAGCGTGGCGTAGTCGAGATGGTCGTAGTGATTGTGCGAAATCAGCACCAGATCGATCGGCGGCAGCTGTTCGGGGGTCAATGGCGCCGGCACGTGGCGGGTGGCGCCGAGGCGAATGAAACCGAGGTCAGGTCCGGCGGTTGCGGAAAGTTGCGGGTCGATCAGGATGTTCATCCCGGCCACCTGCAGCAGCAGCGTCGCATGCCCCAGCCAGGTGATCTGCGGTGCCTGCGAGCGCACGGCCAGCCGTGCGTGATCGACCTTGACACTCCATTCCCGGGCGAACGCCTCATAGCCGCCTGCCGGTGGCGTCAAGGGACGGAAGTCGCCGCGCAGGTTGCGCAGCAGGATCTCATGCCAAGCGAATTGGCCGACGGCGATGGCCGGATCGGAATTGGCGAACCCCGTTGGCCGGTGGTGCGCCCTGGCCGAGATGCAATGCGAATTCACCTGAGTGCCGGCCGCCAATGCGCGAGCCGCCTCACAGCCCCAACCAGGGCCGCAGATTGAGTTCGGCCGCAATGCCGGCGAAGATCGCCGCACCGAACCAGTTGTTGTGGCGAAAGGCGGCAAAGCAGCCCTCGCGGCTGCGGCTGCGGATCAGCGTGTAGTGATAGCCGGCCACCCCGGCGGCGGTGGCCAGGCCGGCAAAATACAGCGACCCGTAACCCAACTTCCGACCAAGGACAGCGAGGATGCCGAGCATGGCGGCGTAGCAGATCATCACGGCCAGCACGTCGAAGCGGCCGAAGGTGATCGCCGCGGTACGGATGCCGATCTTGAGGTCGTCCTCGCGATCGACCATGGCGTATTCGGTGTCATAGGCCAGCGCCCAGAAGATGTTGGCGACCAGCATCGTCCAGCCCAGAGGGCCGACTTCGCCGGTCGCTGCGGCGAAGGCCATGGGAATGCCGAAGCCGAAGGCGACACCGAGATAAGCCTGCGGCAGGAAAAAGAAACGCTTGGTGAAGGGATAGCTGGCGGCGAGAAATACGGCAATCAGCGCCAGCCACCATACCTCGGCAAAAATCGGCAGCACCAGCAGGAAGGCGCAGAAAATCAGCACGCCGGCCAGCGTCAACGCCTCGCGGATGGAAACCGTGCGTGCGGCCAGCGGCCTGTCCCTGGTGCGTTCGACGTGCGGATCGAAATCGCGGTCGGCATAGTCGTTGATGACGCAGCCGGCGGACCGCATCAGCAGCGTGCCCAGGACGAAGATCCAGACCAGCATCCAGTGCGGCTGCCCGCGGGTCGCGATCCACAACGCCCACAGCGTCGGCCACAGCAGCAGCAGCGTGCCGATCGGCTTGTCCAGCCGCATCAGCTTTTCGTAGAGGTCGAGGCGCTGCTTGAGTTCGGCGAGAGTCATGCGGCAAATTTTACGCCTTGAGCAACTCTTCGCGGCCGCCCAGCCAGCGCTGCAGATGCGCGGCGGCGGCCTCCGGCGCGTTGTGCAGCATGTCTTCCGCCACCGCGCGCGCCTGCTCGACCAATGCGGCGTCTTCCAGGTCGGCATAGCGCAGCAGCGGCAGGCCGCTTTGCCGCGCGCCGATGAATTCGCCGGGGCCGCGCAGGCGCAAGTCCTCGCGGGCGATCTCGAAGCCGTCGGTGCTTTCGAAAATGACTTTCAGCCGCGCCCGGGCGAGTTCCCCCAGCGGCTGGGCGTAGAGCAGGATGCAGGCCGACTGGGCCGTGCCGCGCCCGACGCGGCCGCGCAACTGGTGCAGCTGCGCCAGGCCGAAGCGCTCGGCGTGCTCGATCACCATCAGGCTGGCATTTGGCACGTCGACGCCGACTTCGATCACCGTGGTGGCCACCAGCAAATGAATCTCGTTCGCCACGAAGGCGCTCATCACGGCGGCCTTCTCGGCGGCCTTGAGGCGGCCATGGACGAGGCCGATCTTGAGGTCGGGCAGGTCGGCCGCCAGGCGGGCGAAGGTCTCCTCGGCGGTCTTGAGTTGCAGGGTCTCGCTTTCCTCGATCAGCGGGCAGACCCAGTAGGCCTGGCGCCCGCCGCGGCAAGCCTCATGAACGCGCGCCACGATCTGGTCGCGGCGGCTTTCCGATATCAGCTTGGTGGTGACCGGGCTGCGGCCGGGCGGCAGTTCGTCGAGCACCGACACATCGAGGTCGGCGTAGTAGCTCATGGCCAGGGTGCGCGGAATCGGCGTCGCCGACATCGCCAGTTGATGCGCGTAGAGGCCCTTGTCTTTCAGGGCCAGGCGCTGGCGCACACCGAAGCGGTGCTGCTCGTCGACAATCGCCAGGCCGAGGCGGGCGAACTCGACCTTGTCTTCGATCAGCGCATGCGTGCCGACAATGATCGGCGTGTCGCCAGCGCCGACTTTCGCGATCGCCGCCTCCTTGTCGCGCTTCTTGAGGCTGCCGGTGAGCCACGCGACTTCGAGGCCGAGCGGCGCCAGCCACGCCGCCAGCTTGCGGTAATGCTGCTCGGCGAGGATTTCCGTCGGCGCCATGAGTGCCGCCTGATGCCCGGCTTCGACCGCCTGCAGCATGGCCAGCGCGGCCACCACGGTCTTGCCGCTGCCGACATCGCCCTGCAACAGGCGCTGCATCGGATGCGGCTCCCCGAGATCAGCGGCGATCTCCTGCCAGGCGCGCTGCTGTGCCACGGTCAAACGAAACGGCAGGGATTCCAGCAAGGCGCCGGTCAGCGTCGCCGTCGGCTTCAGCCGCGGCGCGCCGCGGGCGCGGCGCGCCGCATAGGCACGGCGCAGACTCAACTGCTGCGCCAGCAATTCGTCGAACTGTACGCGGCGCCAGGCCGGATGCTCGCGGGCTTCCAGTTCGACCTGGGTCATTTCCGGCGGCGGCGTATGCAGACGATGAATCGCGGCAGCGAACTCGGGCAGGTGCAGACGCTCGCGCACGGCCGGCGGCAGCGTGTCGCTCAGGTCGGCCCGCGCCAGCGCCTTCTCGATCAGGCGGCGCAGGGTGGCTTGACCGAGCCCGGCCGTCGTCGGATAAACCGGCGTCAGGCATTCGGGCAAGGTTTCGCCGGCCGCCACGACATGGAAACGCGGATGGATGATTTCAGGACCAAGATAGCCCTCGTGCACCTCGCCGAAAATCCTCAGGCGCGCACCGGGCTGCAAGACCTTCTGCTGGCTCGGATAGAAATTCAGGAAGCGCAGCAGCAATATATTCCCCCCCGAAGACGCCGCTGCGCGGCGTCCTCCCCCCAGGGGGCCAGGAAACACTTGGGACGGCCCGGCGTGTTTCCTGCCTCCGCCGGCGTCACGCACCCGCGCCAGCAACTGGCGGCGCGGCCGGTAGGCAATTTCGCTGTCGATGACCTCGACTTCGAACTGCGCGGCGACACCGGGCCGAGCATCGGCGAGCGGCGTGATGCGGGTTTCGTCTTCGTAGCGCAGCGGCAGATGCAGAATGAAATCGGCGTCGGTGCGCAGACCGAGCCGTGCCAGGCGGGCCGCGAGAGTGTTGGCGCTCGCGGCCTTTTTGTCAGCCAAGGACGAGCACGGCATCTGCCTCGACCAGGGCCCCGCGCGGCAATTCCTTGACGCCCACCGCGGCGCGCGCCGGGAAAGGCTCGCTGACATATTTCGCCATGGTCTCATTCACCTTGGCGAAGTTGGACAGGTCGGTCAGGTAGATGTTGAACTTCACCGCGTCGTTCAGCGTTGCGCCGGCGGCGGCCGCGACGGCTTTGAGGTTCTCGAAGACGCGCACGATCTGCGCTTCGATGCCTTCGACCATCTGCATGCTGACGGGATCGAGGCCGATCTGGCCGGACATGTAGACGGTGTCGCCGACCTGCACGGCCTGCGAGTAGGTACCGATGGCGGCGGGGGCGGCGGCGGTGGAAATGATCTTGCGGCTCATGGATTTGTCCTGTTCACTTCTTGATGGTTATCAGCAGGCCGTCGTCGAGGCCCAGCTCCTTCAGTTTGGCGCGCGCGGCATCGACTTCCTGCCGCGTCCTGAAGGGACCGACAGAAACGCGCGCCTCGATCGTGGCGGGGATGCCGTTCGCCACCAGTTTAGCGCGCAGATCCTCGGCGTTGGCCATATTGCCGAAGACACCCATTTGCAGCGCAAAGCGGCGTTCGACGGCCTGCGTGACAGGACGCGGGGCCGGAGCGCGGTGGGGCGCGACTACGGGCGCCGGCTGAACCTGCGGCGGCCGCGGCGCGCTGGGTGCCGCCGTGCGCTCCGGCACGGTCCTGGTCTCAGGTTTTGCCTCGGCTGCGGGAGCGATCGGCTTCGTCTCCGGCTCGGCGGCAGGCGCGGGCCTGGGCGGCAGAGCCAGCTTGGCGGGGACCGGCGGATGCTTCGGAGCAGGCGTATAAATCTCCTCGAACATCGCCAGGCTGCCCAGCAAGCCCGCCACCAGAAGGGCTGCGATGATGATGCGATTGACCAGGCGGCGCCTGAGACCCTCTTCAGGCGTGGGCGCGTGATCCAGATTCGATATTTCGTCCATTGCGATCCTCGCCTTGCTCATGCCGCTCGAATTCATAGGGCTGCGTGTTGGCGCAGCCGGCAACCGCGCCGCGCCGCTGCAGATGCCGCAGCAGGCGGTAATTCGGCTGGCCGCCCATTACGCCGCCGATTGCGCCGGCCGGCACGCCTTGCGGCGCCAGCGCAATCGCTTCGCCATAGGCCGGCATCATGTCGCGCGCCGCCTTCAGTCGCGCAACGTCCTCGGCAACATTGGCCAGCACCTCGTTCAGCCGCATGTTTTCGCTGCGCAGACGCTGGAGTTCGGCTTCGATCCTGGCCTGCGCCAGCATCCGGGCAAGCTCCGGCGACAGTTGCCTTGACTGCGGCGTCTGAATTTGCGATGCGAAATGGGGCTCCCTTGCCGACAATCCTGGCCCGGACGCAGGCAGCACGATGACGCGGCGCTTCGTCGCCATCTCGAACAGGCGCATCACCGACAAGACCAGATAGACGCCGGTCATCGCTGCCAGCAGCAGAACCACGTCGCGCCAGCCGATGCCGGCGAGGAAGGCGGCGTGCATCATGCGGCACGCTCCAAAGCTTGATCGATGTCCCAGAGAATGTCATCGAGCGTTTCCAGCCCGACCGACAGACGCACCATGTCGGGCGTCACGCCAGAGGCCATCTGGTCGGCTTCATTCAGTTGCCGATGGGTGGTCGATGCCGGATGGATCACCAGCGTCTTTGCGTCGCCGATGTTGGCCAGATGGGAACAGAACTGCAGGGCATCGATGAAGCGCTCGCCGGCCTCCTGCCCACCCATGACGCCGAAGCTCAGGATGGCGCCCGCGCCGCCATGCCCGTTTGCCCGCAGGTAGCGCTGCGCCAGCGCGTAACCGGGGCTGGCCGGCAGGCCTGGATAATTGACCCAGGCCACGCGCGGATGGTCTTGCAGATGCTGCGCCACGGCCATCGCGTTTTCGCAATGCCGTTGCATGCGCAAGGGCAGCGTCTCGATGCCCTGCATCAGCTGCCAGGCGGAAAAAGGCGACAGCGCCGGGCCGAAGGTGCGCAGGGTTTCCATGCGCGCCTTCATGGTGAAGCCGAAATCGCCGAAGGTCTCGTAGAACTTGACGCCGTGATAGCCGGCGGAAGGCTCGGTCATGCCGGGGAACTTGCCGTTGCCCCAGTCGAATTTTCCCGATTCGATCACCACGCCGCCCAGCGTGGTGCCGTGCCCGCCGAGAAACTTGGTCGCCGAGTGCACGATGATGTCGGCGCCATGCCGGAACGGCTGGCAGAGATACGGCGAAGGCACCGTGTTGTCGATGATCAGCGGCACACCATGGCCATGGGCGATTGCGGCGACGGCCGCGATGTCGAGTACGTTGAGGCGCGGATTGGCCACCGTCTCGGCAAACAGGCATCGGGTGTTTGCCGACAGTGCCGCGCGAAAATTTTCCGGGTCGTCGGAATCGACGAAGACGGTCTCGATGCCCAGCTTGCGGAGGCTGACATCGAGCTGCGAAAAACTGCCGCCATACAGCGAGCGCGCCGCCACGATGCGATCGCCGGCCTCGCACAGGGTCAGCAGCGCGACGATCTGCGCCGCCAGCCCGGTGGCTGCGGCCACCGCGGCGCGCCCGCCTTCCAGCGCGGCCATGCGCTCCTCGAAGGCGGCGACCGTGGGATTGCCGATGCGCGAATAGACGTTGCCGAAGGTTTGCAGGTTGAACAGGCTGGCCGCGTGTTCCGCCGAATCGAAAACGAAGGAGCTGGTCTGGTGGATCGGCAAGGCGCGGGCGCCGGTCGCTGCATCGGGCTGGGCGCCGGCATGCAGGCAGAGGGTTTCGATACCGTAATGGCGATCCGTCATGAAATGGTGAACGAGCTGGATTCCGTCGATAATAGCGGCCCCGTCATCCCGCATAAGACGCGATCAGCCCCGCCTTTGACCCATGTTTCTGCTGAAGAAGCTCATCGCCGCCCTGATCCTGCCGCCCACCGGGCCATTGCTGCTGGCGCTGTTCGGCCTCTGGCTTAGCCGCTCCAGCGGTCGGCCTTGGCGCGCTCTGCGTCCCCGGGATTCCGCTTCGCGGGCAGGTAACGCCGGTTTCACGCTGACGATCCTTTCCCTGCTGGCTCTGTTCGCGCTCTCGCTGCCGATCGTCGGCAACGCGCTGATGGCGCCGCTGGAACCGCATCCGCCGATCACGCCGGCGCAATTGGAGCGCGCGCAGGCCATCGTCGTCCTCGGTGGCGGTTCCTATTACGCCGCGCCCGAATACGGCAGCGACACTGTCGGCTACTACACGCTGGAGCGCCTGCGCTACGGCGCACGGCTGGCACGCCAGTCACGCCTGCCGCTGCTGGTGACCGGCGGCGCTCCGTTCGGCGCCCGGCCCGAGGCCGAATCGATGCGCGAAGCGCTGGAGAGCGACTTCGGCGTGAAGGTGCGCTGGGTCGAAGCCGTCTCGCGCGACACCGCGGAAAATGCCAGCCTGTCGGCGCCCATGCTGAAGGCGTCCGGCATTACCCGCATCGCCCTGGTCAGCCATGGCTGGCATCTGCCGCGCGCGATCCCGCTGTTCGAAAAACAGGGGCTGGAAGTCATCGCGGCGCCGACCGCCTTCAGCACGGCCTCGCCATCGCTGATCGAGAATCTGCTGCCGGGCGCCATGGTGCGCAGCCGCCATGCATTGAACGAATACCTCGGCCAACTCTACAACCGCCTCAAGGAACCACAATGACCATCCCCCCATCCCCGGCCCCACGGCCGGCTTTGCACAGCCAGCCGGCTACGGCGGCGCGAAGCGGTGCTTCGCGAAACCCCGCCTGCGCCCCAAGGCAGGGGGCGACCATTGTTCGCGGGCGCTGCCCGCTCCAGATTTCGGCTGCTCCTCCTTGGGGCGGCCCTACGGAGAAGCCATGAACGACGAACTCCTGATCGGCCTCGTATCCATCTCCGACCGCGCTTCCAGCGGCGTCTATGAAGACAAGGGCATCCCCGCGCTGCGCGACTGGTTCGGCCAGGCGCTCAGTTCGCCCTGGCGCATGGAAACGCGCCTGATCCCGGACGAGCAGGCAAGCATCGAACAGGCCCTGATCGAGCTATGCGATACCGTCGGCTGCCATCTGGTGCTGACCACCGGCGGCACCGGCCCGGCCCCGCGCGACGTGACGCCGGAGGCCACGCTGGCGGTGGCGCACAAAGTGATGCCGGGCTTCGGCGAGCAGATGCGGCAGATTTCGCTGGCCTTCGTGCCGACGGCGATCCTGTCGCGCCAAGTCGGCGTCATCAGGGGCAAGTCGCTGATCCTCAATCTGCCGGGACAGCCGAAGTCGATCAAGGAAACGCTCGAGGGCGTCAAGGACGACGCGGGCAAACAACTCGTCCCGGGCATCTTCGCCGCGGTGCCCTACTGCCTCGATCTGATCGGCGGGCCATATGCGGAGACGCACGAGGCGGTGGTCAAGGCATTCCGGCCGAAGTCGGCGATCCGCCCGCCGCGCTGAAGCAGACGATCAGCTGTACGACTGCACGAAGAAATTCGCGACGACAAAATCGGGACCGGTCATCAGCGTCTCGCGCGGATGCAGGCGAGCCTTTTTGTCGTCGATGTCGAACAGCAGCGCCACCTTGTCTTCGAGTGCATTGGCCGGCAGGGCCATGCGGGCATATTCGCCGACTTCAGGAACATCCAGCAGCAGCGCCTCGGTCGGCAAGCCGCCGGCATCGGCAAATACGGCGCGCGGCGTTTTCGATATGGTTTCGATCCCGACCGAGCCCTGATTCGGACCGGTGCGGACATAGCGGCGCACCACGCCTATCAGCCAGTTCTCACCGCCCTCCGGCTGCATGCCGACCAGAACGCCGATGCGAATCCAGTCGTTGCGCGATACGGTCACTTGCGCACCGAAGCCGCCCAGACTGACATCGTCAACCGTCCAGACTTCGACGCTGTCCGTACCGAAGCTGTACCCGGAAAGATGCTGGTGCACCCCGTCCAGGCCATTCACCACCTTCAGTCCCGAGGCGATCCTGCGCCTCGCGTTGCCGCGCATCGGCGGCTTGGGCGCCCAGCACATCGCCAGATGCTCCAGCACCGGAATCACCAGGTCGGCCTTGTATTGCGCGCCGAGATTGATGCCCGGCGGCACGCGGAGTTCACTGCGAATCTGTTCGATGGTCTTGCCCACCGCCTCCATCGCGCGCGTGCCGTTGAAGAAGCGCAGGGTCGGCGTGACCTCCGGCAGTTTGGCCAGCCGCGTCGGCGGCAGGGGTTTGGCGGCATCCACCCAATATACGTTCTCCGGCCGGACCTCCCGGATCAGCGAAAAGTAGGGCAGAAAGTAGACGATGAAGCGCTCGGCAATTTCCATTTCCAGCGGCTGCAGGTTGTCCGGCGACGAGGCATGGAAGACCAGCACCTTGAGATATTCCGCCTCGATCGTGGTTTCGCCACTGCCGGGATAAAGCGGCAGGGGCTTCTGCGCGACTTTTGCCTCGACGGCAGCGAGATAAGTGCTGCCCAGCGCCTGCCAGAACTCGGGATCGACCGGCCCGTAGCGGAAGCACTTCCACTTGAACTGGGCCGCCAGCGCATGGATCAGCCGGCCATAGACCATCGGCAGTTGGGGCCGGATCGCATCGCCCTCCTTTCCTCCCGCGCGATGGCGCCCGAGGCAGTCGAGGTAGGCCGTGACCAGTTGCTGCCAGTAGTCGTGACCGGCTTGCCACTGCCGCGACTCCAGGACGCGGCTGCCGCCGCCCAAAACGGGATAATCGCGGCCGAGACGCCGCGCATGGGCAACGGTGGCCTCGTCGAGCTTGAGGATCAGTTCCAGTCGCTGGGGCAGCTTGAAACTCTCTTCTGCGGCGAGCGATTCCAGCCATGCGCTGGCATCCTCGGCGGCGGCCTGCGGTTCGCGACTGGCGATCTCGGCAAGAATGCGCTTGGCTTCTCGCGCGTCGGCCAGTGGATGAGTAGACTTGTTGGAAAAGAATCCGAGCATTGGGGAGCAGTTTTTTGTCAGTACTTTGGCCATAGCATAGCCGGTCACGCCGGCGCTGTCATTGCTGCGCCTGCCAATACCCCGGAAGGACCGATCCCCGGGGAGCGCCATGGCCGATTTCATAGACAGTAAAATAGGCGGCCGATCATATGTCCCGTCGCTGCCAACCATGCGCCCCTACCTAGACCTGATGCGCCACGTCCTCGACCACGGCCACGAGAAATCGGACCGTACCGGGACGGGCACCCGCTCGGTGTTCGGCTGGCAGATGCGCTTCGACCTGGCCGAGGGTTTTCCCCTGCTGACGACCAAGAAGCTGCACCTGCGCTCGATCATCCACGAACTGCTGTGGTTCCTGCAGGGCGATACCAACATCCGCTACCTCAAGGAAAACGGCGTCTCGATCTGGGACGACTGGGCCGATGCCAACGGCGACCTCGGTCCGGTATACGGCCACCAGTGGCGGCACTGGCCGGCCGGCGACGGTAAGGAGATCGACCAAATCAAGCAGCTGATCGAGGGCCTGAAGAAAAATCCGGATTCGCGCCGGCACATCGTTTCCGCATGGAACCCGGCCGACATCCCGCAGATGAAGCTGCCGCCTTGCCACGCCCTGTTCCAGTTCTACGTGGCGGACGGCAAGCTCTCCTGCCAGCTCTACCAGCGCAGCGCCGACATCTTCCTCGGCGTACCTTTCAACATTGCTTCCTATGCGCTATTCACGCTGATGGTGGCGCAGGTCTGCGACTTTGAGCCCGGCGATTTCGTGTGGACCGGAGGCGACTGCCACCTGTATTCCAACCACCTGGAACAGACCCGCCTGCAACTCTCCCGCGAACCGCGCCAGCGCCCCGCCATGCTCCTGAACCCCGCGGTGAAGGACATCTTCGGCTTCCGCTACGAGGATTTCAGCCTGCAAGGCTACGACCCGCATCCGCACATTGCGGCACCGGTGGCCGTGTGAACGTCCCGCCGCCGGGCCGCCCCAAGGCGGGACCATCCATCCCCGGAGGAGGTAGAACCGACGAACCATCGTCACCCCCTTTCGTGGAAAGGGGGTCGGGGGGAAAGCTTCTTCTGGTCGGAGATATAGGCGGCACCAAGACGCTGCTGGGTCTGGCGCAGGACGGTAAGCTCGTTCTCGATCGCCGTGTCGCCAACGCCGACTTTCCGGACTTCGCCGGCCTGCTGGCGGCCTTCTTCGCCGACACGCAGACAGACCCGGCGCTGATCACCGGCGGCTGCCTCGCCGTGGCCGGCCCGATCGCCGATGACGGCGGCTCGGCGACGCTGACCAACCTGCCCTGGTGCATCGAC
>JBAZOF010000077.1:0-11345 GCA_041648855.1 Sulfuritalea sp. | reverse complement strand
GGTTTCCGGGTCCTTGGTCATCGCCGACACTGGGCAGGCCGAAACGCAGGACGGGTCGCCGCAATGCATGCAGGAGGTCTTCATGAAGGCGTAGCCGTTCGTCTCCTGGTCCTTCGCATCCATGGTGCCGTTGCGGTACATCTTGATGATGTTGAAGGTGTAGCCCGAGGTATCCAGCGGCGTATCCCACAGATGGTCGACCGTGGAAAACTCGGGGGGATTGTCGTTGGACTCCTTGCAGGCGGCGACGCAAGCCTTGCAGCCGACACAGAGCGTGGCGTCGTACAAAAGCCCGAGCGCTTCGGGCGGCCGTGGCCGGGTTTCCCTGGCGATGGCCGGTACCGCCGCGGCACATGCCGTGGCCGCCGCCCCGCTCGCGAGGACTCCCTTCAGAAAATCTCGCCGGGTGCCCATGATTACACCTGTGCCTTGTCTTCGGCAGGTTTGCCAGCATCCCTGGCACGCTCGGCTTCCTCGGCCGCATGGGAAAGACCGAGGTTGCGCGTCAGCATGATCGCCGCGCCTGCCGCCGCACCTGCTACCGCAGCCACAGCCGCGGCCGAGGCGAAGGAAGCGGCCTTGCCCTGCTCTTCGACGATGCGCGGATACTGCAGCGGCGGCGTAACGTTGAGCATCTTCGCCACCTGGTGGATCGGCTTCTGGAAGCCCACACCCTTCTCGGTGCAGCCGATGCAGGGATGGCCGCAGCCGACCGGCCAGTTGTTTTCGCCGGCATCACCGAAGCCCAGCGTCGAGCAGTTGGCGTAGGTTTCCGGGCCCTTGCAGCCCAGCTTGTAGAGGCAGTAGCCTTGGCGATGGCCGGCATCGCCGAATTCCATGGCGAAACGCCCGGCATCGAAGTGGGCGCGACGCTCGCAGTTCTCGTGGATCAGGCGCGAGTAGGCAAACTTGGGACGGCCCAGTTTGTCGACTTCGGGCAATTTGCCGAAGGTCAGGAAGTGCACCACCGTCGCGAGGAAATTGTAGGGGTTGGGCGGGCAACCGGGAATCGTCACCACCGGCTTGCCCAGAACCTCGGCGACACCCGCAGAACCTGTCGGACTCGAATCCGACAACGGCGAAATCGTCGAGGGCATGCCGCCCCAGGAGGCGCAGGAACCGATGGCGATCACCGCCGCCGCATCGGCCGCACATTCCTTGACCATGTCGATGGCGGTCTGGCCGCCGATCTTGCAGTAGATGCCGTTGTTCTTGGTCGGGATCGCGCCTTCGACCACCAGCACGTACTTGCCCTTGTTGGCCTGCATTGCGGACTTGCGCGCGGCTTCGGCCTGATGGCCGGCCGCGGCCATCAGCGTCTCGTGGTAATCGAGGGAGATCACGTCGAGGATCAGCTTTTCCAGCGTCGGATGCTCGGCGCGCAGGAGCGACTCGGAACAGCCCGTGCACTCCTGGAAGTGTAGCCAGATCACGGAAGGCCGCTTGGCCGATTCGATCGCCTTGGCCACCGCCGCCTCGGCTCCCGTTGGCAGGCCCATGGTCACGGCCAGCGTTGCGCAAAACTGCAGGAACTCGCGCCGCGGCATTTCGAGGCGCTGCTCGATCTCTTGCAGCGTCTTGCGGCTCGTTCCGAAGATTTCGTTGATGTCGCCCATGTCTGCCATCCCCCTCCAAGAGCCAGGCCGCGTCCGGACCTGATACTGGTAGGGGTACTGCAAATCTCGGGCCAGCCTGAGGAAATCCTGTTCGGCGCTGTCAATTCAAGGGCTTGAAGAGTGTGCAGCGCAACATGACGACAGGCTACCTGATTACTTACTTATCACCTAACTAATCGCCGATGGAGGGCTATTCACCCTGGCGCGCGACCGGCACAAAGTCATCGAGCAAACGGGGCAGCAGTCGTGGTGCCGGGTGACCACTCGCGGGCACGAGGCCGGCGGAAGTTCGCACTCAGCGAACGAAGGACAAGCCAAGCCCAAGCAAGGCGCAGACGCCGATGACCTTCATGATGTCTGCCTTGTACTTCCACAGGGCGACGAAGGAAATGACGGCGATGACCACCGGAATCGCGTCGAAGGGGCCGGCGAACGGCGCCGTACTGGTCGCCTTGGGCCAGAAGGTGTGCCAGGCGAAGAAGGCCGCCAGATTGAGGATCACGCCGACCACTGCCGCCGTAATGGCCGTCAGTGGTGCAGTGAATTTCAGTTCGCCGCGCGTGGCCTCCACCATCGGTCCGCCGGCGAGGATGAAGAAGAAACTCGGCAGGAAGGTGAAGAAGGTTGCCACCGCCGCCCCGGCGATCCCCGCCGCGACCGGATTGACGGCCACGGCCTTGCTGACCCCGCCCAGGTAGCCGACCCAGGTGACGACCATGATCAGCGGCCCCGGCGTCGTCTCGCCGAGTGCCAGCCCGTCCATCATCTGCGGGCCGGTGAGCCAGCCGAAGTGTTCCACGGCCCCCTGATAGACATAGGGCAGCACGGCGTAGGCACCGCCGATGGTGAGGAAGGCGGCCTTGGTGAAGAACTCGCCCAGGCGAAAGAGATCATCGCTGCCGCTGATCGCCAGCATGGCCGCCGCCCAGATCCCGACGAATGCGAAAACGGTGATGACCAGCTTGCCCCAGGTGAATTTCGCCTGCGGCGGCGGCGGCGTGTCGTCGTCGATGATCGCCGGGCCGTAGCTCCCGTGCGAGGCGCCGTGGCCGCCGCCGGCCTTGAACTTGGCCGGCATCAGTTTGCCGCCGATGGCGCCGAGGATGGCGGCCGCCAGTACGATCCAGGGAAAGTCGATATCGAAGAAGAAGATGCCGACGAAGGCCAGCAGCGAAATGCCGAACAGCACTTCGTTCTTGATGGAACGCGAACCGATGCGCCACGCAGCGAACAGCACCACGGCGACCACGGCCGGCTTGATGCCGTAGAAGATGCCCTGCACCACCGGAACATCGCCAAAAGAGAGATAAGTGCCGGCCAGCAGCGAGAGCAGCAAGAACGACGGCAGGAAGAACAGCACGCCGGCCATCACCCCGCCCCGGATGCCATGCATCAGCCAGCTGATGTAGATGGCGAGCTGGGTCGCCTCCGGACCCGGCAGCAGCATGCAGTAGTTGAGCGCGTGCAGGTAACGGTGCTCCGAGATCCAGCGCCGGCGTTCGACCAGCTCCTGGTGCATCATCGCGATCTGCCCGGCGGGGCCGCCGAAGCTGATGAAGCCGAGCTTGAGCCAGTACCTGAAGGCTTCGCCGAGAGTCGGCGTTGGCGGTACGGTGCTGCGGACGGCATCACTCATCCGGGCTCACCTGCAGGCATTTGCCTGCATGCCCCGGTCCGCCCTCGACCTTGAAAGTCGGCGCTGACGGCACGGCGATTTGGCCGGCGGGAAGAAGGAGGCAGGAATCCATGGGCGCACGCATCGGGCAAGCGATGTGAGCACGGTAACACGCAAGCTAACCGCGCGGTATTACCTGTCGATCGCCTGCCATCAGGCCAGCGGCTGAAACAGAACATCGAGATCGCCGGCAGTGATCAGATGACCGCCGCCCTCGCCGCCCTCGCCGCCTTTTTTCATCAACTGATCGGCGAGGCCGCGCTTGCGGTCTTGCAGGGCGAGGATTTTTTCTTCCACCGTGCCCTGCGTCATCAGCTTGTACACGAACACCGGCTTGTGCTGGCCGATGCGATGGGCGCGTGCCGTGGCCTGCTCTTCGACCGCCGGGTTCCACCAGGGATCGTAGTGGATCACGGTATCGGCGGCCGTCAGGTTGAGGCCGGTGCCGCCGGCCTTGAGGCTGATCAGGAACAGCGGTACGCGGCCTTCCTGAAAGTCGCTGATCGGCGTTTCGCGGTCGCGGGTCTGGCCGGTGAGCTTGGCGTAGGCGATGCCGCGCTTTTCCAGTTCCAGTTCGATCAGTCCCAGCATCGAGGTGAATTGCGAGAACAGCAGCACCTTGCGGCCTTCGTCGAGCAATTCATCGAGCATTTCCATCAGGGTCGCCAGCTTAGCCGAATGGGCGTGGCCTTTCTTCACCAGCGCCTCGGCGGCGGGCAGTTTCACCAGTCGCGGATCGCAGCAGATCTGCCGCAGCTTGAGCAGCGC
Organism: Sulfuritalea sp.; assembly: GCA_041648855.1. Taxonomy (GTDB): domain Bacteria; phylum Pseudomonadota; class Gammaproteobacteria; order Burkholderiales; family Rhodocyclaceae; genus Sulfuritalea. The sequence goes on along the minus strand of JBAZOF010000077.1, from coordinate 7,286 downwards.
ATCGAAAATCATGATCTGGCTGCGGCCGACGCCCTGTTCGGTCAGCACCAGACGCAGCTTGCGGTCGAAGGCGACGCGCAGCGACTCGTACAGATCGCGCTGGCCGCCCTCGATCTCCACCCAGCGCACCATCTCGGTCCGCGGCGGCAGGTCCTTCAGCACCTGCTCCTTGGTTCGCCGCAGCAGGAAGGGCCGCACACGCTCGGCGAGGCGCACGCGCATTTCGTCGTCGCCCAGCTTTTCGATCGGGGTGCGGAATACCTGAGTGAAGCGCTTGCCGTTGCCGAGCAGGCCGGGCATCAGGAAATCGAACTGCGCCCAGAGCTCGCCCAGATGGTTCTCCAGCGGCGTACCGGTCAGCGACAGGCGATGGCGCGCCTTCAGGCTGCGCGCCACCTGGTGCGACTGCGCCTTGGGATTCTTGATGAACTGGGCCTCGTCCATCACCAGCAGATGGTATTCATGCGCCAGCAGGGTGTCGCGGTCGCGCACCAGCAGCGGATAAGTGGTCAGCACCAGATCGGCCTGCGCGATCTCGTCGAAATGCCGGGCGCGGTCCTTGCCATGCAGGATGAGTACCTTGAGCCCGGGCGCGAACTGCGCCGCCTCGTCGCGCCAGTTGGCCATCAGGCTGGTGGTGGCCACCACCAGGCTGGGGCGATCCGCCCGGCCCGAAGCCTTTTCCAGGTGCAGGTGCGCCAGCGTTTGCACGGTCTTGCCCAGGCCCATGTCATCGGCAAGAATGCCGGCCAGGCCGTATTCGCGCAGGAATTGCAGCCAGTCGAGGCCGACCTGCTGGTAGGGGCGCAGCGTTGCGGTGAATCCGGGCGCCGGCAAATAGCGGGTCATGCCGGAGAAATCGCGCAGGCGCCGGCCGAGGTCGCGCAACTCCTCGCCGCCTATCCATTGCGTCGGCAGATCGTCCAGCCCGGCCAGCGCCGCGGCATTGTGGCGCGACAGGCGCGGCCGGTCCTCGTCGAGGAATTCGAGCAGGGGCAGCAGCCACGCCTTCAAGCGCCCCACCGGCACCGGCAGTATGCGGCGCGCATCCAGCGCCACCGGGAAGGTCTGGCTGTCTTCGAGGCCGCGCACGACGCCGAGCAGATCCGGCTCCTCGCGCAGCAGGCGCAGCAGCGGCGGCACCAGGCTCACGCGCTGCCCGTCGACGGTCACGCCGAGGTCCAGATCGAACCAGTCGCTGCCGACCGACTCTTCGACCGCCACGAACCACTCTTCGGCCTGGGTGATGCAATACGGGAAATCCTCGGCAAAGACCACCGGAACGCCCTGTCGTTCGAGCTCGGGAACGCCTTCATTGAGGAAGGCCAGCCAGCCCATGGCGTCGTTGCGCACCGGCATCAGGCCATCCTCGGTGCCCTCCAGACGCTGATAGTTGCCCAGGCTGCGCTGCCAGCTTTCCAGCCCCACGGTTTGCAGCAGATGCCAGACCCTGCCTTCCGCTTCCAGATCGCGCTGCAAGGTTTGCCACTGTCCGCCGACCCGCTGCCGCATGAAGGGCGAAGGCCGCTCGCCGCCGACCACGGTCAGTCCGTGCGGATAGTCGAAATACAACACGGCGAGCGCCAGATCGTCGTGCAGGCGGCTCATGGCCATGTAGCGAAAACGTCCCTGCGTCAGCATCAGGCGTGCCACCGGCTTGCCCGCCGCCACGGCCTCGGGCGCATCGGGCAGCGGCAGTGCCAGATGCCGCTCACGCGCCAGCTGTGCCAGCTGCTGGCGCACCAGCGGGGCGTCGGCTTCATTCAGCGCCGGTGCCGCCATGAGTTGCTGCAAAAGATGCGCCGACAAATCGGACTTCAGTTCGCCGACGACACCGGCCTCGCTATCCAGATAGAAAGGCGGCCAGGTTGGAATCATCTGCAGGGAGGCCGGCAGGTCGAAGGCCAGTTGCTGCAGGCCTGCCTGATTGTGGGTCCACGACAGGGCGAGTGGCCGTGGCGCGCCGGCCCCCAGCGGCAGTTCGACCAGACCGTCGAGATGCAGCCTTCCCGTGCGCAGCGCCAGGCGCAGCAGCAGGGCACCCGTCTCGCCGGTCAGGTCGACGGTTTCGTTGTAGAAATAGCCGCCGCCGGCCTGCAAGGCCAGAAACAGGCGCAGCGGTGGAATATCCTCGTCGAGGATGAAGTCGCGATGACTGCGTGCGCTGCCCAGGTCGTAGGGCTGCGGACGGTAAACCGCCGGCTTGCCGAAGCCGCCCTTCTTCAGGGGGCGGCTCTTGCCCAGGCTGAGGCTGGGTGGATTGCCCGGCCGCAGCAGATAGATCACGCGCCCCTGCGGGCTCCTTGCAGGCGGCTTCTGCACCGCCGGCTCGCCGAGCGAACCCAGCCAGGCCAGTGCCGCCGCACTGGGCTCGGGCGAATCGGCTTCAGCCCATCGCGACGCCGTCCCGTGCCGGGCAAGAGTTCCCATGTCGCCGGCCTGTCCCAGAGCCAGGAGCACCGCCACGACATGCTTGCAGTTCTCCCGCATTGGACACATGCAGGCGCTGTCGATGTCCACCAGCGTGCCGGCCTGATCCACTTCCAGCCAGAGATCGACCTCGTAGGGATGCACACGCGTGCCCTGAACATCGGCTTCGACGTGGATTTCGCCGGGCGCCCGTTCCACGCTTTTCATCCGCACCCGTCCCTCGGCGGCGTAATCCCGGCCTCTTTGCACCGTTCCAGCGTCAAACAGCCCGGAAAACTCTGTGAGTACGTCGCTATTCGTAAAAAGATTGGCTGTCATTCAGATGATGGAAGAGGGGCGAACGTCACAGTCGCGGGTCGGCGACCATAGCACATACAGCCGGCCGGAAGTATTTCCGCCGCCTTGCCGCAACCGGCAATGAGGCAGATGACGCCCGGCCGCGAGCATCGATTACTTTTTTCAACCCATTGATAAAAATATGTTTTCGATGAATGCATGGGGATTTCGTATAGGCTGCTCGGTTGATTCCCAACCCCTTGCCAAAGACTCTGCCGGCGGCCAAGTTCGCCGCGCTTTCGACTCACAACAAACCGATACTTACCGCCGATGCGTCCCGCACAACTCTCCTTCGTCCTCGAACGCGAATTCCTCAGCACCGCCGAGGGCCACCACACGCCGGTGATGCTGTGGGGGCCGCCGGGGGTCGGCAAATCGCAAATCGTGGCGCAGGTCGCCGCGCGCAATGAGGCCCCGGTGATCGACATCCGCCTGTCGCAGATGGAGCCCTCCGACCTGCGCGGCATTCCCTTCCGCGTCGGCGACACAGTGGAATGGGCCGTACCGGCACTGCTGCCCGACGAGGCGCGCCACGGCCCGCGCGGCGTGCTGTTTCTCGACGAGATCACCTCGGCGCCGCCTGCCGTGGCGGCGGCCGCCTACCAGTTGATCCTCGACCGGCGACTGGGCGAGTACCGCATCCCCGACGGCTGGGCCATCTTCGCCGCCGGCAACCGCCAGGGCGATCGCGGCGTCACCTACGCCATGCCGGCACCGCTGGCCAACCGCTTCTCGCACTTCGAGGTCGACGTCAATCTCGACGACTGGGCCTTCTGGGCCTACGCCAACGGCATCGATGAGCGGCTGATCGGCTTCCTCCGCTTCAAGCCCGAACTGATTTTCGACTTCGACCCGGCGAAGACGCTCGCCGGCGAGATGGCCTTCCCCAGCCCGCGCTCGTGGGAGTTCGCCCATCGTGCGCTGCGCAAGTTCGGCGACCATCCCGAACTGCTCGCCGGCGCGCTGGCCGCCTGCGTCGGCCATGCGGCAGGCATCGAGTGCGCCGCCTGGATCGACAGCCTCGACCGGCTGCCCGACCTCGACGCCATCGTCGAGGGTCGCGACGCCGCCGTGCCGACGGAAATCGACCTGCAATACGCCGTCGCCGCGGCGCTGGCCGGCCGTGCGCTGCGGGCCAAGGAAACGCCGGCGGCGGCGCAGGTCTGGGGCAACATCCTCGACTACGCGCAGCGCCTGCCGCTCAAGGAAATGGGCGTGATGCTGGTTTCCGACATGCATCGCGGCATAGGATCGAAGCTGTTCGCCGTGCCGCAGTTCGCCGGCTGGGCCAACGCGGTGGCGGACGTGATGCTCTATGAGTGAGTCGGCCGCGGGCAAGCTCGCGGCAGCGCGCACCAGGCTGATCCTCGACAAGCCCTTCCTTGGCGCACTGGTGTTGCGCCTGCCGCTGGTCGAGGCCGGCACCTGGTGCCGCACCACCGGCACCGACGCGCGCAAGCTCTACTACAATCCGCGGTGGGTCGAATCCCTGACCACCGCCGAGGTGCAGTTCGCGCTGGCGCACGAGGCGCTGCATTGCGCGCTCGGCCACTTTGCCCGGCGCGGCCACCGCGTGCAGCGCAAATGGGATCTCGCCTGCGATTTCGCCATCAACCCGCTGCTGATCGACGAGGGCCTCAAGCCGCCACTCGGCTCGCAGGTGCTCTCGCTCTACCGCGGCATGGCGGCGGAGGAAATCTATCCCTGCCTCGACGACAGCCTCGACAACGAAACCCTCGACGACCATTCCTGGGACGGCAACGAGGGGGGCCGGGGCGGCGACGCAAACGCCAACGGCGGCGCCCCGCCCCCGCCAGAAGTTATGTCTCCGGCTGAGCCGGAGACGGTATCCCTTGCGGACGGCGCTGGCGACACGCCGCAGGACGCCTCGGCGGGAGGCGCCACGGATGAACCGGGCGAAGGCCCGCCGCCACCGCTTTCGGCCAGGGAAAAGGAGCAACTGCAGCAGCAATGGCAGCGCCACCTTGCGGGCGCAGCGCAGCGCGCGCGGGAGGCCGGCAAGCTCTCGGGCAATCTGGCGCGGCTGGTCGAATCCGCGCTGGCGCCCCAGGTGTCGTGGCGCGCCGCGCTGGCGCAGTACCTGTCGCAGGCCGCGCGCGACGACTACAGCTATCAGCGGCCGTCGCGGCGCAGCGGCGAAAGTTCGGGCGACGTGATCTGGCCGAGCCTGCGCAGCCATGCCGGCGATATTTTCGTGGCGCTCGACACTTCCGGTTCGATCGCCGATGCCGACCTGGCGCAGTTCGTCGGCGAACTCAATGCCATCAAGGGCACGCTGCCGGTGCGCGTCACGCTGGTGGCCTGCGACGCGGCGCTGGCGCCCGATGCGCCCTGGGTCTGCGAACCCTGGCAGGAGTTGCGCCTGCCGCGCAAGTTCGACGGCGGCGGCGGCACCGCTTTCGCCCCCGTGTTCGAGTGGATCGAGCGCGAAGGCGCGCACCCCGATGCGCTGGTCTATTTCACGGACGGCGAAGCCGACTTTCCCCAACTGGCCCCGCACTACCCGGTGTTGTGGCTGATCAAGGGCAAGGCGCCGGTGCCTTGGGGCAGAAGGATTCAGCTCAATTGATAAATATTTGCCCCCCACGCTCACTGCGTTCGCTGCCCCCCCACGGGGGGCGCATTTCGCCTTGGGGCGGCCCGGCGACGAAATGACCGACCTTTCCGCGGAAGACGCGCTGCGCCTCAACGTGTTGCTGGCCGGCGAGCTGCATGCCGTGCGCATCGACGAGGGCGCCATGGTGCTGTACGCCCTGACGCCGAAAGGCGAAGCGCGGGTCAGCCTGCATCCCAACTGCCGCCCCGATCTCTACGTGATGCGCGTGCGCGAACTGCTCGGCGGACACGCCCTCGGCTCGCCCGGCGGCTACCCGGTGCATCTGCGGCGCTGGACGCGTATGGGCCACGCCAATCCGAAGAATCTCGAAGCACTGCTCAAGCTCGGCGAACCCGAGGCGGCGACCGCCGTCGCGCTGGCGCCGACTCTCGACGACGAACTGGCGCGCCGCGCCTGGTGGGCCTTGCCGACCATGGAGGTGGCGCGCTACATGCTGGGCCATGTCGCCGTGCGCCAGGGCGCGATGGGCAAGGTGCTGGCGGATTTCCTGATCGAACACCTGCCCTTCGAGGAAAACCCGATCCAGGCCATGAACTCGATCCGCGCCGTGATCGGCGCCGGCCTGCTCGATGCCGCTGCCAGCGAACAGCTATGGGCCAAGGCCGCGCGCCGGCCGCACTACTTCATCGGCTTTCTCGAGCATCGCCCCGATGCCCTGCCGGCCGGCACCGAACGCGCCCTGCCCGCCGCAGTGCAGGCCCGGGCGCTGGCCGGCGATCCCTGGGCCGCGCTGCTGGAGCGCTGCCATGCGCCGAGCGGCCAGAGTTTCCTCGCTGCAACGGAGCTGGTGCTGGAAAAGCCGGCTGCGCACGAGGCCGTGTATCTGCTGCTCGACATCCTCGGCGGCTATTTTTCCGCGCTGCGCGAACTCGAACCGCCGGCCGACTTGGCCGACCTCGCCAACCTGAGCGACGATTGGCGCGGCGAAATTGAGGCGATGGCCGCCTTGTCGCGGCTCTCGAATGCCGTTGCGGTGCCCATCCTGACCCGGACCACCGCCGTGGGACCGCTGATGCGGCGGCACCTCGAACCGCTGTTCGTGCCCATCATCGGCCATATTCGCGTGTTGCGCGGAGTCGGTCCGTGAAGGGCGGCGTCTATCTCGACGCCGAGGCACCGCAACTGGTCCAGGCGCGCTTTGCCGTCGTCAATGTCAGGCGAGGCTCGCGCAAGCGCTTCCCTGAATCCTGTGTCGAGGTGAAGCCCAACGCCGCGACGGCGCTGGCCGCCGCCGACCCGAGGCAGAATCTGCATGCCGCCGAAATCGTGGGCCCATCGCGATCCTCGGAGGGCGTCCGCCTGTATTACCTGGTGCGCTGGCTGGATTCGCCGGATGCCGGATAGCTGCCGGGCGCAGTTGCATAAGCGCTAACCACCGATCGACCCGGAAAATTGCCCTAAGCAATTGATTGAAAGCGGGTTCTGGAACAAGCGTGGCCGGGCATGGAATTTGTATGAGGTTTTGGCTAAACTTCATACCATCCATTGCCGAAAGCCCCGTTGCCCATGGATCTGCCCAACGACTGGATCGCCCTCCTCGCCCTGGTTTTCATCCTCGGCGCCAAGCACGGGCTCGACGCCGACCACCTGGCCACCATCGACGGGCTGACGCGCTACAACCTGCGTTTTGCGCCGGGTCGCGCGCGCTGGTGCGGTTCGCTGTTCTCGCTCGGCCATGGTGCCATCGTCATGCTGATCGCACTCGGCGTCGGCTTGGTGACGACCAAATGGCAAGTACCGGGCTGGATGGAAAACGTCGGCACCTGGGTTTCCATCAGCTTCCTGACGCTGCTCGGCATCCTCAACCTGCGCGCCGTGCTGCTGGCGCCGGCAGGTGACATGGTCGCCACCATCGGCATCAAGGCCGGCCTGTTGCGCCGCC
>JBAZOF010000076.1:0-11426 GCA_041648855.1 Sulfuritalea sp. | reverse complement strand
CACGGTGGTTGAAAAGGAGAAGCGCATCGGCGGCGACATCATGCCGACCTTCAAGTGGCGCCATACCGCCTGGGTGGACGAACTGGGCATCAAGACCGTGACCTTGGCCGAACTGGTCAAGGTCACCAAGGAAGGTGCGACGGTAAAGACGCCCAAGGGCGAGCAGTTCATTGCTTGCGACAGCGTCATCGTCTCCAGTCCACGCAAGGCCAACCACGACCTGTTCTACGAGTTCCAGTGGATGGTCGACGAGTTGCATGGCGGCGGCGACGCCACGGTGCCGCGCGGCCTCGATCAGGCGATCCAGGAAGGCTATCGCCTCGGTGTGAGAATCTGACCGGCTTGCGGTCCATAAAGGAGAAGTGACATGTCTTACAGCGCTCATGTCGACACCTTTACCCGCGACAACCTGCCGCCTCAGGCACAGCAGCCGGAGTTCCTCTTCAATCTGCCGGAACTGAAGTTTCCCGAGCGGCTGAACTGTTCCGACCCCTTGCTCGATCGCCACGTGGCGGAAGGGCGCGGCGCACGGCTGTGCATCCAGGCGCCGGGCGTGCGCTGGACCTACGCCGACCTGCAGGAACGCGCCAACCGCATCGCCAACGTGCTGGTCCGCGACATGGGTCTGGTGCCCGGCAATCGTGTGCTGCTGCGTGCACCCAACAATCCGATGATGGCCGCGTGCTGGTTTGCGGTGATGAAGGCCGGGGCGGTGGCAGTGGCGACGATGCCGCTGTTGCGGGCGAAGGAACTGAAGCACGTCATCACCAAGGCGCGTGTGACCCATGCGCTTTGCGATCTGCGTCTGGCAGACGAGTTGAAGGGCGCTGCCGCGGAATGCGCGGAGCTCAGGCACATCCGCTATTTCAACGACAGCTCGGCAGCGGGACTCGAAGCAGCCATGGCGCAGCAATTGCCGGCCTTCAGCAATGTCGATACCGCACTGACCGATACCTGCCTCCTCGCCTTCACCTCGGGCACCACGGGGCAACCCAAGGCGACCATGCATTTCCATCGCGATGTCATGGCGTCGTGCGTCTGCTGGCCGCCGCATGTCCTGCGCCCGGCCGCCGACGATGTCTTCATGGGCACACCGCCGCTGGCCTTCACCTTCGGTCTCGGCGGACTTCTGCTGTTTCCGCTCAGTGTCGGGGCCTCGACCGTATTGCTGGAACAGGGCGCTCCCCAGGATCTGGTCGACGCCATCGCGAAGTACCAGGCCACCGTGCTGTTCACCGCGCCGACTTCATATCGCGCCATTGCGCCGATTGCCGGGCCGCTGCGCAACAGTAGCCTGCGCAAGTGCGTCTCGGCCGGCGAGGCGCTGCCCGCGGCGACGCGCGCGCTGTGGAAGGAGGCGACCGGCATCGAGATGATCGACGGCATCGGCGCTACGGAACTGATGCACATCTTCATTTCTGCCGATGAAGCGCATGCACTGCCCGGCGCCACCGGCACCGTGGTCCCGGGCTACATCGCCTGCGTCATGGACGACGACGGCAAGCCGGCGCCCGTCGGCCAAGTCGGAAAATTGGCAGTGAAAGGCCCCACGGGTTGCCGCTATCTCGCCGACGAGCGTCAGGCCAGCTACGTCAGGAACGGCTGGAACTACACGGGCGACGCCTATGCGATGGATGCCGAGGGCTACTTCCACTACCATTCGCGCACCGATGACATGATCATTTCGGCGGGCTACAACATCGCCGGCCCGGAGGTCGAGGATGCCTTGCTGCGTCACCCCAAGGTGGCCGAGTGCGGCGTGATCGGCGTCGCCGACGAGGAGCGCGGCCAGATCGTCAAGGCCTTCGTCGTGCTGCGGCCGGACGTCGAGCCGACGCCGGAGACGGCGAAGGAACTGCAGGACTTCGTCAAGCAGACCATCGCTCCCTACAAGTATCCGCGCGCCATCGAGTTCGCCAACTCGCTGCCGCGCACCGAGACCGGCAAACTGCAGCGTTTCCGGCTACGACAGATTTCCTGAGGAGAATTGCATTGAAGACTCTACTGCCGAAAGGCTGGACGCTGGCCAAGGGCTACGCCCATGGCGTGGTCGCCCGCGGTGAAATGGTATTCGTCGCCGGCCAGGTCGGCTGGGATGAGAACTGCCAGTTCCAGAGTGACGACCTGGTTGGACAGGCCGAACAGGCGCTGAAGAATGTCGTCGCGATTCTGGCCGAAGCCGGCGCGCGCCCCGAGCACATCGTGCGCATGACCTGGTATCTCGGCAGCAATGAAGAGTACTGGGCGAAGCAGAAGGAACTCGGCGCGGTCTTCCGCAGGATCATCGGCACCTACGGCGCGGCGATGACGGCGGTGCAGGTCGCCGGATTCGTCGAGGTCGGAGCCAAAGTCGAGATCGAGGCGACGGCGGTGCTGCCCGACGCATGAGAGCGGGCGAGTCGACCTGGCGGCAAGTGCTGGCGGCAATGCCCGCCGGCGAGGTCGAGGTGAGCGAAGAACTGGCCGTCGCCTTTGTCGGCAGCGATGACTTCAAGGCGAAGAGCGGATCGGCCTGGCTGTGGTGGCCCGGCGGCTCTGGGCGGCCCGCACGGCGCTGCGACTGGGATGGGTTCTTTCCTGCCGATTGGGGCATGCTGCTGGTCATGAGCGAGACGGCGCTGGAGACCGTGTGCGCCGAAGGCGAATCGTGCATGGCGGGGCTGGTGCGCAGGGGCAAGATCATGCCCTTCCTTTTGCAGCAGCGCGATGCGCTGGAGGCTGCCGGAATTCTGGACTTTATCGAGTCGCTCGAACTGGCGACTCCCAAACATTGATGACTATTGCTACAGACCATACTTTCGGCGAGATCGCACCCTGGCAATCCATGCTGGACCGCCATCGCGAATTGTTCCTCGACATGGTTCAGGGCTCGCGCATCGGCTTCGTGTCGCGCGAAGCCTCGGGCATCCTCCCCGGCAAACACGTGGAGGGCGTGAAGGTCGCGACAGAGGTGCCGATGCTGGCCTGGCAACTGGAAGACGGAGGCATGTCGGCGCGCATCGAGCGCTTTGCCGGCATGGCGTCGACCAAGGTGGACCTATTGCTGGTGGCCGACGAAGAGGCATTGGAGACGATGCTGGGCGAACTGGGCGGCGATACGCTGACGGTGATCAAGCGTCTGATCCGCCGCGGCCGCATGATGTTCTTCGTGTTCAAGAACAAGGCCCAACTGCAGGACGCCGGCTACGAGGATTTCCTCGATTCGCTCGGGCTGGCCTTTCTCGGAGCGTGCAGATGATTTTCATCAATCCGCGGGGCGCACCGGAACTGGCGTGCGACCACTGCGGCTGCCGCTGGGTGGATAGAACCAACGGCAACCACTGCTACGAGTGCGGCGAGGAAGTCACCGCCGCATCCATTGCGGAGTTCCAGCAGGCGCTGCTTGAGTTTTCGGCCCGGGGAACCGGGCGACAGGACAACGCCAAGTAAACGGTCGGGCGCACTGCGGACAAAAAGAAAGGGAGCCTCGGATCCCTTTCTCGCGACGCCAGTTTGCTCCCCGATCAGGCAGCCTTGGGCGGCCAGTCGACGTTCGGCAGACCCTTGAGCGCCTCATCCACCATGGCCTTCGGATAGTCGAAGTCTTCCAGCTTGCCGGACAGGTAGCGGTCGTAGGACGCCATGTCGAAGTGACCATGACCCGAGAGGCAGAACAGCAGGGTCTTCTTCTCGCCGGATTCCTTGCAGCGCAGCGCCTCGTCGATCACTGCGCGAATGCCGTGGCAGGATTCGGGCGCCGGGATGATGCCTTCGGCCTTGGCGAACATGACGCCGGCTGCGAAGGTCGCCACCTGCGGCACGGCGACCGCTTCGATGAGCTTCTCGTGATACAGCTGGGATACCAGCGGCGACTCGCCGTGATAACGCAGACCTCCGGCATGGATGCCCGGCGGCATGAAGTTGTGGCCCAGCGTGTACATCTTCATCAGCGGCGTGTAGCCGGAAACATCGCCGTAGTCGTAGGCATACACGCCCTTGGTCATCGACGGGCAGGACGTCGGCTCGACGCCCACCAGGCGCACCTTTTTGCCTGCCGCCTTGTCGGCGAGGAAGGGGAAGGCGATACCGGCGAAGTTCGATCCGCCGCCGCAGGGGGCGAAGACCATGTCGGGATATTCGCCGATCTTGGCCATCTGCGTCTTGGCTTCCTGGCCGATGATGGTCTGGTGCAGCAGGACGTGGTTGAGCACCGAGCCCAGCGCGTAGTTCGTGTCGGGGCGCGAGGCGGCTTCTTCAACGGCTTCGGAAATCGCCAGGCCCAGGCTGCCCTGGTTGTTCGGATCGGCTGCCAGCGCGGCGCGGCCCGCATTCGTCATGTCGGTCGGGCTGGGGAAGACGTTGGCGCCCCACGTCTGCATCATCGAGCGGCGATAGGGCTTCTGTTCGTAGCTGATCTTCACCATGTAGATGCGCACGTCGATGCCGTACATCTGTCCGGCGAAGGACAGCGCCGAGCCCCACTGGCCGGCACCGGTCTCGGTGGTCAGGCGCGAGAAGCCGGCCTGCTTGTTGTAATACGCCTGCGGCACGGAGGTATTGGTCTTGTGCGAACCCGACGGGCTGACGCCCTCGTACTTGAAGAATATCTTGCACGGCGTGCCCAGCACTTTTTCCAGGCGAACCGCCCGCATCAGCGGCGTCGGACGCCACATGCTATAGACCTCGCGTACTTCTTCCGGAATGGGGATCCAGCGCTCGCCGCTCATTTCCTGCTCGAGCAGGTTGCCGGGGAAGATCGCCAGCATCTGCTCCGGGGTCACCGGGTTACCGTCCGGTGCCAGCGGCGGCAGAGGCGGATTCGGCATATCGGCGACCACGTTGTACCAATGGGTCGGGATCTCGTTCTGTTCCAGCGTAACGCGGGTCTGTTGCATGTCTTGTCTCCTCGATAATTATTTTGGTCGATTCGGGCTACGGCTGCAATCTTGGATCAGAAATGGCGCGAATGCATTTGGCGTCCTCTTGCCCTTTGGTTGGCAAGTCAAATTCAGGATACGGTACACTGTATGCAAACAATTGCGGTGATGTCAATCTCTTTGTAATGGTTTTTGCGCCCCTCCGCACGCAAAAATTCTCCATGTTTAAAACAGTTGCGCCGCCTTTTGCGTTGCGTATCGTTCACCATGATTCGATTGCGGCACAATCCGCGAGTCAGCAGCGTCAATGGCGCCTGTCACAGGCAGGGATGATCCCGATGAGAGGCAGAAGGCAAACGTGAATACAGACAACGATTCGCTGTTCGAAACCCTTCAGCAGTGGCGGGCCGCGGGCAAGTCGGCGGCGCTGGCGACCGTGGTCAGCACCTGGGGTTCCTCGCCGCGTCCCGAGGGCAGCCACCTCGCCGTCGATGACGCCGGGCATTTTGTCGGCTCGGTGTCCGGCGGCTGCATCGAGGGTGCGGTGATCGACGTCGCGGCCCAGGTGATGGCCACCGGCCGCCCGCAGTTGCTGGAGTTCGGGGTCAGCGACGAACAGGCATGGCAGGTCGGGCTTGCCTGCGGCGGCCGCGTTCAGGTTTTCGTGGAAGCGGTCGAATGAAGCGCGAGGCGCTGGCAAGAATCGCCGAGGCACAGCGCGCGCGGCGCGCGCTGGTGGCGGTGACGCGTCTTGCCGATGGGGTGCAGTGCCTGGTCGACGCCGAAACGATTGACGGCGAACTGAGCTTGTCGCCTGCCGAACTGGCGGCTGCCAGAAGCCTCATGAGTTCGGGGCGCAGCGCATCGCTGTCCAGCGAGCTGCCGGGCGTCGAGGGCTTGTTCGCACGGGCCTATGTGCCGTCGCCGCGCCTGCTGATCATTGGTGCCGTGCATATCGCGCAGGCGCTGTCGACGATGGCGGACGCGGCCGGCTTCGAGGTCATCGTTATCGATCCGCGCGGTGCATTTGCCTCCCCTGAACGTTTCCCCGGCATTCAGTTGAACGACGAGTGGCCCGACGAAGCGCTTGCGCGTCTGGGCCTCGATGATGCAACGGCGCTGGTGGCCCTGTCGCACGATCCGAAGCTCGACGACCCGGCCCTCGAACTGGCCTTGCCCAGCAAGCTGTTCTACATCGGTGCGCTGGGCAGCCGGCGCACGCATGAGAAACGGCTGGAGCGATTGCGCGCGGCAGGGCTGGGCGAGCTGGTCGGGCGCATTCATTCGCCGATCGGCCTCGATCTGGGCGGCCGTTCGCCGGCCGAAATCGCCGTGGCCATCCTCGCCGAGGTGATTCAGGTCCGCTACAAGGGCGAGCGCGGGTGATCTTCGGCGAATTTCCGCTGGCTGAATGCGACGGACTGCTGTTGGCGCACAGCCTGCGGCTGCCGGATCGCATCATGAAGAAGGGGCACCGTCTCACCAGCGCCGACTTTCAGGCTCTCGATGCCGCAGGAATCCGGCGCGTCACCGGCGCGCGTCTGGACGAAGGCGATCTCGATGAAAACGCAGCCGCCGGCGCTGTCGCCGCGGCGCTCGTTGGTTCCGGCATTGCCGCGCGTGCGCCGCATGCCGGCCGCTGCAACCTGTATGCCGCGGAGCGCGGCCTGGTGACTGTCGATGCTGACATCATCAACCGCATCAATCGGCTCGACGAGTCCATCACCGTAGCCACCTTGCCGCCGCTGTCGGCGGTCAGGGGCGGCGCCGTCGTCGCCACGGTCAAGATCATTCCGCTGGCGGTCAGCCGCAGCCTGGTCGCGGCTTGCGTTGCTGAAGCGGGGCAGGGAGCCCTGGGATTGCTGCCCTTCCTGCCGCAACGTGCAGCACTCATCGTCACCGAACAGCCCAATGATCCGCCGCGAAACTACATCGCCGCCGTGAATAGCAGCCGCCGCCGGCTCGAAGACCTCGGCAGCCATCTCGGCCTGGTGCAGCGCTGCGCGCATCGCACCGACGCCGTCGCGGCGGCAGTGCGGGAGGCGCTGGCCGCCGGCTGCTCGCTCATACTGATCGCCGGCGCCACGGTGCCCAAGGACAGGACCGACACCGTGCCTGCCGGCATTGTCGCAGCGGGCGGCGAGATCACGCATTTCGGCATGCCGGTGGAACCCGGCAACATGCTGCTGCTGGCGCGCATAGGCGCGGTGCCCGTCGTCATCCTTCCGGGCTGCGCCCGTTCGCGCCGCATGAATGGCCTTGACTGGATGTTGCAGCGCATGCTGGCGGGATTGCCGATGGCAGCAGAGCAGATCATGTCCATGGGTGTCGGCGGCCTGATCCGCAGCCCGCTCGAAGCCGATGAGGAAGACAAGCCGGCGCAGTCCGAGCCGGTCCGGGCGCCGGTCGGCCGCCGCGTCGCCGCACTGGTTTTGGCGGCAGGCAGCAGCCAGCGCATGGGCAGCGGCAACAAATTGCTGCAAGCCGTCGGCGGTGTGCCCATGGTGCGGCGCGTGGCGAACGCGGCACTGGCTTCGCGCTGCATAGCGGTGACCGTCGTCACCGGCTTTGCGGCAGAGGAGGTGCAAGCCTGCCTGACCGGCCTCGACGTCGATTTTGCGCACAATGCCGAGCATCTGACCGGCATGGCTTCTTCGCTGCGCTGTGGGCTCGCCGGGCTGCCGGCCGATGTCGACGCTGTGGTGGTTCTGCTGGCGGACATGCCCTGCATTCATGGCGGACACATCGATCGTCTGATCGCCGCCTTCGATCCGCAGCAAGCGAATATCGTGGTGCCGATGAAGGCCGGGCGGCGCGGCAATCCCATCCTCTGGCCGCGCGCCTTCTTTGCCGAAATGCAGGCGGTGGAAGGCGATGTCGGCGCTCGCGACGTGCTGCGCCGTCATGCCGACCGGATCGAAGCCGTAGCCTTCGACGACGATGCCATTTTCGCCGATGTCGATACGCCGGCGGCCCTGGAAGAACTGGCAGGCCGATGAGCATGGCGCCTGCATCCCTGCGCGACGAGTTTCCGCTGCTGGCGGCAACGCCGCAACTGCATTACCTCGACAGCGCCGCAACGTCGCAGATGCATCGCCTGGCACTGGACGCCGTGGTGCGCCATGAGACCACCCGCCGTGCCAACGTGTCGCGCGGCACCTACCGCCTTGCAGAAGCGGCGGACCTTGCCTACGAGCAGGCGCGACAGACGGCGGCGCGCTTCCTCAATGCGAGCTCGGCCGACGAAGTGGTTTTCACCTCGGGCGCGACTGCCTCGCTCAATCTCGTCGCGCATTCCTTCGGCGGCACGCTCAAGGCCGGCGACCGCGTGGTGATCTCGGTCGCCGAGCACCACAGCAATTTCGTGCCCTGGCAGATGCTGCGCGAGCGGACCGGGATCGAGCTGGTGCTGATTCCGGTGACAGCCGCGGGGCAGCTCGACTTGACCAGTCTGCCCGAACTGATCGACAGCAGGTGTCGGCTGGTCGCCGTTACGCAATGCTCGAACGTTACCGGCGCGTGGACCGACGTGGCGACGCTGGTCGCGGCGGCACGCAAAGTCGGAGCGAAGGTGCTGCTCGATGGCGCACAGGGTGCGCAGCACGGCCCGCAGGATGTGCGTGCCCTGGGCATCGACTTCTACGCGTTTTCCGGCCACAAGTGCTTCGGTCCGGGCGGCGTCGGCGTGCTGTGGGGCAGGGGCGAACTGCTGGCAGCGATGCCGCCCTTTCTCACCGGCGGCGGGATGATAGGCGAGGTCACGGCAGAGGCGACCACCTGGGCCGCGCCGCCGCAGCGCTTCGAAGCCGGCACGCCGCCGATAGCGCAGGCCGTCGGGCTCGCCGCCGCGCTGGAATGGATGATGAGCCTCGACTGGCCGCAGAATCACGCGCGCGAAGCGCGTCTGTGCGAACGGCTGATCGAGGGCCTGCAGCGTGTTCCGGGTTTGCGCCTGCTCGGGCCCGGTGGTGGAACAGCCTCCCCCCGGCGTGCGCCGATCGTCTCCTTCGAGATTGCCGGCCTGCATCCGCACGACATCTGCCAGGTGCTCGACGCGCACCAGCTCGCGCTGCGAGGCGGCCACCATTGCGCCCAGCCGCTGCTGGCCGCGCTCGGCGCCGAGGTCTGCACCCGCGCCAGCATCGCTCTGTATAACGACGAGGCCGACATCGAGGCGCTGCTCGACGGGCTGGGCTTCGTCCTGCGGGAGCTGGCATGAACGACGCCAACTCGCTCTACCAGGACGCCATCAAGCAGTTCGCCCAGGCCGCGCACGGCCACGGGCAACTGGCGGCGGCCACCGGCGAGGCGAAGCTGGACAATCCGCTGTGCGGCGATCGCGTTCGCATGCAGGTTGCAGTTGCTTCCGGGCACATCGACGCGATTGCCCACGAAACCAAAGGCTGCCTGCTGTGCCGGGCCGCGGCGTCGGCGATCGGCGCCCGCGCGGTCGGACAGGATGAAGCGGCCATCGAGTCGGTCGCCACCGCCCTCGAAAACATGCTGAAGAATGGGGCCCCGGTTCCCGCCGACTGGCCCGAGCTGTCGATGTTCGAGCCGGCGCGCGCCTACCCGAGCCGCCACCGCTGCGTCCTGCTGCCGTTTCGTGCGCTGCTTGCGGCACTGACGAAAAGTTCCCGATATTCCGGCGCCGTGACTAACCCATCTGATTATTTCTAGCGAGATCAAACGTGTCCTCAGATAATGACCGCAAACTGGTCCATACCCGGCAAATCACCTGCCGCGCCTTCCGCCTGAAGAACGGCTTTCTCGAAATCGAAGCCACGGTGACCGACCTGAAGGGCCAGGAAGTGCCCTTCCGCTCGCGGCCGCCGGTGCACGCGGGCGAGCACATGCACAGCATGTCGTTGTCGCTGGTCATCGATGACGACTACGTCGTCCGGGATGTCAAGGCACAGACCCTGAAAGCGCCCTGGCCCGTGTGCGGCAGCACCGACGCGGCCTACCGCGGGCTGATCGGCTTGCGCATCAACGATGGTTTTTCGCGGAAGGTGAGGGAGATTCTCGGCGGCGTTCAGGGCTGCACCCATGTCACGGAACTGGTGACGCAGGCCGCCAATACCTATATGCAGGCCTCATGGCCGGACCGGATCTCCCGACAGATCGCCATCGACCCGAACCCGCGCAACTGGCCGGGCCCCGGCGCGCCGGCCTTCGTCGACAAGTGCTATGCATGGCGCCAGGATGGCGAGGCCATGCGGCAGGAATACCCGGAATTGATACCGCCGAAAAGATAGAGCGACAGGCGGTCGGCGTCAGGAATTCAGCTAGTCAGGCGGCGGCCACTGCAATGTTCCCGAAACTCATTGCGGAGCTTTGGCCGTGCCGCCGGCTCCGGCCGCCTTGACCATTTCGGCCAGCGTGCGGTTCTCGCGCTGTATGCGCCGCCAGGTCAAGGCCTGGGCGATGCTCAACTTGAGTTCGAAGTCCTGCCAGGGTTTGCTGATGAAGCCGAAAATGTGGGCGATATCGACCGCAATGATCAGCTCGTCCTGGCTGATTTCTCCGCTGATCAGCAGGCGCGAGCAATCCGGCTGCTCTTCGGCGAACTTCTGCAGCAATTCGACGCCGTTCATTTCCGGCATGCGGTAGTCGGAGATGATGCAGGAAAAAGTCAGTTCCTTCGCCATCAGCAGGGCGTGGCGCGGCGAGGGGGTGATCTGAACCGATATCTTGTTTTCGTCGAGCAGCGGCCGCTCGCGGCGGCCCACTTCGGACTGGATCGCGGCAAACAGGTCGTCGATGCGCCCATGGCGCGTCAGGATTCTCGAGAGGCTGGCCAGGATGCCGGGATCGTCGTCGACAATGAGTATCTGGTCGACATCGCCTTCGTTCAGCGCGGAGATCGCGATCCCCCGCTCGCGTACCAGATTTGCCAGACGCTTGTTTTCGGTCACTGCGGTTGCATAGGCGATCGCCTGCGACAGCGAACTCTTGAGGAAGTAGTCGTGCCATGGCTTGGGAATGAATCGGTAGATGTGGGTCTCATTCACCATCCGGATCAGACTGTCCATGTCGGTTTGACCGGACAGCACCAGGCGCGCACATTCGGGCTGCAGCGCGGACAATGCCTTGAGAAACTCCAGGCCGTCCATTCCAGGCATCCGATAGTCGCTGATGACGGCGTCGAACTTCTTCGTCTTGGCGCGCTCGAGCGCGGCAGCCGGTTCGGTAAAGCTCTCGACTTCATAGCGGTAGCGGCCAAGCGGCGGGGTGGATAACTCACGGCGCACGGCATTGGCGATGGAGGCTTCGTCATCTACGACCATTACCTGATACAGGGGGGCGGCATCCATGGCTATATTTCCTTTGCGAAACGTTTTCTGCAATTTGCGGTGCACCGCTCTTCCGGGAGCAGCGCGGCCAACATTGGCGAGTCATCGTCGATCGGCAGGGTGGGCATCGCCTGACGATCCATACCTAATGATGTGTGGATTGGAAAGATTAACATAGTCGCGTTTGCGGATGTTCCGGCTATGGCGGTCCCCGGAAAAGTCGGCACCGGCGCCACGGCGCGGCTCAGACCGTCTCCTCGTCCTGTGCCTGTCT
>JBAZOF010000075.1:0-11440 GCA_041648855.1 Sulfuritalea sp. | reverse complement strand
GAAATGGAAACATTCCGATCAACCAATTGGCCACGCAACTCCATAACGTTAAGGATCTCCTAAAATGAAACTATCTCTCCTCGTCGCTGCCCTCCTCGCCCTGGCTGTCTCCGCTTGCGGCAAAACCGAAGCCCCGAAGCCCGCTGAAGCCCCCAAGGTCGAAGCTCCGAAGCCCGCTGCTGAAGCCCCGAAGCCCGCTGACACCGCTGCCGCTGCCGCTGCTGCTCCGGCTGCCGCCGCTGCTGCTGCTCCGGCTGCTGCCGCCGCTGCTGCTCCGGCTGCCGCTGCCGCTGCTGCTCCGGCTGCCGCCGCTGCTGCTGCTCCGGCTGCTGCCGCCGCTGCTGCTCCGGCTGCCGCCGCTGCTGCTGCCCCGGCTGCCGCTGCTGCCGCGAAGAAGTAAATTTTCACCCGCCTTCGGGCAAGAAAAAGCCAGCCTTCGGGCTGGCTTTTTTGTTTTTGGTTGCTGTCCGTCCGGTTCAGAGATCGCGCCAGGCAAACCCCTCATTCTGGGTCGCGATGCCGATCCACTCGGGGTCGCAATCCAGCACAGCCGACAAGGCATCCTGCGCAAGCGCCGGACTGTTGTTCTCCTCGGAAAGATGAGCTGCCACAATATGATGCAGGCTTGAGCGCCTGACTTGGGACAGCAAGGTGGCAGCCGCCGCATTGTCCAGATGGCCCCAGAGACCGCCGATCCGGCGCTTCAAAGACTGCGGATAGCTTCCCGTCGCCAGCATCTGCGCATCGTGATTGCACTCCAGCACCAGCGCATCGCAGTCGTCGAGCATGGCCACCATATGCGGCGTGACATGGCCCGCGTCGGTCAACACGCCAAGCCGCCTGGCGCCATCGCCAAGGACAAATTGCACGGGCTCGCGGGCATCGTGCGGAACCGGAAAAGGATGCACGCAGACGTCGCCGACTGAAAGCGGCGTGTGGCTGTCGATGATTGTGCTGCAAGCCTCGGCACCATCGTCGCGGCCGGCCGCCAAGGTACCATGGGTGAGCAGGACAGTCCAGCCAAAGCGCCGCGCACAGGCAAAAACGCCGCCGATGTGATCGGAGTGTTCATGCGTGACCAGCACCGCATTGACATCGTTCGCAGCCAAACCCAACCGCGCCAGCCGCCGCGAAATTTCGCGCGGACCAAATCCGGCATCGATCAACACGCGGGTATTGCCGGCCTCGACCACCAAGGCATTGCCCCGGCTGCCACTGCCGAGCGAAGCGAAGCGCACCTGAGTAGCCTGTCTGCTGCCTACTTCAGCTGTTCGTGCAGCAGTCCGAGGATGCGCTTGGAGACATCCGACCGATCGATGCCCCCTTCGCGGGTAAGCACCTGAACCGTAGTCGTGTCGCCCGTCGTCTTGAGGTGAATGCGGTATTGGGCCTGAGTCGGCTTGTCAGCCGCTCCGCCCTTCCAGAACATCAGCTTCGACAGCAAACCTTTCTCGTCATCCTTTCTCTTGCTGTCGAGCTCGGGATCGACGTAGCGTACAAAGTAGAGCCCTTGCGACCGGTCGCGGTCTTCCACGGTGAAACCCACACGATCCAGTGCCAGACCGACGCGACGCCAAGCCCGGTCGAAGGCCTCTTCCAGCAACAGGGCGCCGGCGCCGTCCTGCGCACGTGACATTTTCGCGCGCTCCTGCGGCTGCGCGGCCGCGACCATCGCCTTGGCTCGGGATTCCTCGACACCCAGACGCACCATCAGGCGCCGCAGCATCTCGGCTTCAAGCTCCGGGTCCGCCGGGCGTGGCTGCCACTTTGTCTCGCTTCTGCCCTCGCTCGTGTAAATCTCGAACATGCCGCGATGACTGATATAGATTTCAACCGTACCGGGTTCGGCGCCCTTCTCCAGACGAGTGCGAAACTTGTCGCGTTCTGCCGACGAATAAATGCTGTCGAAGACTTTGCCTATGGTGCCGCGAATGATGTCCTGCGGAATCTTGGCGCGGTTCTCGGCCCAGTCGGTTTCCATGATTCCGGCTTCAGGCAGTTCCACATTCACCAGAAAACCCAGTTCCTGCCAAAACTCCTTGACGCCGGGCCAGAGCTTGTCAGGCGAGCCGCTGACGACCAGCCAGCGTTGCGTTCCGGAACGCTCGATGCGCATCTTGTCGACCTGGGGCAGCACGTCCTGCGCCGTCGTGGTGCGCGACTGCCCGGCACGCTCGCTGGAGTAGGCCGAATAGGTGGCGGAACCCTTGCTGGCGGAAACATCGGGAACCGCATAGCGCTCATCGCGGCTCTGCTGCGTCAAGTCAGGTGGAACCTCAAGCGGCGGCAGCTTTCCGGCGGACTTGTATTCGATCTTCTTGGATTCCGGGAGGATGTTGCCACTGCAACCGGCAAGCATTGCAATCAGAAGCAGGGAAACGGACCACGACAACAGCGAGAGTAAGCGATTCATTGAATATCAGTTTCCTGTCAGAGGGCGATGCCGGCTTCGCGCATGGCAACGCGCACACGTTCGTGGAACTCCGGCGACAAGGCTGTCATCGGCAAACGGATGCCGCCACCAATCAGCCCCAGCTGCTGCACGGCCCACTTCACCGGAATCGGGTTGGCTTCGTGGAACAGGTTGCGATGCAGGCCCAACAGCCGGAAATTCGTCGCCCGCGCCGTCGCCAGATCGCCGCCGATTGCCGCCGCGCACATCTGGTGCATCAGGCGTGGCGCGACATTCGCCGTCACCGAAATGGAACCTTTGCCGCCCAGCAGCATTAGGGCAATGGCCGTGGCATCGTCACCGCTATACACGCTGAAACTTGCCGGCGCACGCTTCAGCAGATCCGAACCGCGCTCGATATTGCCGGTAGCGTCCTTGATGCCGACGATGCCGGGCACCTGCGCCAGTCGCAGGGTCGTATCGTTCGCCAGGTCAGCTACGGTGCGTCCCGGCACGTTGTACAGGATCATCGGCAGATCGACCGCCTCGGCAATCGCCTTGAAATGCCGGTACAGCCCTTCCTGCGTCGGCTTGTTGTAGTAAGGCACGACCGAGAGGTGAGCATCCGCGCCGGCCTGCTTGGCAAAATGCGCCAGTTCGATGGCTTCGGCGGTGGAGTTGGCGCCGGTGCCGGCAATCACCGATATGCGCCCGGCGACGTGCTTCACTGTCGTTTCGATCAGCGCGCAATGCTCTTCGTAACTCACCGTCGGCGACTCACCTGTGGTGCCGACGATCACCACGCCGTCCGAGCCCTCCGCGATGTGCCAGTCGAGCAGGCGTTGCAGTGCGGGCAGGTCGAGCGAACCGTCGTCCTGCATCGGCGTAAGTATGGCGGGAATGGAACCCTGTATGGTCTTCATTGACGTATCCAAAACCGGCCGCCGCCAGCGGCAGCCCGGTGAGAGCAAAAGAAGTTGAATTCTAACTGATGGCCATGCGACGGCACACCCTGCAATCTTGACTTACAAATCAGCCAGCACCTTGATGTGCGTGGCGACACTGCGTGCCAGAGCGGAGAGCGCGTAACCACCCTCCAGCAGCGACACGATGCGTCCTTTGGCCGATTCCCCAGCCACCTGCTTGATCTGTTCCGTGACCCATGCATAGTCCGATTCCACGAGGCCCAGCGAGGCCATGTCATCCTCGTAATGGGCATCGAAGCCGGCCGAAATAAAGATCATTTCCGGCTGGAACTCCCGCAGCCTTGGAAGCCATATGTCATAGACCACCTGGCGAAACTCGTCGCCGCGAGTTCCCGCGGGCAGCGGAACATTGCACATGTTGGGCGCCGGATTCTCGGTCCCGCAATAGGGGTAGAACGGATGCTGAAAGGTACCGGCCATCAGGACACGCGGGTCGCCGGCGAAAATCTCCTCGGTACCGTTGCCGTGATGCACGTCGAAATCGATGATCGCAACGCGGGAAAGCCCCCACGCCTCGAGCGCGTGCCGTGCGGCCACGGCAACATTATTGAAGAAGCAGAAACCCATTGCCTTGGCGCGTTCGGCATGATGACCCGGGGGGCGCACCGCACAGAAGGCGTTCTGCACTTCGCCGCGCATCACGAGATCGGTGGCAAAGCAACCTGCACCGGCCGAGCGCAACGCCGCCTGCAGAGTCCCCGGCGACATCGCCGTGTCGGGATCAAGATGGACGATGCCGTGCGCCGGACTGCTGCTGTGCAAGTGGTCGATATATACACGCGGATGCACGCGGAGCAACTGCTCTACATCGGCCAGCGGCGCATCGTGGAACTGGAGGTACGCATCGAGTCCTGAAGCAATCAGGCGGTCGTTGATTGCCCCAAGCCGGTCCGGGCATTCCGGATGATGCGTTCCCATGTCGTGCTGCCAGCAGTCGCGGTGTGTAATGAAGGCGGTAGTTGTCATGACGGGTGTCTTGCCTGATGAATTACAATGCAGCCCAAAATGCAGTCTCGATGCAGGCTAACGCCAGCTTCATCGACGTCGAGCGCAGCGGCCGTAACTAAAACGATATTATCCATCAAAGCCCCAACAAAACTCCCGCCCCCATGCGACTCCCCGAACTTGACGCCATTCTGGCGGATATCAACCGCATCATCCTCGGTAAGGAGCGTCCGATCCGGCTCTCGCTCGCCTGCCTGCTGGCACGCGGGCACCTGCTCATCGAGGATCTGCCCGGGGTCGGCAAAACCACCTTGGCCCACGTCCTGGCCCGCGTGCTCGGCCTGGATTTTCAGCGCATCCAGTTCACCAGTGACATGCTGCCGGCGGACATCATTGGCGTGTCGATCTTCGACCGGGACAGCGGCACCTTCCATTTCCACCCGGGCCCGATTTTCAGCCAAGTGGTGCTGGCCGACGAGATCAACCGCGCCACGCCAAAGGCACAAAGCGCCTTGCTGGAAGCGATGGAAGAACGCCAGGTGACAACCGAGGGGCAGACGCGAGCCTTGCCCGAGCCTTTCTTTGTCATTGCCACGCAGAATCCGGCACATCAAATCGGCACCTTCCCGCTGCCCGAATCCCAACTCGACCGCTTCCTGCTAAAGATCGAAATCGGTTATCCCGATCCGGCGGCCGAACGCGAACTGCTCGCCGGAACCGACCGGCACCGACTGGTCACCGAACTGGTTCCGCGAATCACGCCGCAGCGCTTGATCGAACTGCAGGAGACCGTGCGCGCGGTGCATGCCTCGCCCGCCCTGATCCACTACGTGCAATCGCTGGCGGCCTATACGCGCGCCGCACCTCGCTGGCAGGAAGGCCTGTCGCCCCGCGCCTGCCTGGCATTGCTGGCCGTCGCACGCGCCTGGGCCCTGCTCGATGGCCGCGACCATGTATTGCCTGAAGACGTCCAAGCTGTCCTTCACGGTGTCATCGCGCATCGCCTGAGGCCGACCGACGATACCACCCGCAGAGACGCGGAAGCTGTCGCCGCCGCCTTGATCGAGGCAGTCCCGCTGCCCTAAGAGGCTCCAATGCCCGGAAAACTGCGCCACCGGCTGCACGAGACTTTCGTCCGCTGGGCCCTGCGCGTTCGCCCGCCGGAACGGGCACCGATCGTCCTTACCCAGCGCCGCGTTTACGTCTTGCCGACACGCGCGGGGCTGGCTTACGCCGCCGCGCTCGGCGTCATGCTGCTCGGAGCGATGAACTACAACCTGAGCTTGGGGCACGCCTTGGTATTCCTGCTGGCAGGATTGGGTATCGTCGCCATCCTGCACACCTTCCGCAACCTGGTTCTCCTCTCGATTCGCCCGGGCCGCTGCGAGCCCGTATTCGCCGGTAGCCTGGCGCAATTCGGTCTAATGCTGGAGAACCGTCGACCCGATGGACGCACCAGCCTGCGCCTGTTCGTCGACGACGAGGAACCGCGTGAAGTCGACATCGGTCCCCACGCCAGCACGGCGACCACACTGGATGTTCGGGCAACAAAACGTGGCTGGCTGCCCATGCCGCGCTTCACCATCGAGACCACCTGGCCGCTGGGCCTGGTCCGCGCTTGGAGCTATGCCGTTCCCGAACTCAACTGCCTGGTCTATCCGGCACCTGCGGACAAAGCGCCGCCCCTGCCCTGGAGCAGCGAATCGGCGCGAGGGTCGGCAAAGGACGGCCGCGGGGCGGACGACTTTTCAGGTTTGCGCAAGCATCAGGTGGCCGATGCGCCGCGCCATATCGCATGGAAGGCCGTCGCGCGCCAGCAGGATGGCCCGCTGCTGACCAAGCTGTTCTCCGGAGCGGCTGCACAACAGCTATGGCTCGACTGGACGGCTCTGCCGGACACGATCGACACCGAGCAGCGCCTGTCCATTCTGGCCCGCTGGATCCTCGACGCCGACGCGGCGGGACTCGCTTGGGGCTTGCGGCTGCCGGCGGTTCGCCTTGCTCCTGGCAACGGGCCGGCACAGCGAAGCGCCGGCCTGCGTGCGTTGGCGCTGCACAGTCATGGCGCGCAGTAACCGCCCCGTCAGCCGGCGCCAAGCCTGGTGGCTGCTCGCGACTGCTCTGGCTGCCAGCCTGCCGCTTGCTCCGCAAGTACCGCTTTGGCTCTCGCTTGCCGCTGGGGCCGTGTTCAGTTGGCGGGCGGCACTAACGTGGCGGCAATGGCACTTGCCGCCACGCTGGCTGCTGGTCCTGCTGGTCATCGCCGGCACGGTCGGCGTTTTCCTGCAATACCGGACCATACTGGGACGCACACCCGGGATCGCATTGCTGGTGGTCTTTCTTGCCCTCAAGCTGCTTGAGTTGCGTGCGGCGCGCGATGCCGTCGCGACGGCACTGCTCTGTTACTTCCTGGTCCTCGGCCAGTTCCTGTTCACCCAGACCATATCCACCGCCTTGCTGGCCTGCCTGACCGTACTGATCACCACCGCCACGCTGCTGGCAGCCAGCGACGACCGCCCGCAACCGCTGCTGCAGTTGCGCCGCGCCGGCTTGATGCTGGCGCAATCACTGCCCTTCATGTTGCTGCTGTTCCTGCTGTTTCCCCGGGTGCAGGGGCCGCTGTGGGGCATTCCGCAGGATCGTTTTTCAGCCGTTTCGGGATTGTCCGACACCATGTCGCCGGGCTCGATCGCGCTGCTCTCGCAATCCGACGCAATCGCGTTCCGCGTGAAGTTCAAGGGTGAGGTTCCGCCACAATCGCAACTCTACTGGCGCGGCCCGGTGATGCCCTCGTTCGACGGTCGCAGCTGGCGCGTGAGACAGACTCTCGGTGCCTACCCCGAAGTTCCATACGTCGGACGTGGCGCGGCGGTGGAATACGAAGTCACATTGGAACCGCATGGAAAATTCTGGCTGTTTGCGCTGGAACTGCCTGCCACCTTGCCGCCAAACAGCGCATTGACCAGCGACTATCAGCCGGTCTCCCGCCAGCCCGTGCGCAACCGCATGCGCTACACGCAGCGCGCCTGGCCCGAGGCGATCGCCGGCGTGAATGAAGGGCAAGGCAACCTGCGCGACGCGCTGGCGCTGCCCAGGGATGGCAACCCGCGCACGCGTGCCGTCGCCGCAAGCTGGCGCGCGCAACATGGCAACAACGGGACTGCGATCCTTGCTGCCGCGGAGAACTTTTTCAATCAGCAATTTTTGCAGTACACACTGAATCCCCCGCTGCTGGGCGCCGACATCGTCGACGAGTTTCTGTTCGACACCAAGCGCGGATTCTGCGAACACTTTGCTGCAGCCTTCGTCTTTGCCCTGCGCGCCGCCGGTGTGCCGGCGCGCGTGGTGGCAGGCTACCAGGGCGGTGAAGTGAATCCGGTGGACGGGTATCTGGTGGTACGCCAGTACGATGCCCATGCCTGGACCGAAGTCTGGATTGACGGACGCGGCTGGGTGCGTATTGATCCGACGGCGATTTCTGCGCCCAGCCGGATCAACCTCAACCTGGCTGCCGCCGTGCCGGCCGGCGAAGGCCTGCCCTTCCTGGCCCGCCGCGATCTGGCCTGGCTCAAGGAATTGCGCCACCGCCTGGATGCCGTGACCAATGGCTGGAATCAGTGGGTGCTCGGCTACAACCCGCAGCGCCAGCGTGATCTGCTGGCCGGCCTCGGCATGAAAGAGCCCGATTGGCGCAGCATGACTGCGGTTCTGTCGGTTCTCTGCGGCATCGTGATGCTCGGCCTCACCACCTGGATATTGCGCAATCGCCTGCGCATCGATCCGGCCTTGACCGCGTGGCGGCGCTTTACTGCCAGGCTGGCCAGGCGCGGCATTGTCTGGCAGCCCTGGGAAGGGCCGCTGGCTTTTGCCGAGCGCGCCGCCAGCCAGGCTCCGCATCATGCGCAGAGCATTGGTGAAATTGCCGCGCTATATGCCCGCCTGCGCTATGGAGCCACCCCGCAGACAAGCGACCTGCTCAACCTCAAGCAGAAGATCGCGGCCTTCCATCCATGAGACGCCTGCTCCTGCTTTCGGTACTGCTCATGCTCGGTTCGAGCCCGCGCGCGGAGACTTACGCGCAGCGCGATGATGTGCAGGCCTTCATCGAGGAAATGCACGACAAGCACGGCTTCGATACAGAGCATCTGCATGGGCTTTTCCGCCACACCAAACCGATCGCCGCGGTGATCAAGGCCATCATGCCGCCCAAGGATCCTGCGGTGCGCTCCTGGCAGGCCTACCGCGGACGCTTTGTCGAACCGAAACGGATCGCCGCCGGGCGGCGCTTCATGCACGGCAATGCCGCTAAACTTGCATCCGCCGAAGCGCGCTTCGGCGTGCCGAGCGAGATCATTGCCGCCATCATCGGCATCGAGACCATCTACGGCAGGCAGATGGGTCGCTTCGACACCTTTGCCGCGTTGACCACCCTGGCCTTCGACTATCCGCCGCGTGCCGAGTTGTTTCGCCGGGAACTGGAGGAATTGCTGTTGCTGGCCCGCGAAGAGCATCGCAGTCCATTGGCCTATACCGGTTCCTACGCCGGCGCCTTGGGCTTGCCGCAGTTCCTGCCGTCCTCGCGCCGGCGTTTCGCGATCGACTTCGACCACGACGGCCGCATCGATCTCACGACAAGTGCGGCCGATGCGATCGGCAGCGTAGCCAATTTCATGGCCGCACACGGTTGGGAAAAAGATGGCCCGATCGCCGTCAGCGTCGATGTGGCCGGCGACGGCGTGCAGGCGCTGATCGAGGAAGGCATCTCGCCGCAACGCAGGCCATGGCAACTGGAGGCAGCCAATGTCACTCTTGCAAAAGTCGGCGCTGGCGATACGGCGATTGCCGACCGCCCGGCCGCTCTGATCGACCTGGTCACTCCAGGCGCCGCCACCGAATACCGCCTCGGCTATGGCAACTTCTATGCCATCACGCGCTACAACCGCAGCAGCTTCTATGCAGCGGCGGTCATGGACCTGGCCGCCGAGCTGCGCGCCTCAAAGTAGCGCGTCGGGCGTCAGCCCGTCCCGGGCAATGCGCATTCTGAGCTTGGACAGGGCTTCCATCTGAATCTGCCGCACCCGTTCGCGAGTCAGGCCCAGATTGGTCGCGATAACCTCCAGCGTGGTCGCATCCTGCCCGCCGAGACCATAGCGGCGTTCGACGACCAGGCGCTGCCGGTCGGTGAGCTGCATCACCCATTCGGCGACCAGCATTTCGGCTTCCTGTTGCGCGAGGTGGCTGGCGGGATCTTCCGCCCCGTCATCGGCCAGCGAATCGGACATCGACAGTTCGGGATCGATGTCGAGCGGCGAATCGAGCGAGGCGGAGCGCTCGTTGAGCACCAGCAACTGGCGGATCTCTTCCACCGGGCGATCGAGCAGGCGCGCGACATCTTCCAGCATGGCGCCCGGAGGATCGTCTTGCGCGCCGCGCTCGCGGTCGAGCTGGCGCATCGCGCGCAACACGATATTGAGTTCCTTGATCACATAGATCGGCAGGCGCACGGTACGCGACTGATTCATGATCGCGCGTTCGACATGCTGGCGAATCCACCAGGTGGCGTAGGTCGAGAAACGAAAGCCGCGTTCGGGATCGAACTTTTCCAGCGCATGGATCAGGCCGAGATTGCCCTCCTCGATCAAGTCGTCGAGCGGCAGGCCGCGATGCTGGTAGTGCCGCGCGATGCTGACCACCAGGCGCAAATTGGCCTCGATCATGTGCTGGCGGGCGACGAAGTCGCCCTCTCGCGCCGCACGCGACAGCTTGATTTCCTCCGCAGCGGTCAGGAGCGGCGTCGCGCCGATCTCATGCAGATAGACCTGGGTGATGTCTTCGATGAAGCCGGACTCGTGCGAGTCAGGAACGACGTCGGCATCTTCGCGCTCCGGGAGAAAAGCGTCACCGCTCATGGCAGATCAGCGAGCGGGGAGATACTTCTGCGGGTCGGCGGGTTTGCCCTGACGGCGGATCTCGAAATGCAGACGCGGACTTTCGGTGTCGGTACTGCCCATCTCGGCAATCTTCTGTCCCTTGGTAACGGTCTGCTTTTCCTTGACCAGAATCTTGCTGTTGTGGGCGTAGACGGACAGATACGTCGCGTTGTGGCGCAGCACCACCAGATTGCCGTAGCCGCGCAGACCGGCACCGGCATAGGAGACCACTCCGCTTGCGGCCGCCAGCACGGGATCTCCGGCCTTGCCGGTGATATCGACGCCCTTGCCGCCGCTCTCTGCAAACGGCGCGATCAGCTTGCCGTTGGCCGGCCATATCCAGTCAAGCTCATCGCCGGCAAGCACCGGTTTCTCTGCGGGTGCAGGTTCCGCGGGCCGGGGCTCGGGTTTGACCTCTGCCGGCTTCTCCACCACGTCTGCCTGCTGCGCCTTCACCAACGCTTCGTCCGTATAGGCCAGCTTGCCGCCCTTCGGCTCGCGTTTGAGGGATTCTGTGTTCGCACTTGGTGACGCTGCCGCCTGCGTCGGCGCCTGCTTGACCTCGACCGGCCCGCCAAAAGCCACTGGCTTCGCGACGGCCACCGGAGCGCCGTTGTCAGGCGGACTGACGCGCAACTGCTGGCCGACCCTGATTCGATTCGGGTTGTCGAGATTGTTCCAGGCGGCCACATCCTTGTAGTCCTGACCGTTGTCGAGTGCGATGCTGTAGAGCGTTTCACCCTTCTTGACGGCGTGATAGACGCCGTGGTCGGTTGCCGGCGCCGCTCCTTGGGCCGCCTCTGCCGCTGGCTTTGCCGTTGCCGGCGCGGCACCACGGTCCTCCACCGGCGCCGGCGCATGGCTGGCGCAGCCGCCGATGATCGGCAGCAGCAAAGCGAGAATCAGACGCATAGCGCTCATTCCACCCCCGGCAACAGCGGCACGAAGCGCACCGCATCGAATCGAGTTTCCATAAAACCGCTTTCGCTGCGCTCGACCAGGCTGATCACCTGTTCCGCACTGCCCAGCGGCATCACCAGCCGGCCGCCCGGCGCCAACTGCCCCAGCAAGGTCTGCGGCACGGCGGCCGCAGCTGCAGCCAAAATGATGGTATCAAATGGCGCCGCTTCCGGCAGCCCGAGATTGCCATCGGCGTGCTTGAGGCGGATATGCGACAGCTTGATCTG
>JBAZOF010000074.1:0-11617 GCA_041648855.1 Sulfuritalea sp. | reverse complement strand
CGTTGGTGCCGGCCTTCAGGAACAGTTGCGCGGCCGCGTTGAGGAGGACGCCGGCGAGGACCAGGGAGAAGCTGACGGCGTTCATGGCTTTCTCACAATGACGCGGCGCGTGTCGCGGATGACTTCGGTCATGGGCAATCCTTTCTTGTTCAGCTCCTGCCATGTGGCCGGGGACATCAGCGCCCAGGCGACGGGCGCCGCGCTCCAGGCCAGTTCGAAGGCGGCCATATCCGGGATGAACTTCTGCGGCTCCTGGCTGATGCCGAAGCCCAGTTCGTCGCGATAGGCGACCATTGTCGTGGTTCGTTTCAGATAGAACTGCAGGCTCTGGTCGTAGGTGTCCACGCTGAAAAAGGGTGCGTCGGGCGGCACCAGCGGGCGGATCGCCGCCGCTACGTCGTGCGCCGAATTGACCGAACCGAGGTTGTCGTGACCCAGCAGAAAACCTTGGCCGAAGGCGAAGCCGCCGAACGCAAGCGTGCATATGGCAGCCACGCTGCGGCCCTGTCGCCCCAGCCAGAAAGCCGCCAACCCGCCCAGCAGCAGGGCGCCGGCTCCCGCATAGAGCCAAGGTTGATACGCCTCGTAGAGCGCGACCGGGACCCTTTCGCTGGCAAAGCGGGTGACGTAAGGCACCAGGAAGAGGCAGGCGCCGCCGATGAGGATCGCCGGCAGGGCATCCCATTCGATACGGCGGGAGGCGGCATAGCCCGCCAGATGCAGGCCGATCAGCGCGGCCAGCGCGGGGAAGATCGGCAGGATGTAGGACGCCAGCTTGGAGCTCGAAGCGGAAAAGAAGACGAAGACCAGCACCGCCCACACCAGCAGGAAGCGCTGTGGCTGGAAGCGGCGCCCCGCCTCGCGCCGGAATCCCGCGGCCAGGCCCTGAAGAAGGCTGCCGAGCCAGGGCAGCATGCCGAGCAGCAGGATCGGGATGAAGTACCACATCGGCTGATAGCGGCCGTGGGCCTTGGTCAGGAAGCGCTCGAAGTGTTCGTGGATGAAAAAGAAATGGGCGAATTCGGGATTGGCCAGCGACACCGCGATGAACCAGGGTGCGGTAATGGCCAGCAGGATCAGCAGGCCGCGAAAGGGGCGGATGCGCAGGATGAAGCCCCAGTCGCGCTGCCAGATGGCATAGGAGACGACCGTGGCGGCGGGCAGCACCAGGCCGATCAGGCCTTTGGAAAGAACGGCGAGCGCCAGCAGCACCCAGGCGGCGTCCTGCCAGCGCCGACTTTCACGCGAATCGTCACGCAAACTCGCATCGTCGCGCTGCCCGAGGCAAAGGGCGAACACCGCCGCAGCGAGGAAGAAACTGACGCCCATGTCCAGTGTGTTGACGTGGCCGATGACATTCCACAGCACGCTGCCGGCCAGCACTGCACCGGCGATCATGCCGGCCTGGGGGCCGAACAGTCGCGCCGTGGCGAAGGCGGTGGCGAGCACGCCGAGGAAGCCGGTCAGCGCCGGCCAGAGACGCGCGGTCCAGTGATGCTCGCCGAATACGGTGAAGGCGGTGGCGGTAAGCCAGTATTGCAGCGCCGGCTTGTCGAAGTATTTGATGCCGTTCAGGCGCGGCGTCAGCCAGTCGCCGGTGGCGACCATCTCGCGCGGAATCTCGGAATAGCGGCCCTCGTCGGGATTGATCAGGCGGCGATGTTCGAGCGTGCCGAACCAGACCAGGGCAAAGACCAGCAGCAGCGCGAGCAGCGGCCCGCGGCGCAGTTCGATCAACTCGCGCATTCGATGATCAGTGCGGCGGCCACGTCGCGCCCTTCGGCCATCAGGATGTTGTAGGTACGGCAGGCGGCGAAGGTGTCCATCACCTCGACGCCCATGCGCCGCCCGATCAGCGGCCGCAACAGCACGGGAGCCGGGAAACGCTGGCGCACTCCGGTACCAAGCAGGACGATGGGGCAGCCGAGTTCCGCGACTGCGCCAAGGTCGGCTTCGGTCAGGCTGTCGACCGACGTAGGCGGCCAGTCTTCGATCAGGCGTTGCGGAGTCAGGAGGAAGCTCTTCGTCAGCCGGCGGCCATTCACGGCGATGGCTTCGGCATCATAGGCGGTGATTGCAAGCAGGCCGGTGGTGTCAGTGGAATGCAGCTTCATTCGGGGCGCAAGTTTGGCAGCTGAGGTCGGCAACGGAGCGGAGAAGGGCGGGGGTGCCTGAAAGCCGCGTCAAATCTGGATTTGCGGTGCAGCATAGGCTTGGGTAACATTATACATTTTACCGACACCGCCCGTCCGGGTCGGCACCTTGCAGAAAGGACGGTTGCTCATGCAGCCCGTTACGAAATCCGCCAAGCTCGCCAACGTCTGCTACGACATCCGCGGGCCCGTGCTCGCCCGCGCCAAGCAGATGGAAGAGGAAGGCCACAAGATCATCAAGCTGAACATCGGCAACCTCGCCGCCTTCGGCTTCGATTCGCCCGAAGAGATCCAGCAGGACATGATCCGCAACCTGCCTGGGGCGGCCGGCTATGTCGATTCCAAGGGCATCTTCTCGGCGCGCAAGGCGGTGATGCACTATTCGCAGCAGAAGCACATCAAGAGCGTGACCATCGAGGACATCTACATCGGCAACGGCGTTTCCGAGCTGATCGTGATGGCCATGAACGCCCTGCTCGACACGGGCGACGAAGTCCTGGTGCCCGCTCCCGACTACCCGCTGTGGACCGCTGCCGTGAGCCTTTCCGGCGGTACGCCGCGCCACTACCTCTGCGACGAGGGCGCCGGCTGGCTGCCCGATCTGGACGACATTCGCGCCAAGATCACGTCGCAGACGCGTGCCATCGTCATCATCAATCCCAACAACCCGACCGGGGCCGTGTATCCCGACGAGGTGCTGAAGGAAATCATCGAAATCGCCCGGCAGAACGATCTGATCATCTATGCCGACGAGGTCTATGACAAGGTGTTGTACGACGGGGTGACCCATACCTCGATCGCCGCCCTGTCGGAGGACGTGCTGACCATCACCTTCAACGGCCTGTCGAAGAACTATCGCTCCTGCGGCTATCGCGCCGGATGGATGATCGTTTCCGGCGAAAAGAAGCATGCGCGCGACTACATCGACGGCCTCGACATGCTGGCCTCGATGCGCCTGTGCGCCAACGTTCCGGGACAGTGGGGCATCCAGACGGCGCTGGGCGGCTATCAGAGCATCGACGACCTCGTGGCGCCCGGCGGACGCATGTGTCGCCAGCGCGACGTGGCGCATGAACTGATCACGGCCATCCCGGGCGTCACCTGCGTCAAGCCCAAGGCGACGCTGTACATGTTCCCGCGCCTCGATCCCAGGATGTATCCGATCACCAACGATCAGGACTTCATCGAGGAATTGCTGGTGACGGAGAAAGTGCTGCTGGTGCAAGGCACGGGGTTCAACTGGCCCCATCCCGATCACTTCCGCCTGGTCTTCCTGCCGCATGAGGACGATCTGCGCGAGGCCATCGGCCGTATTGCGCGCTTTCTCGAAAGCTATCGCAAGCGCTATGGCAACTGAGTTTCCGGTAGTCGAAGTGACGGGCAGTGATGGCAGCGTGATCGAGAAGGAGTGGCTCGCCCGCGCCGAGCCGGTGCACCGCCAGTTGCGCACAGGCCTGCCCGCCGATTACGCCAGCCGTCTGCGCGCGGTCTTCGCCAACGGCGCGCGCATGAGCGTGGCGACCGAGCACGAGGCAGTGCGGGGCGTCGCGGTGTGGCGGGTGATCGAGAACACCTATGAAGGGCGCCGGCTGTATGTCGATGATCTGGTGACCGACGAAGCGCATCGCTCGCGGGGAATCGGCAGGGCATTGCTTCACCATCTGGAACGACATGCACGGAACTTGCAGTGCGATGTGCTGGCACTCGACTCGGGAACCCAGCGTACCGGGGCGCATCGCTTCTATTTTCGCGAAGGTCTGGTGATCCCGGCCTTCTGCTTCAGGAAGAACTTGAAATGAAACCAATGAACGTAGGACTTCTCGGCATCGGCACCGTCGGTGGCGGCACTTTCAACGTGCTCGCGCGCAACGAAGCCGAGATCACGCGCCGTGCCGGGCGCCCGATCCGCATTACCCGGGTGGCAGACAAGAACCTCGAACTGGCAAGGCAAGTCACGGCCGGTCGCGCCCAGGTGACGGACGATGCCTTTTCGGTGGTGAGCGACCCGGAAATCGACATCGTCGTCGAGCTGATCGGCGGCTACGGCATCGCCAAGGAACTGGTGCTGAAGGCCATCGCCAACGGCAAGCACGTGGTGACGGCGAACAAGGCCCTGCTCGCGGTGCATGGCAACGAGATCTTCGCTGCGGCGCACGCGAAGGGCGTCATGGTCGGCTTCGAGGCGGCGGTGGCGGGCGGCATCCCCATCATCAAAGCGCTGCGCGAGGGTCTCTCGGCCAACCGCATCCAGTGGATCGCCGGCATCATCAACGGCACCACCAATTTCATCCTGTCGGAGATGCGCGACAAGGGCCTGCCTTTCGATGTCGTGCTGAAGGAGGCGCAGCGCCTGGGCTACGCCGAAGCCGATCCGACCTTCGACATCGAGGGCATCGACGCTGCGCACAAGATCACCATTCTTTCCGCACTGGCCTTCGGGATTCCGATGCAGTTCGACAAGGCGCACATCGAGGGCATCAGCAATCTCGATGCCGATGACATCAAGTACGCCGAGCAGCTCGGCTACCGCATCAAGCTGCTGGGCATTACCCGGCGGCGCCAGATGGACGGCAAGGCGGGCGTCGAATTGCGCGTGCATCCGACGCTGATTCCGAGCAAGCGCCTGATCGCCAACGTCGAAGGTGCTATGAATGCCGTGCTGGTGCAGGGCGACGCGGTGGGCGCCACGCTCTACTACGGCAAGGGCGCCGGCGCCGAACCGACCGCTTCGGCGGTGATTGCCGACCTGGTCGATGTCACGCGCATGCACACGGCCGATCCCGAGCACCGAGTCCCGCACCTGGCCTTCCAGCCCGATGCGCTTGAGGATACGCCGATCCTGCCCCTGTCCGAAACGGAAACCAGCTACTACCTGCGGCTGCGGGTGGAAGACAAGCCGGGCGTGCTGGCCGACATCACGCGCATCCTCGCCGACCAGCAGATTTCCACCGCCGCCATGATCCAGCGCGAACCGGGCGAAGGCGAGTCGCAGACCGACATCATCATGCTGACCCACATCACGCGCGAGAAGAACGTCGATGCGGCGATTGCGAAGATCGAGATGCTGCCCGTGGTGAAGAAGAAGGTGATCCGGCTGCGCATGGAGGAACTCGGTTGACATGAAGTACATCAGCACCCGCGGCCACGAAGAGGGCCAGTCCTTCTGCGACATCCTGCTCGGCGGCCTCGCGCCCGACGGCGGGCTCTACCTGCCGGAGTCCTATCCGCAGGTGGCCGCACAACTCGGGGAATGGCGCGGCCTGTCCTATGCCGAGTTGGCGTTCCGCATCCTTGGCCTGTTCATCACCGACATTCCTGCGGCCGACCTCAAGGCGATCTGCGACAAGACCTACACGGCGCAGACCTATCGCTGGTGTCGCCCGGGCCGCAAGGCGACGGACATCGTGCCGCTGACATCGCTGGAACCGGATTTCCATCTGCTGGAGCTGTCCAACGGGCCGACGCTGGCGTTCAAGGACATGGCCATGCAGTTGCTCGGCAACCTGTTCGAGTACGTGCTCGATAAACGCGGCGAGACCATCAACATTCTCGGCGCGACCTCGGGTGACACCGGATCGGCGGCGGCATACGCGATGCGCGGCAAGCACAATGTCCGCGTCTTCATGCTCTCGCCCGAGGGCCGCATGAGCGCCTTCCAGCGCGCGCAGATGTATTCCCTGCAGGATTCGAACATTTTCAACATCGCCGTGCGCGGCATGTTCGACGACGCCCAGGACATCGTCAAGGCGGTGTCCAACGATGCCGACTTCAAGGCGAAGTACAAGATCGGCGCGGTGAACTCGATCAACTGGGCGCGCGTCGCCGCGCAGATCGTGTATTACTTCAAGGGCTATTTCGAGGCCACCCGATCCAATGCGGAGTCTGTGGCCTTCAGCGTACCGTCGGGCAACTTCGGCAACATCTGCGCCGGCCACATCGCACGCATGATGGGCTTGCCGATCTCCCGCCTGGTGCTGGCCACCAACGAGAACGACGTGCTCGACGAATTCTTCCGCAGCGGCGTCTATCGGCCAAGAACGACGGCCGAGACGCACGTTACGTCGAGTCCGTCGATGGATATTTCGAAGGCGTCGAATTTCGAGCGCTTTGTTTTCGACCTGGTCGGCCGCGACGCGGCGATGGTGCGCCAGCTGTGGCGCGAGGTCGATGCCGGCGGCAGTTTCAGCCTTGCCGGCACCCCGTTCGCCGCGCGGGTGGCGGACTACGGTTTCGTCTCCGGCTGCAGTTCACACGCCGATCGCCTGGCGACGATACGCGATGTCTGGGAACGCTACGGGCTGATGATAGACACGCATACGGCCGACGGCGTCAAGGTGGCGGGAGAGCACCGCGTGGCGGGCGAGTCGATGATCGTGCTGGAGACGGCGCAGCCGGTCAAATTCGCCGAGACGATACGTGAAGCCTTGGGCCGCGATCCGGTGCGGCCGGCGGAACTCGAGGGTCTGGAAAACCTGCCGCAGCGCGTCGAGCTGGTCGACGCGAAGGTGGATCAGATCAAGAACATCATCATCCGCGAATGTTGAGCGGATGCCGCTGACGGAAGTCGGCGCTGGCGCGCTCTGCGTACCTGGGATTCCGCTCGCCCGCCGCGAAGCGGAATCCCGGGTGTGTCGAGACCGCGGGCAGGTAACGGTGAATTGGTGCCTGCGAACTACAGATAGATGACCGCCGGGAACACCGTGATGGCGAGCACCAGTATCAGCCATTCCAGATTGTTGCGCGCCAGAAATCCGGTGAAATGCATGACCAGCACAACGATGGCGAGGATGTAGTACAGGATGAAGAGCATTTTATTCTCCGTCGGCGGCATCCATTCCAGTAAACCACAAGCGAATACCGATAGGCCAGTTTTGCAAAGATTCTAGCATCATTGGCTGCTTGTCAAGTTCAGGCTCGAAGGTTTTAGTTTGAACGGAATCTCCTGCCCGCGCCGTGCGCGAGTGGCGCGGAAAGCTGCCTGTGCCCGGGCATCGAGCGGCTGTTCGACCGGCTTGCCGCCGCGCCCGCTGCCGCCGATCCTCAGGGTTTGTCCGCCGCTTACGGCGACGCCGACGACCTCGTCATTCTTGGTCAGGTCGATCAGCATCAGCCCCTTCCCCTTGGCCATTTCCTTGAGTTCAGCGAGGGCGAAGATCAGAAGTCGGCCGCCCTGGGTCAGAACGGCGACGCTGTCCCCGACCACCGGCGTCGGAGGCAGCGGCTTCTCGCCTTTGTCCAGCGTCAGGAAGGCCTTGCCGGCCTTGTTGCGGGCGATCATGTCGGCCACGCTGGCGACAAAACCATAGCCGGCGGAACCGGCGACAAGATATTTGCACTCCGGCGCGCCGGTCAGCACTTGCGCCAGCTTGCCGCCTTCCTGGAAGTCGATCATGGTGTTCAGCGGTGCGCCGTCGCCGCGGCCGCCCGGCAGGTCGGAGACCCTCACGCTGTAGCTGCGGCCGTTGCTGTCGATCACGATCAGCGGCCAGACGGTGCGTGTTTCCGCCACCAGCCAGGGGAAATCGCCGGTCTTGTAGGTGATGCTGGCCGGGTCGATGCCGTGGCCCTGACGCGAGCGCACCCAGCCGTTCTTCGAGATGATGACGGTCACCGGTTCGTCGGGCGCGGCAATTTCCCCCTGCGAGATCGGCGTCACGGCTTCCATCAGGGTGCGCCGCTCATCGCCGAAGCGTTTGGCATCATCGGCGATTTCCTTCTGGATCAGCTTGGTCATCTCGCTGCGCGAGTCGAGCAGCTTGGTGAGTTGGCCGTGTTCGCTGCGCAAGTCACCGAGTTCCTTCTCGATGCGAATGCCTTCCAGGCGTGCCAATTGGCGCAGGCGGATTTCGAGGATGTCCTCGGCCTGGATTTCGGTCAGGCCGAAGCGGGCGATCAGATCCGGCTTGGGTTCGTCGGATTCGCGGATGCAGTGGATCACTTCGTCGATGCGCAGGAATACCGTCATGCGCCCTTCGAGGATATGCACGCGGCGCAACACTTCGGCCAGCCGGTGCCGCGTGCGGCGTTCGACCGTGGCGAAGCGGAACTCGATCCATTCGTGGAGGATGGTCAGCAGATTCTTCTGCTGCGGCCGCCCGTCGCGGCCGACCATGGTCAGATTTACCGAGACACTGGATTCGAGGCTGGTGTGAGCCAGCAGCACAGCCATGAATTCATCCTGCGGGATGCGCGAACTCTTGGGTTCGAGCATGATGCGCACCGCCTGCTGGTCGCTGGATTCGTCGCGCACGCTGTCGAGCACGCCCAGCACCAGGGCCTTGAGGTTCTTCTGTTCCTGGCTGACATCCTTCTTGCCGGTGCGCGGCTGCGGGTTGGTCAGGCCTTCGATCTCGGACAGCACCTGCGAAACCGAAACGCCATGCGGCAGTTCGTACACGATGACGCGCCACTGGCCGCGGGCCAGTTCCTCGATGCGCCAGCGGGCGCGCATGCGCAAGGATCCACGGCCGTTGGCATAGGCGTCGCGGATGTCGCCCGGAGTCGAAATGAGTTGGCCGCCGCCGGGGAAATCCGGCCCCGGCAATACCGCCAGCACTTCTTCGAGCACGGCTTCGGGCTTCTTGATCAGCAGGCGGGCGGCCTCGGCGACTTCACGCAAATTGTGCGGCGGGATCTCGGTCGCCATGCCGACGGCGATGCCGGAGGCGCCGTTCAGCAGCACGACCGGCAGGCGTGCCGGCATCAGTTGCGGCTCGGTCATCGATCCGTCGTAGTTTGCGGTGAAGTCCACCGTGCCGCGATCGATTTCCGACAGCAGCAATTCGGCGAAAGGCGTCAGGCGGCATTCGGTGTAGCGCATCGCCGCCGCGCCGTCGCCGTCGCGCGAGCCGAAGTTGCCCTGGCCGTCGACCAGCGGATAGCGCAGCGTGAAGTCCTGCGCCACGCGCACCATGGCGTCATAGACGCTGGTGTCGCCGTGCGGATGGTACTTGCCGATCACGTCACCGACCACGCGCGCGCTCTTGACGTGCTTGGCGCTGGCAGCGAGGCGCATCTCGTTCATGGCATGCAGGATGCGCCGCTGCACCGGCTTGAGGCCGTCTTCCACCTGGGGCAGAGCGCGCGCCCGCACCACGCTCATGGCATAGGCGAGGTAGGCGCGCTCGGCGTAGGCGGCGAGCGGCAGCGAAGTGCCGTCGCCCATGCCATCCTCGAAAGTCGGCGCTGGCGGTACGGCGGGCGGCGGCGGGTTGGCCGCTGCCGCCTCGGCGGTTTCCGCGGCGACGGGTTCGTCGAACAGATCGGGGGTGTCGTTGTTCATGCTCATCAGAGGTCCGCCTCCACGAGGTGACCGTTTTGTTCCATCCAGGCCCGGCGCGAGGAAGCCTCGCCCTTGCCCATCAGCAGGTTGAAAAGTTTCAGGGTGGCTTCGTCGGCCCCGGGCAGATCGACGACCGGCAGCACGCGGCGGGTCGCCGGCGCCATTGCGGTCTCGCGCAGCTGATCAGGATTCATCTCGCCCAATCCTTTGAAGCGTCCGACCTCGACGGCGTCTTCGCGAATGCCTTCCTTGATCAGGCGATCCTTGATGGCGACCAGTTCGCCTTCATCCAGCGCATACAGCCGGCGCGCCGGGCGCTTCTTGCCTGAGGCCGGAACGTCGATGCGGTACAGCGGCGGCTGGGCGATGTAGATGTGGCCATGACGGATCAGGGCCGGGAAATGGCGGTAGAACAGCGTCAGCAGCAGGGTCTGGATGTGCGCGCCGTCGACGTCGGCATCGGACATGATGATCAGCTTGCCGTAGCGCAGGCCGGAGAGATCCGGACTGTCCTCCGGGCGATGCGGGTCGACACCGAGCGCCACGGCGATGTCGTGGATTTCATTGTTGGCGAAGAGCCGTCCGGCTTCGACTTCCCACGAATTGAGCACCTTGCCGCGCAAGGGCAGGATGGCCTGGGTTTCCTTGTTGCGCGCCATCTTGGCCGATCCGCCGGCGGAATCGCCCTCGACCAGGAAGAGTTCATTTTCGGCAATGTCGGTCGATTCGCAATCGGAGAGTTTTCCCGGCAGCACGGCGACGCCGGACTGCTTGCGTTTTTCCACCTTCTGCGCATTCTTCTGTCGTGCCAGCGCCTGTCGTATCGAGATTTCGGCAATCGCCTTGCCCGCCTCGACATGCTGGTTGAGCCAGATCTCGAAGGGGTCACGGACCATGCTGGAGACCAGCTTCACGGCTTCGCGCGAGTTGAGCTTTTCCTTCACCTGGCCCTGAAACTGCGGATCGAGAATGCGCGCCGAGAGAACATAGGCCATGCGGCTGCAGACGTCGTCCTGCTGCAGCTTGACGCCGCGCGGCAGCAGTGCGCGGTGTTCGATGAAGGACTTGACGGCCTCGAAGGCGCCGGCGCGCAGGCCGGCTTCATGGGTGCCGCCGGCGACCGTCGGAATCAGATTGACATAGGACTCGG
The DNA here is from genome assembly GCA_041648855.1 of Sulfuritalea sp. GTDB lineage: Bacteria > Pseudomonadota > Gammaproteobacteria > Burkholderiales > Rhodocyclaceae > Sulfuritalea. The sequence goes on along the minus strand of JBAZOF010000074.1, from coordinate 1,032 downwards.
AGGCCACCGCATCGACATGCCAGCCGATGGCCCAGGCCGCGCCTTCGCCGGCAGCAAAATCGGCATGGTCGGCGTCGGCATATTTCTCGGCGGCATAGAGCGGGGCGACCGCCTCGGCGTTGCCTGCCAACTCGCTCAGGTAACCGGCAAGCCCGGTGGGGTAGCTCCAGGTCTTGCTGCTGACGCTGCCGTCGGCCTGCTCGATGTCGAGCCGGACCTTGACGCCCGGCAGCAGTACGGCCTTGGAACGCAGCAGCCGTTCCAGTTCGGCCGGCGGGACTTTCGGTACATCGAAGTATTTCGGATCGGGCCAGACACGCACGCGGGTACCGCTCTGGCGGCCGCAGGGGCCCATCTCGGTCAGGGCGCCGATTGTTTCGCCGCCTCCGGAGAATTCGATGGTCCAGATTTTTCCTTCGCGCCGTACTTCGACCGAGACGCGGGTGGACAGCGCATTGGTGACGGCGACGCCGACTCCATGCAGGCCGCCGGAAAAGGCGTAGGCCGAATTGCCGGTGCTCTTGTCGAACTTGCCGCCGGCATGCAGCCGTGTGAAGGCCAGCACCACGACCGGGATCTTCTCGTCGGGATGCAGGCCGACGGGAATGCCGCGGCCGTCATCGGTGACGGTGATCGAGCCATCGAGATGGAGCAGGACGTGCAGGTTTTTCGCATGCCCGCCGAGGGCTTCGTCGGCGGAGTTGTCGATGACTTCCTGAATGATGTGGGCCGGCGAGTCGGTGCGGGTGTACATGCCGGGACGCTCGCGCACCGGCTCCAGTCCCTTGAGGACACGGAAGGAAGATTCGTCGTAAGTGGGGGTGACAGCCATGTTTCGTAGTTTTTTGAAAAATCAGAATCGTGCGTCGGCGAGACAGTCGATCAGTCCCGTCCGCCAGTCGGGCAGGGCCAGTCCGAAGTCGCTTTGGCACCGCGAGCAGTCGAGTCGCGAGTTGGCCGGTCGCGCTGCGGGCAGCGGATAGTCGGCGCTGGTGATACGGTGAACCAGAGGTACTTTTTCCATCAAGCCGG
>JBAZOF010000073.1:0-11863 GCA_041648855.1 Sulfuritalea sp. | reverse complement strand
GAGACCAGGCTCGAGGCCTTTCGCGTCGGGCTCGGCGCGAAGCAGTAATCGCGGCGACCCGCCGCAGCCTCGTGGCTTGCGGCAACTGATGCGGCAGGTCGTCGGCACCGGAAGTCGGCGCCGGCGACACGGCGACGAACCAGCTTGGGGCGCGAGCGGCCGCCGGCGGCACCATGTTGGCGCGGAAAGCCGCCGGAATCAGGGGTAAAGGGGTGGTACGGGGGTTGCTTATGGTTCCTCCATGACCCCTTCATCAACTGCCCGTCTGCATCGTTCCAGCCTCAACACTTCCCTGCCCGTGGATCGGGCGCGGGTACTCGACACCCTGGTGAACAATCTCGAGGGCATGGCCTACCGTTGCCGCAACGACAGCTTCTGGACCATGCTGTTCGTCAGCCAGGGCTGCCTCGAACTGACCGGCTACGGTCCGCAGGACCTGATTGAGGACGGTTGCGTGACCTGGGAAGAGCTGACTTTCGCCGAAGACCGGGACCGGGTGCGCGGCGAAATCACGCGGGCCATCGCGGCCGGCCGGCGCTTTTCCGTCCAGTACCGCATCGTCACCAGCGACGGGCAGGTCAAGTGGGTGGCGGAGCGGGGCGTCGCCGTCGGCGACGAACACGGGCAGCCGGTCATCGAGGGCTTCATCGAGGATGTCAGCGTGCGTCGAATGACGCTGGAGGCACTGGCCCACGCCGAGATGCGCTACCGGCACATTTTCGAGCACGCCTCGGAAGGCATCTTCCAGACCACCCGCGATGGCCGCTATCTCGCTGCAAACCGGGCCCTGGCCGAGCTCTACGGCTATGTCACGCCCGAGCAGCTGATCGCCGACCTCGCCGAGCTCGAGCGCCGCCTGTACGTCAGGGAATCCCGCCGCCAGGAGTTCCGTCGCCTGATGGAAGCCCATGGCGAAGTCATCAACTTCGAGTCGGAGGTGTATCGCCGCGACGGCTCGAAAATATGGATCTCGGAAAACGCGCACATCGTGCGCGGCCCCAATGGCGAGTTCATCTGCTACGAGGGCACGGTGCAGGACATCACCGAGCGCCGCAGCTATCAGGAACAGCTCGAGCGCCAGGCGAATCACGATACCCTGACCGGCCTGCCCAACCGCAGCCTGCTGGCCGACCGCCTCGATCAGGCCATCGCGCGGGCCGAGCGCCTCGGCTATTTCCTGGCCCTGGTCTTCATCGACCTCGACAATTTCAAGTTCATCAACGACAGCCTCGGCCATGCGGCGGGCGACGAGCTGCTGGTGGAAATCGCCGACCGCCTGCGCAGCAGCCTGCGCACCTCCGACACCGTGGCGCGCCAGGGCGGCGACGAATTCGTGCTGGTGCTCAACGACCACTACCGGGTCAATTCCATCATCTCGCTGCTGGAGCGGGTGATGCTGGAGATCGGCCGTCCGGTGAGCCTGGCCGGGCGCGAGTTCCAGGTCGGCGCCAGCCTCGGCGTGGCGCTCTACCCGCAGGACGGCGCCGACGCCGAAAGCCTGTTCAAGCATGCCGATGTGGCCATGTACGCGGCCAAGGATCGCGGCCGCAACAACTTCCAGTTCTTCACGCCCGAACTCAATCACATGGCCAACGAGCGGCTGAACCTCGAAGCCGCGATGCGCACCGCCATCGAGCAGGAAGAGTTTTCGGTGTGCTTCCAGCCCAAGGTCGATCACCGCCGCCGCATCGTCGGGGCCGAGGCGCTGGCGCGCTGGAACAATGCCGAATTCGGCGTGGTCGCTCCCGATCGCTTCATCCCCATCGCCGAGGAAGCCGGCCTCATCGCACCGCTGACCGACATCATCCTGAAAAAGGCCTTCGCCGCCGCGGCCGGCTGGGCACCGATCCACGGCCACGCCATCCAGGTCGCCGTGAATCTCTCGCCCAGGCTGTTTCTCGGCGAGGATCTCGTCGGTCGCGTCGCCGCCCTGCTGCGCGAGGCTGGCCTGCCGCCGGAACGGGCGGAACTGGAGATCACCGAAAGCGTCTTCCTCGGCGACAGCGAACGGGCCGTGCGCATCCTCAGCGAGTTCAAGGAACTCGGCGCCAGCCTCGCCATGGATGATTTCGGCACCGGCTATTCTTCGCTGTCCTACCTGCGCCGCTTTCCGCTCGACATCATCAAGATCGACCGCTCGCTGGTGACCGGCATCGAGCACGAAGAGGAAGTGGCGATGATCGCCCGCGCCGTCATCTCGCTGGGGCAGAGCCTGCGCAAGACCGTGGTCGCCGAAGGGGTGGAGAACCAGGCCCAGTTCGACTTCCTGCGCTATCAGGGCTGCGACGAATTCCAGGGTTACCTGATCTCGCGCCCCTTGCCGGAAGCCGATTTCGCGGAATTACTGGCGCGAACCGGCGGGCAGTTGTAGCCGGGCCGGACTACCAGCCCTTGCGCCACGCCGAAGGCGAGGTGGCGAACCAGTTGCGGAAGGCGCGGGTGAAGGAGCTCTGCTCGGCGTAGCCCAGCAGCAAGGCAACATCCAGCGCGGAAAGCGAGGAGTCGCGCAGATAGACCTGCGCCAGATCGCGGCGCGAGGTGTCGAGCAGGCCGTGAAAGGAAGCCCCGGCCTGGACGAGGCGGCGCTGCATCGTGCGCGGCGTCATGCCGAGCGAGGTCGCGACGTGCTTCAGCGTGGTTTCGCACTTCGGCATCAGCGGCACCAGCGCCTGTCGCACCTGGCTGACGATGTCATGGCCGCCCTGCAGGCGGGCGATGACCATGCGTGCCTCGTCGCGCATCGCCAGGTTGAGCGCAGCGTCGGCCTGGACCAGCGGACGCGACAGCAGGTCGCCGTCGAACAACAGCGCGTTTTCGCCGGCGGCGAAGCGCACCGGGCAGCCGAAGAACGTGGCGAAGGGCAGCGTGTCTTCGGGCGCGTCGTGCAGAAAGCGCACCTCGCGCAGCGGCAGCTCGCTGCGCGTAATCCAGCGCCCGAAGCCGGCCCAGCTGGCGAGCAGTGATTCGGCCAGGAGATCGCAGTAGGGCAGTCCGGCCCGGGTCGCCTCCGGCAGCACCACCCAGGCCAGCTTGACGTGCCCGCCCTCGCGGCCGAAATGCGTTTCGCTGTAGCCCGAATCGAACACGATGCGCCGATACAGCGGCACCAGACCGATCGCCTCTTCCAGGTCGCGACAGGTCATCAGTGCATAGCCGAGCACGTCGAAAGTATCCGGGCGCGCATCGCGGCCGAATTCCAGCCCGAGGTCGCGCCGCCCGGTCAGCGCCAGCGCCGTGCGGAACAGCGCCACCAGCGCGCTGAAGGGCAGGCGGCCCTGCGGCGTATTCCATTCCGCGGCATCGATGCGCGCATGCCGCAGCAGCACCGCACGCGGCAGCCCCAGGCGCTCGACGAGATCCAGCAGGCGCCGGCCATAGGCCATGGCGACACTGACTTCCTTCGTCGGGGCGATTTCGGTATCGGGCATGTTGTCGCGAAATGACAAATGGCCGGGTATTTTGCGACAAGCAGCGGCACTATTCAATCGCCTATTCTTGCCGGACAAGACAAACGTCAATAATTGACGTCAGAAAGAGGAGAACGAGGTCATGGCGGAAATCACCGGCGGCGAAGTCATCGCCCGCATGTTGCAGAAGGAAGGCGTCGAGAAGGTCTTCGGCATCATCGACGGCACCTATTTCGGTTTCTACTCGGCGCTGCACCGGCTCGGCATCGAGATCGTCACGCCGCGGCACGAGACCTGCGCCGCGCACATGGCCGGCACCTATGCGCGGCTGACCGGCAAGCTCGGCGTCTGCATGGCCAGCAACGGCCCCGGCGTCGCCAACCTGCTGCCCGGCCTGGTGGTCGAGCAGGCCGACGGCAACCGCGTGCTGGCGATCACCAGCGCGCGCCGCCCGACCATCATGTATCCCGACCGCGGCGGCAGCTACCAGTGCTTCGACCAGAGCGGCGTCATCGGCAAGATCGGCAAGTGGAGCTCGGCCGTTTCCTCCTTCGACCGCGTTCCGGAACTGGTGCGCAAGGCCTTGCGCAAGAGCTGGGAAGGGCGGCCCGGCGTGGTGCACGTCGATGTGCCGGAAACCATCATGAACGGCAAATTCAAGGCCGACATCGCTTACTGGGCGCCGCACCAGTACCGCAACGCCGTACCGCCAGCGCCGACTTCTGAGCAAGTGAGCGAAGCCGCCGATCTGCTGATCGCGGCGGGCGCGCCGATGATCCATGCCGGCAGCGGCATCATCCACTGCAACGCCTATGCAGCGCTGCAGCGCGTCGCCGAGCTGCTGCACGCGCCGGTCACCACCAGCTGGGCCGCGCGCGGCATGCTGACCGAGAACTCGCCGCTGGCCATCACCATGCCGCACGTCAAGCTCAACCACCAGGTGCGCAACGACGCCGACGTGGTGCTGATCCTCGGCTCGCGCATCGGCGAAACCGACTGGTGGGGCAAGCCGCCCTACTGGCGTCATCCGTCGGAGCAGAAGACCATCCAGGTCGACCTCGACGGCGACATGATCGGCCTCAACAAGCCGGCCGACCTCGGCATCGTCGCCGACGCCAAACGTTTCCTCGAACTGCTGGGCGACGAACTGCAAAAGCGCCAGGATGAACTCAAGCTCGACGCGCGCCGCACCCGCGTCGCGGGCTACGCCAAAACCATGAAGGAAGACCGCGCCGGCTGGGACAAGGCGCTCGGCGACATGGCGATACCGATGCACCCCGCGCACATCGGCACGGTCTGTCGCGAGTTGTTCCCCGAGGATTCGGTGCTGGTCGCCGACGGCGGCAACGCGACGATCTGGGCCATGTTCTATCACAAGGTCACGGTGCCCAACACCGTGATATCGACCTTCAAGTTCGGCATGCTCGGCGCCGGCATGTCGCAGGCGGTGGCGGCGGCGATTGCGCGACCGGGCAAGCCGGTCTGCTGCATCATCGGCGACGGCGCCATGGGCTTCCATTCGCAGGAAGTCGAGACGGCAGTGCGCAACAAGGCGCAGGTGATCTACATCGTGCTGGCCGACAAGCAGTGGGGCATGGTCAAGATGAACCAGCAATTCATGCTGCGTCCGATCAAGACCATGATCTTCAAGCACCTCGATCCCGACGAGACGATCAAGGCCGACCTCGGCGAAATCAAGTTCGACAAGCTGGGCGAGAGCATGGGCGCCTACGGCGAGCGCGTCTCCGATCCGAAGGAGCTCAAGCCCGCGCTGCAGCGTGCGCTGGCCACCGGCGGCTGCGCGGTGATTCACGTCGACGTCGACCCGGTCAAGCACATGTGGGCGCCGGGGCTCATACACTTCAAGAAGATGCACGAGGAACCGAAGGCGTGACTTTCGTGGCCGTTCGGCCTGAGCTTGTCGAAGGCCTGGCCCGGTATGGCGTGGGCGGTTCGACAGGCTCACCGCGAACGTTGGTAGATTGCAGCCGGTTCAATAAACTGGAGCAGCCATGAACGAAATCGACCTCGTCCGTCTCAATTTCAACCCCGGCTCGCTGTGGGCGCTCAACGCCATCATCGGCCTGGTCATGTTCGGCGTTGCACTCGACCTCAAGGTGGCGGATTTCAAGGCCGTGCTGACCATGCCCAAGCCGGTGATCATCGGCATGGTCGGGCAGTTCATCCTGCTGCCGGCCTTCACCTTCCTGCTGGTGATGGTGATCAAGCCGGCGCCCAGCATCGCGCTGGGCATGATGCTGGTGGCGGCCTGTCCGGGCGGCAACATTTCCAACTTCCTCACGCACTACGCCAGGGGCAACACCGCGCTGTCGATCACCATGACGGCACTGTCCACCGCCGTCGCGATCGTCATGACGCCGCTCAACCTGTCGCTCTGGGGCGGGCTGTATCCGGAGACGGCAAAGCTCCTCAAGGTGGTGGCGCTCGATCCGATGGAAATGCTGCTCGCGGTGTTCCTGCTGCTCGGCCTGCCGATGATTGTCGGCATGTGGGCGGGCTACCGCTTTCCGAATTTCGTCGAACGCGCGCACAAGCCGGTGAAGATTTTCTCCATCGCCGTCTTCGGCATCTTCGTGCTCGGCGCGCTGGCGGCCAACTGGCGCTACTTCCTGGATTTCGTCGGCTTCGTCGTCTTCGCCGTGTTCCTGCACAACGGCCTGGCGCTGCTGACCGGCTACTTCGCGGCGAAGTTCGCCGGCCTGCCCGAGCGCGACCGGCGTGCGGTGTCGATCGAAGTCGGCATCCAGAACTCGGCGCTGGGCCTGATCCTGATATTCAATTTCTTCGACGGCCTCGGCGGCATGGCCATCGTCACGGCGTGGTGGGGCATCTGGCACATCATTTCGGGGCTGACGGTGTCGACGATCTGGAGCAAGCGCGACCCGCAAGGCCAGGCATGACCGCGCCCTGCGTCCTCGTCACCGGCAGTTCCGGTTACCTCGGCAGCCAGGTGGTGGCCGCACTGGCGCGGCGCGCCGACATCGCTACCATCGCGCTCGACGTGCGCGAGCCGGCGCAGCGCCTGTCCGGCGTTGCCTATGAAGTCGCCGACATCCGCGCGCCGGAAGTCGATGCCATCGTCGCCCGCCACCGGCCGCGAGTGGTGGTGCATCTGGCCTCCATCGTCACGCCGGGCAAGAGGAGCAATCGCGAGTTCGAATACAGCGTCGATGTCGATGGCACGCGCAACCTGCTCCAGTCCTGTGTCCGCAACGATGTGAAGCGCATCATCGTTTCGTCCAGCGGCGCGGCCTACGGCTACCACGTCGACAACCCGGAATGGTTGACCGAGAGCGATCCGGTGCGCGGCAACCGGAGCTTCGCCTATTCCTGGCACAAGCGCCTGGTCGAGGAAATGCTGGCCGACTACCGCGCACGGCTGCCGCAACTGGAACAGATCGTCTTTCGCATCGGCACCATTCTCGGCGCCTCGGTGCACAACCAGATCACCGACCTGTTCGAGAAGCCGCACCTGATCGCGATCCGCGGTTCCGCCAGTCCCTTCGTCTTCATCCACGACCAGGATGTAGTCGCGGCCATCGTGCAAGGCGTGGACTCGCCGGTGACCGGCATTTTCAACGTCGCCGGCGACGGCAAGCTCGACATCGACGAGATCGCCAAGCGCCTCGGCAAGGGTTGCGTGGAGTTTCCGGCCGGCCTGCTGCAGGCGGCGCTGTGGCTGCTGAAGAAGCTGGGCCTGACGCAGTACGGGCCGGAGCAGATCGACTTCCTGCGCTACCGGCCGGTGCTCGACAACCGGCGCCTGAAGGAAGTTTTCGGCTACGTGCCGAAGCTGACGTCCGCCGAAGTCTTCGAACTGTGGCGCACCTCGCGCCAAGGCAAGGCCAAATGACAATCGAGCCGATGAAATCACCGTTCGGGCTGAGCCTGTCGAAGCCCCGCGCGCAGTGACCCGCCGCGAAATCAAGGGCCGCGTGGTGCTGATCACCGGCGCCGCCGGCGGCCTCGGCGCTGCGTTGTGCCACCGCTACGCCACCGCCGGCGCGCGCATCGCCGCGCTGGATCTGGATGGAGCGCGGCTCGACGCGCTTGTGGCGACGCTGCGCGCCGCGGGCGCCGAGGCGCTGGCCCTGCCCGGCGACATCACCGACCCGGCCGCCTGCAAGTCCGCAGTGACCGCGACGCTGGCGCACTTCGGCACGCTTGACGGCCTCATCGCCAACGCCGGCATCAGCCATCGCAGCCTGCTCGCCGACACCGACCCTGAAGTCATTCGCCGCGTCATGGATGTCAATTTCTTCGGCGCGGCCAACCTCACGCAGGCTGCGCTGGCGCAGATCGTCGAGCGGAGGGGCTTCATCGTCGCCATCTCCAGCGTTGCCGGCTTTTCGCCGCTGACCGGGCGCACCGGCTATGCCGCCAGCAAGCATGCGCTGCATGGCTTCTTCGACAGCCTGCGCAGCGAAGTCGAAGGCGCCGGTGTCGGCGTCACCCTGGTGTGTCCATCCTTCATCCGCACCGGCATCGGCGCCGCCGCCACCGACGGCAGTGGCGCGCCGGTCACCAGTCCGCGCATCACCACCGGCGTCGAATCATCGCCCGGGGAAATCGCCGAGCGCATCTTCGAGGCGGTGGCGCAAGGGCGCACGCTGCTGCTGCCGGATGCCACCGCGCGCAAGGCCTGGTGGCTGAGCCGGCTGGCGCCGGGGCTCTACGCTCGGATCATGAGGCGGCGGGTGGGCGGGGAGTTTTCCGGCCTGCTTTGACGCCGCTCGCGCCGGTTCGATAAAAGTCGGCGCTGGCGGTACGGCGCTTGAAGTTTGTGGACATCGGCTTGCCAGCCTGCTTGGCCCGGCACAATTCGCGTCGAGGCAATGGAGTCGAATGGCTGGTTCCGGGTGCCGCCAGGGAACATCCCCTGCCGAGGCAATTATGGCGGCAGGCTTGCGAAACTTGCCATGTCTGGCTGCCTGCGTGTGATACTTCCTTTATACATTTGAAATACTGTCCCTGCGCTGAGCCCCTAAACCAAGAGGAACGTGCGATGAAAAGTACAACGAAGAGCTGGCGGGTGATTGGTTTGCTCCTGTGCGGTATGGCAGTGGGCGTGGCTGGTGGTGTCCATGCGGCTGAGGCTGCGGCGCAATTTCCCTATCGCATCGGCGTGCTGGCGGATTCGCAGATCACCAGCTTGCTGGGCACCTTCAACTACGGCATGCGGCGCAAGATGGCTGACCGGGTGGCCAGCGTCGCCATCCGGCCGCCTGCGGTGGAGTATCTGGCTCCACTGATGCTCCAACGCTTCCTGGATGAGATGAAGAAGCAGAAGGTTGACCTGATTCTTTACCTGGGCGACGGCGTCAACAGCGGTTGCACGGACGAGCTGAACAAGTTTTTCGGTGTCCTCGAACAGGCGCGGGCCGACAAGGGGCCACCGTCATATTTCGTCATGGGCAACCACGACTACCTGGGCACCGGCAACCAGACCCGCATGGCCATCCGCTCCAAGCTGTGTGCGGCGGACGGCGTCATCAATCCGCCTGAGACCAAGGAGCAGGTGATCAAGCGGATGGAACTGCACAACAAGGCCAGCGCGGCGATGGACACGAATTTCGCCCTGACGACCGAGACTGTCAGGACCGGCCATACTGCATCGAAGAAATGTCCAGGGGATGACACGGGCCAGTACACGACCTACCACGTGGGCGTGCTCAAAAGCAAAACCGGCACACCGGTGGACATCCTGCTGGCCGATTCATCCGACTACCGCGATGTGACGTTCAAGGCCAATGCCGGCATCGGGTGCGAAGGCATCGGCGTGTGGGGTGCCAAAGGATCGATGTCATTCGGCACACACGACGAAACCCCCTCGCAGATCAGTACATTGCAAAAGATGGCGAATCCGGACGCCAAATACCGGCTCGTTGTCAGCCACTATTGGCCGGCCAACATGAACATGTTGCTCCGCTTCAACAGCAGTGGCAGCCTGTTGCGCGACGACATGATCAGGCTGATGGCAAAGGGACAAAAGAACGTCTGGATTTCGGGCCACACGCACATTGACGCTCCCGTCACCGACATAGTCAAGGTGGGTGAGACGCTGTCGAAAGACAAGGGCGTGTTCGATGCCCTCAACGTGGGGTCTACCACCGACTTTCATCCCCATGGCCTCATTGTCGGGCCTTACCGAAATGCCGGCGACAAGCCGATCCGGGAGTCGTCCCTGGGCTTCACCACCATCGCTTACCCGATGGCGAAGGCGGACTGCGACAAGGTCGATGCGCTGGCAGGCCAGTCAGTGGATGGTCTCCAACCCATCTGCACCAACAAGGCCGTCAGCGCCCTCGGCATGGACCGCACCTACCGCTTGCCATGCTTCGAAGAAAGCTCGGGCGCCGTTGCGCGCAGCAACATTGATAAATTCTCGACGAAAGCGGCACCTGCCTTGGGCATGGCCGAGGACGATGTGAAAGCCTGCCTCGCCTTGCGCGGTTCGCATAACGAGCGATTGGGAACCGACGACCAGCCGAAGCTGCGGCGTGTGCCCAAGGCCCTGTACGCAAAGTAGCGATCGCCTCGCGTTGCCCGCAATGCAATACGGGGCGGCTCCGGTTTTCGATTGAACATGCGCCAGGAGTCGGCGCTGGCGGTACGGCGACCGTGTGCTCTCAACGACGCCTGGCCAGCGTCTCACCCCGGCTCAGGCGGTGGCCTCGACGCGGTTGCGCCCTGCGGCTTTTGCGCGGTACAGCGCGGCATCGGCCAGCTTGACCAGCGTGGCGGCGTCGGTCGCGTCGCGCGGTGCTTCGGCCAGGCCCGCCGAAATGCGAACTGGGAAGGCAATACCATCAACCTTCAGCGACAGCGTGCCGACCTTGTTGCGAATCTCTTCCGCCCGCGCCTTGGCCGTGTCCAGCGCCATGTTGGGCAGCAGCAGCAAAAACTCCTCGCCGCCATAGCGGCAGGCGATGTCGCCCGCGCGCAGCGATTCGTTCAGGGTCGCGGCCATGGCGACCAGCACCCGGTCGCCGAACGGGTGGCCGTGCGTGTCGTTGATCAGCTTGAAGTGGTCGATGTCGATCATCATCACGCTCAGCGGCGCGCCATCGCGCAGGCAGCGGGCCAGCTCGCGGTCGATGGTGGCGGCCAGGTAGCGGCGGTTGTACAGGCCCGTCAGGTGGTCGCGGTCCACCTCTTCCTTGAGTTGGGCCTGGAGCAGCTGAATTTCGGACAGCTGCGACTGCAGCGCCTTTTCGTTCTCGCGCAGCTGCTGGCGCACCTGATGGAGCATGAGCGTGCGCCGGTGGGCGCTCAAGCCGAACATCACCAGGTAGGAGGATATGGCAAAGATGGACAGGAAGGCGACAGTCACGCTGGTGTCGGGCGCGAAATGCAGCCGCGTGAAGGGCACCGTCACGGCCATCCCCAGCAGTTGCACGGCGAGTGCCTTCACCACACCCTTGCCGCCCTCGAAGGCGGCGAGGTTCATGCTGGTGCTGACGCCGAAGACAAATGCGATCCACAGCGGGAATCCCATGCCGGCCGACCAGATGCCGAAGCAAAACGAATCGAGCAGCATGTTGTGGATTTCGGCCTTCAGCGGGTCGCGGGCCAGCCGTGCGCGCCAATAGACTACTTGCGGGTAGACCAGGAACTGCAGCACCAGGGCCGCCCAAACCCAGGGGGCGTGAGCCTGTTGGTACAGGTGCACAGCCACCACCAGGCACAGGATCACCCACGACAGCGATCGGTTGCGGTAGTTCATTCGAACTACCCAGTGGAGCTTGGGCTTTTCTGTTCTCGTCTCTGCGTTCGGCATGGGGTGTTTGCTGCGGGCAAGGCGCGGCATCTGTTCAACTATGGTTTCCTGCAAGGCGACCCGCGAATGGCTTTCTGGCGCGAGCCCTGTAGTTTAACGTCTCGACATTCACAGGATAAACGGAAAGTGGCGCGGATCGAATCGGTTCAGGATTCGGGCGACAAGACATCAGGTCCGGTTTCGCGGTGCCGTGAAGATCAATTCGATGCTGACCCTAAGTCGTTATGACGACTGGACAGATTGCGTGCTACAGAACCGGACAACCCATTGACTCCCGACACGGGCGCAGTGCAGCGCTTGCATTGATGTAGCTTGTAAGCTACACTTTTCCATGATCGAAGTTTTCCGATACCAAACCGCCGGTGGTCATGAGCCGGTCACCGAGTGGCTGCTATCACTGCGCGACAAGCAGGCGCAAGCCAAGGTTCGGCTTCGCTTGAAGCGGATCGAGGCCGGCAATTTTGGCGATTGCGAACCGGTGGGCGATGGTGTTCTGGAACTGCGGGAGCATCTCGGCGCCGGGTATCGGGTCTATTTGGGGCGTCACGGTCGGTCGATCGTCATTCTGTTGTCGGGCGGATCGAAGAAGACACAGGCGAAGGACATCAGGACGGCCAAGGATTACTGGGCTGATTGGAAACGGAGGCAAGCATGA
>JBAZOF010000072.1:0-11869 GCA_041648855.1 Sulfuritalea sp. | reverse complement strand
TAGGGACTCAGAGGCTTTGCTTGCGGATTCGTCATTCCGGCGGAAGCCGGAATCCAGCGCGGCAGGTGTCGGGCGCGGACTTCTGGTTTCCGGCTTTCGCCGGAATGACGGGCCGATTTCCGGGCGGCTGTGATTCTCCACGGCCTTCCACCCGTCATCGACGCGCGAGCACGGGTGCTGATCCTGGGCTCGTTTCCGTCCACGGCTTCGCTGGCCGCGCAGCAGTACTACGCCCATCCGCAAAACCAGTTCTGGCGCATCCTCGGCGAGGTCATCGGGCAGCCGCTGAAGGACATGGACTACCCGGCGCGCATCGCGGCGGTGCAGGCCGCCGGCATCGCCATCTGGGACGTGTTCGCCTCCTGCGAGCGGGCCGGCAGCCTCGATACCGCGATTCGCGATGCGGTGCCGAATTCGCTGGCCGCGCTCAAGGAGTGCCCGCAGGGCCGCACAGCGCTGGCACCGGCGCTACGGCGAATCTGCTTCAACGGCGGCATGGCCGCGCGCCGCATCCGCGAGGTCGAGGCCTTGGGCTTCGAGGCTTTGGTGTTGCCCTCGACCAGCCCGGCCAACGCGACCTGGTCGTTCGAGAGGAAGCTGCAGGCGTGGCGCGCAGCGCTGCTGCCGGGGCGATGAAACGGAATAGTCAGCCTTGTTCCGCCGCTGTCGCTTCGTCGTCGCGGTAGCGTTCGGCGATGGCCGTGAATTCGTCGAAGCCGGCGAGGAAGGCGTCGACCACGTCCGGATCGAAATGCGCGCCGCGTCCCTCGACGATGACCGCGCGCGCCTGATCGAAGCTCAGGGCTGCCTTGTAGACGCGCTGCGAGATCAGGGCGTCGAAGACATCCGCCAGCGCCATCAGCCGGGCCGACACCGGGATGGCATCCCCTGCGAGTCCGTCCGGGTAGCCCCTGCCATTCCACTTCTCGTGATGCCAATGGGCGATTTCCCTGGCCAGGGCGAGAAATGCCACCGGTTTTGCGGCATCCCGCTCGGCATGCTCGATGGCCGCTGCGCCCAGTCGGGCATGGGTCTGCATGATGGCCCATTCCGCCGCGGTGAGCTCGCCCGGTTTCTGCAGGATATGGTCGGGTATCCCGACTTTGCCGATGTCGTGAAGCGGCGCCGACTTGGTCAGCAGACGGATGAACTGGTCGGAGAGGACCGTGGTGAAACGCGGATGGTGCTGCAGCTGGCTCGCCAAAGCCTTCACGTAGCCCTGGGTGCGGCGGATGTGATCGCCGGTTTCGGGGTCGCGCATCTCGGCCAGGCAGCCCAGGGCGTGGATGCTGACATCCTGGATGGTCTGATTTTCCGCCATGCGCCTTGCCACTTCCTCTTCGAGGAATGCATTCTGGTTCGCCAGCCTGTCGCGCGCCCGCTTGAGCTCCAGTTGGGTGCGCACGCGCGCCAGCACGATTGCCGGCCGGATCGGCTTGGTAATGTAATCCACTGCCCCTTGCTCCAGGCCATGCTCCTCGTCCCGCGTGGCGTTCATCGCGGTGATGAAAATGACCGGGATGTCCCGCGTGCGCTCATCCTGGCGCAAGCTGGCGAGCACCGCATAGCCATCCATCCCCGGCATCATTACGTCGAGCAGGATCAGATCGGGCCGCGGCCGGTTGCCGGCGATTTCCAACGCACGCTGGCCAGAGGTCGCCGCCAGCACCCGGTACTCCGCCTGCAGCAGTTCGCCGAGCACCATGAGATTGTCCGGATTGTCGTCGACCACCAGCACAGTCGCGGAACCGTCTCCTGCCATCGTAATTCCGTCGTTCACCTCGGTTTTCCCTTGTCGAAGGCACGCAGGGCATCGAGCGCACCCTCGTAGTCAAACGCGGCGATGCGGCGCAGGATGTTCTCGGCGGCCCCGCCGAGGGTGGCGCGCAGCAGGCTCGCTTCCTGCTGCGCCAGGTCACTCACAGCCACGTCGCCCGCTTTCAGCAGGGCTGCCAAACGGGAGAGTACGGTCGCGATCCGCTCCCGATCGGCGCCTGCCTGTGCGCCGCCGGCAGCGGCTGGAAGCTCACGGATGGCGTCGATCAGCCGCTGCAACTCGCCCGTCAGCTTGCCGGCGAGACGCCCGGTTTCGTCCCGTGCGGCTTCGCGGCGAATCGCTGCATTGAGCGCTTCCGCCGCCGCCGACACCTGCTTCGCGCCGAGGTTGCCGGCGGAGCCCTTGAGGGTATGGGTCAGGCTCTGCACCTGCGGCAGGTCGTCGGCAGCCAGCCGTTCGGCGATCTGTTGCGGATCCTGCCCGTGGCGGTCGGCGAACAGGGTCAGCAAGCGGGCATACTTTGCCGCATTGCCGCGCATGATCGCCAGCCCGCTCGACAGGTCGAGGCCGGGGATGCTCGCCAGGCGGCGGCGCAGTGCGGCATCGTCCGCCGGTGTCGGGAAGCTTGCCGCCGGGGCGTTGGGCGGGGTTGGCGGCGGGGCGACAACCGTATCCGCGGCCGGCTTGCGCAGTGCTGTTGTCGCGTGTTGCGACAGCCACTTCAGCAGAATGGCATAGAGCGCGTCGGGATCCACCGGCTTGGCTATGAAGTCGTTCATGCCCGCCTCTTGGCAGGCGCGGCGGTCGTCGTCGAAGGCATTGGCCGTCATCGCCAGGATCGGCGTCTTTTCACGACCCGGCAGGGTGCGGATCGCGCGGGTGGCTTCGAGGCCGTCCATGTCGGGCATCTGCATGTCCATCAGGATCAGGTCGTAGGCCGTGGCGCGCGCCATTGCCAGCGCTTCCCGGCCGTCGGCTGCGGTGTCTACCGCCAGGCCCGCGGCGTGCAGCAGTTCCAGCGCCACTTCTCGGTTGATGGCGTTGTCCTCGGCCAGCAGGATTTGTGCCCCACCCTGATAGCGACGCAATTGTGTTTCGGCATCCGCGGCGTCCGCGGTCGCCGACTTCACGGGCATGATGCCCCTGCCGCGCTGCAGTCGGGCAGTGAACCAGAAGGTGCTGCCCTGTCCCGGCGTGCTGTCAGCGCCGACTTCGCCGCCCATCAGTTGCGCCAGGCGGCGCGTGATCGCCAGCCCGAGCCCGGTGCCGCCGTATTTGCGCGTGATCGACGTGTCGGCCTGCTCGAAGCTCTGGAACAGGCGGCCGACCGCGTCGGGCGCGATGCCGACGCCAGTGTCCGCGACCTCGAAGCGCACCAGCAATTCGTCGCCGCCGGCTTCCAGCAGCCTGGCACGCAGCGCGATGGAACCCTGCTCGGTGAACTTGACGGCGTTGCCGGCATAGTTGAGCAGTGCCTGGCGCAGGCGGGTCGGGTCGCCGCGCAGCCACAGGGGAACCTCGTCGGCATCGACCTCGACCCGCAGTCCCTTGTCGCGCGCCGGATCGCCGATGATGGACGCGACGTTGTCGAGTATCGAGGCGAGGGCAAAGTCCGTGGTTTCCAGTTGCAGCCGGCCGGACTCGATCTTTGACAGGTCGAGGATGTCGTTGATGATCGCCAGCAGGTGCCGCCCGGCGCCGTCGATCTTGTCCAGCCGCACGGCCTGCTGCGGCGTCGCCGCAGCACGCCGCAGCAAATGCGTGAGGCCGATGATGGCGTTGAGCGGGGTGCGGATCTCGTGGCTCATGTTGGCCAGGAAGCTGCTCTTGGCCAGGTTGGCGGCCTCCGCTTGTTGCTGCGCCGCAAGCAATTCGGTAGTGCGGCTCTGCACCAGGGCTTCCAGGTGGTGCCGATGGCGATCCAGCTCCTCGCTGATGCGCGTCTTCTCGGTGATGTCTTCCTTCACCGCCACATAGTGGCTGATCGACCCGTCGGGCTGGCGCAGCGGCGTGATGATGGCGAACTCGACATAGTCGCTGCCGTCCTTCTTGCGGTTGTGGAGCTCACCCTTCCATGGCCGGCCCTCGGTCAGCGTCTGCCATAGATCGACGTAGGTTGCGGCGGGCGTCTTGCCCGATTGCAGCAGGCGCGGATTCCGGCCGATAGCTTCCTCGCGGCTGTAGCCGGTGACCCGGACGAAGGATTCGTTGACGTATTCGATGTTGGCATCCAGGCTGGTGATGACGACGGCCTCGGGGCTCTGTTCGACGGCCTGCGAGAGCTTGCGCACCTGCTCCTGGGCGGCCTTGCGTTCGGTGATGTCGCGGACGGTAAGCTGCAGCAACAACTGACCATCCACTTCGATGCTGGTGGCCAGGATGTCGGCGACGAAGATATCGCCGTTCAGGCGCCGGCATTCGAATTCGACAAACCTCGAGCCGTCGCGCAGAGTGCTTGCAATCAGCTCCTCCGCCCTTGTGGTGGAAAGGCGTCCGTCCGGCTGCCGTAGCGGCGACAAGTCGCCCGGCCCGAAGGCGGTGATATCGGCGCTGCCGGCCATGCCGAACATCTGCCGCGCCGCCTGATTGGCGTCGACGAAGCGGCCCGACGGCGGCGTCATCAGGATCAGGGCATCGCGCGAGCTTTCGAACAGCTGCCGGTATTTTGTCTCGCTCTCGCGCAGCGCCTGGTCGGCGGCTCGCAGCGCGGCCCGTGCGCGCAGGCTGACGATGCCGTAGGCGATGTCCCCGGCCAGTTCCTGCAGTAGCGCGGCTTCTTCGTCGTCGAAGGCATTCGGATCGGCGGAAAAGATGCTCAAGGCGCCGAAGATCCTGCCGTTGTCGGCCAGCGGCAAGCCGATGTTCGCCGCATAGCCGCGGGCCAGCGCCGCGTCCTTCCAGGGCGCGAATGCCGGATCGGTTGCGATGTCGTGGCATACCTGGATCGTTCCGCTGCGGATGGCCCGGGCCACCGGCAACTGGCCGGCGTCGGTGTCGGCCCAGGTGAGAAGCGCGCCCTCCGGATAGACGTCCCCGCCGGCGCCGGCCAGGGCTACGCGCGTGAGCTTCCTGTCCGCGTCATCCACGGCATAGCTGATTCCTGCCAGGCGGTAGCCGCCGTTCTCGACGATGTTGCGCACGGCGTCCCGCAGCAACTCCTCCTCGCTGGTCGTCCGCACCAGCACATGATTGCCCACCGAAAGCGTCCGCAGCGTCCGGTTGACGCGGGCCAGTGCGCTGGTGCGCTCGCGCACCTGCCGGTCGAGGTTCTCGTTCAGCAGGTTGAGTTGGGTCTGGGTCGCCACCAGTTCCAGGTTCTGGTGCAGGGCGTTCTCGTACAGCGAGAGCAGCAGATTGAGTATCTGCTGGCCGCCGCCGGCGATGGCGTGACTCTTTCCGCCGTAGCCCACCACTTCCTCGCGACGCTCGTCTGCCCGTCGCCGCTCGATCGGGGCATCGAGCAGGGCACGGATGCGATTCAGCAGGTTGGCCTCGCCGTATGGCTTGACGATGTAGGCGTCCGCACCGCAATTGATCGCCTCGATGATGTCTTCCGGCTCGGACAGCACCGTGAGCAGGATCAGCGGGATATTCCACAGGTGATCGTCATACTTGATGGTGCGGCACAACTGGTAGCCGTTCATCACCGGCATGTTGATGTCGCTCATCACCAGGGCGGGGCGCTGCGCGCGCACCATGCGGAGGCCCTCCTCGCCATCGTGCGCCACGCTTGCCGCGTAACCCGCGCCGGCGAGAGTGCGGCGCAGCAGCTCCGCTTCGACCGGGCTGTCTTCGACGATCAGGATTCCGGGCGCGGTGCCGGAGGGTTCGGGCCGTGCCGTCATGTCGCCGCCCTCCGCCCGGTCGTCGCGTCCGCGCTGCTGCAACCGGCCAGTGCCGCCAGCGCCGGGCCGATTTGTCGCAACGGCAGTACTTGTTGCGCCGCCCCCAGTACCACTGCCTCCCTGGGCATGCCGTAAACCACGCTGCTGGCCTCGTCCTGGGCGATGGTGATGCCGCCGGCGGCGGCAATCTCGGCCATGCCATCGGCGCCGTCGCGCCCCATGCCGGTAAGCAGGACGCCCACTGCGGCGGCGCCGAAACGCTGCGCCACCGCGCGCAGGGTCACGGTCACCGAGGGCCGGTGACCGCCGCACGGCGGTGTCGCGGTGAGGTCGAAGCGTCCGCCGTCGTCCAGCTCCAGATGGGCGTCCCCGGGGGCGAAATAGACCACCCCGGCTCGCGGGACTTCGCCCTGGGCTGCCACGCGCACCGGCAGCGGGCTGGCTTCGCCCAGCCAGGCCACCATCTCGGCCAGGAAACCCTCGCCGATGTGCTGCACGCACACCACCGGCACCGGGAAGCTTACCGGCAGGTGGCTGAGGATTTCGCGCAAGGCCAGCGGGCCGCCGGTCGACGCGCCGATCCCCACGATGCGCACGGGGGCGCGGGGCCGCAGGGAAGGCGTTGCGGGCAGCCCGGCAATGCCCGTCGCCTTCCCGGTGCGGCGAAACACCTGCACGCCGGCCAGGACGCGAATCTTGCTGGCGAGGTCCCTGGCCAGCTTTTCCTGATCCGCCTCGAGAATGGCGAGCGGCTTGGGGTAGAAATCCACCGCCCCCGCCTCCAGCAGCCGGAACACGTTGGACGAACCCGGTTCCACCGATATGCTCAGCACCAGGATCGGGCGCGGATACTTGTTCATCACCGCGCGGGTGAATTCCAGCCCGTCCATCACCGGCATGTGCAGGTCCGTGCAGATGACGTCGGGATTGAGCGCCGGCAGCAGATCGAGTGCCTCCCTGCCGTTGGCGGCGGTGCCCGCCACCTGGATGTCGGCAGAGCGAGACAGCAGGCGCTGCAGGATGTGCAGCGCGATCGGGGAGTCGTCGACCAGGAGTACGCGGATCCTGTCACCACCAGCCTTTTCAGGGTATCGAGCAGCACGCGCTGGTCGAAGGAGGGTTTGGGAATGTAGGCGCTGGCGCCGGCGTCGAGGCCGCGCTGCTTGTCGTCGTCGGAGGCCAGCGTCGTCACCAGGATTACCGGCAGCTCCTTGTAGCGCGGCTCGGCGCGGATGCGCCGGGTGAGGGCGAGGCCATCCATGATGGGCATCATGATGTCGGACACCACCGCGGAGAAGGGGCGGCTGCCGAGGGCGTCGAGCGCGTCCGCGCCATCCACCGCGGTCACCACCTCGTAGCCGCCGTCCGTGAGGATACGTTTTTGCATGGCGCGGATCAGCGCCGAATCCTCGACCAGCAGCACGGCGGGTCGGGGAGCCTCGCGGCGGACTTCGCGTTCTCCGTTGCGCAGCGGGGCGCCTGCCTGCTGCGCCGAGCGCAGCAGATCGGCGGGATTCAGCACCGAGCAGATCTGGCCGCTGGCCAGCATGGCCAGGGCCGAGACATTGCGCACGCGCTTGAGCGGTGCGCCCAGCGGCTTGGGCACCACTTCTTCCTCGGCCATGAGATCGTCGACCAGCAGGCCCAGCCGCTCCGTCTGGCCGTCGCCAATCTGGAGCACGATGCAGGCCAGGATGTCGTGCGCCGCGACCGGCGTGGTGGTCAGCTCAGTGGCCGGCAGCTCCAGCAGCTCGGCGAGGCGGGCGGCGATCACTGGTTGGCCGTCCAGCAGCACGGCAAGGTGGCCGTCGAGGGTGAACACATCGGCCTCGCGCACGCTCCGCGAGGTATGGACGCATTCTATCGGCAGGCCGAACAGCCGGCCGCCCGCGTTCGCCAGCAGCAGGCGCGTAGTGGCGAGGCTCAAGGGCAGGCGCAAAGCAACCGTCAGCCCGCGGCCGGCGGACGAATCAAGGCGGATGCCGCCCTTCATGCGTTCGACATTGACCCGCACCACGTCCAGTCCGACGCCGCGCCCCGACAGCTCGGTGACATGGGCGCTGGTGGAAAGGCCGGGGGTGAACACCAACTGCTGCAATTGCGCCGGGCTCATCGCCGCGAGCGTCGCCTCGTCGTGGAGACCGCGCCTCGCCGCCGCCAGCCGGATCGCCGCCGGGTCGAGGCCGCGGCCGTCGTCCGCCACTTCCAGCAGGACATGGGAATTGTCGCGCTTCGCGCTGAGCCGCACCGTGCCGCCGCGCGGCTTGCCCAGTCGTTCACGCTCGGCCGGCGGCTCGATGCCGTGGTCGATGGTGTTGCGGATCAGGTGCATCAGCGGATCTTTCATCTCCTCGAGGATGCGCTTGTCCACGGTGATGTCGCCCCCCTCCAGCACCAGCTCCACTTCCTTGCCCTGTTCACCGGCCAGGTCGTGCACCATGCGCGGAAACAGCGCGAACACGGTGGCCAGCGGCAGCAGGCGGATGCTGTGCACCTGGCCTTCGAGCAGGCCGACGGTGGCTTCGATGCGCGCGCTGTCGTCGAACAGCGCATCGCGCGCCTGTTTCAGCAGGATGCCGAAGCGCGTCTGCGCCGCACCCTTTGCCTCGGGTTGTGCCGACGTGCGGGCGCTGCGGCGGCCGCGTTCCAGCGCGACCCACTGCTCCAGCAGTTCCTCCATCAGCGCCAATCGGTGCTGCGCCCGGCCCTGGATCACCGAAAGCTCGCCCACCTGGGTCAGCAGGTCGTCGAGCCTGCGGGTCTCGACGCGCACGGTCTCGATGCGAAATGGCTTGCCGGCGGCCGCTGGTGCTGCAGCCGGCGCTGATGGCGTTCCGGCAGGCGATGCCGGGGCCTCGATGACTTTGTCCGCAACGGTCGTAAAAGTCGGCGCTGGCGACACGGCGGTCGGCATCGTCGGCGAGGGTGATGGCTGCTGTTCGCGGCGTGCGTCGTTCTGCCCCCTCTCCCTCTCGCGGGGGAGGGCCGGGGAGGGGGTGGCGGCTCCCGTGTCGGCCAGCGCCTCCTGCACGCGCCCGCGCAGATCGACCAGCGCGGCGTTCATTTGCGCCATGGTTTCGGGCATGAGCGACGCCTCGCCCCTGCGCGCTGCGTTGAGGATGCTTTCCATTCCGTGGGCGGTGGCCTCGATCCGGGCCAGCCCCAGCATGCGCGCCGCCCCCTTCAGGCTGTGGGACTCGCGGAAAACCTCTTCCAGCAGCGCCGGGTCGGCGGGCGTCTTCTCCAGGCGCAGCAGGCCGTCGTCGAGGCGGGCGAGATGCTCCTCGCTTTCCGCCTTGAACAGCCGGAACAGCTCCGGGTCGTCGATCATGGTCGCTCCCACGCGCCGTCTGTCAGATTACGCGATCGCCTTGAGGTTACCCGCCGCCTCGTTCAGTTGCTGTACGCCGACCTTGGTCTGGCTGATGCCGGCAGCAGTGTCCTTGGCGCCGGCGGCGATGCTGTTGGTCGCCTCGACCACCTGGTTGAAGGCGGCGGACTGCTGCCTGGCGTTGAGCATCACCTGCTGGGCATTTTCGTTGGCGCTGCCGGCCAGGCCGGCCAGGTTGGCGAACAGTTCAGCCACCTTCTGCACCAGTTGGGTTACCTCGGCCACGGTGCGGGTGCCTTCTTCGGTCATTATGATCGAGGAGTTGGTGGCCTTCTGGGTATCGGCCACCAGCACCGCGGTCTGTTCCGCCGACTTCTTGCTCTCGTCGGCCAGCTTGCGGATTTCGCCGGCCACCACGGCGAAGCCCTTGCCGTGCTCGCCGGCGCGGGCGGCTTCCACCGCGGCATTCAATGCCAGCATGTTGATCTGCCCGGCCAGATCCTTGAGCACGGTGGCGATATTGCCGATCTGGCCGGTCTGTTCGCCCAGGTGCAGAATCTGCTCGGCCATGGCGCCGATCTTGTCCTTGAGGCTGGCCATCGCCACCACCGCCTGGCGCGTCGCCTCGTTGCCCTGGGCGGTCGCGGCGCCGGCCTTTTCGGTCGTGGCCGCCGCGTTCGCCGCCTGCTCGGCCGATTTGCGCGAGGAGGCGGACAATTCGTCGATGGTGGCGGAGGTCTCGTTGGCCGCGGCCGCCTGCTGGCTGGCGGTGCGTTCGTGCTGGGCGATGGTGGCGGCGATCTCGCTGGCGGCGGCGGAAAGCTGGGCGGCGTTGACGGTGATCTTGCCGCTCACCGCGGAGGCCAGCCAGAGGGCAATGGCGACCGCCAGGACGATTGCGCCGAGCATGCCGTAGATAATCGAATTGGCGACCGTGCGAATGGCCACGTCATAGGCCTCCTGGCGATCCTTGATGATCTCTTCCTCGCGCTGCCTGAAGCGATGCCACAGCGCATCGACCTCCTTTGACGCGTTCAGGCCATCCCCGGCACGGAACCGGGCCAAGGCTTCGGCCTGCTTGCCGGCGTCCACCAGGTTCAGGAACTCGCTGTCCAGTTTGACCAGGTCTTGACCCTGGTTCAGCAGGCCGCGCAGGGTGAGCTGCTGCTGCGAGTCTTTCACCAGACCGGCGAGCTTTTCACCTCCTTCCTTGAATTCCCTTTCGCTGTCCACCAGGGTCTGGCGCGAGGTGGGATTTTTCAGCAGCAGGTAACCGCGTGCTGCACGCTGCATCTTGGTCAGGCTATAGATGAGGTCCATGGCTTCGTCCATGGTCCGGTGCGAGGTTTCCACCGCCGCGGCTGCGTGCGTCGCCTTCTGCAGACTGACGAACACCAGGCCCATGGCACCCAGCAGCAGGACAAGCGGGGCCAGGTAGCCCAGCAGGATGCGCTGGCGCAGTTTCAATTTCGCGAACATGGCATTCCCCTTCAATCACACGTGTTGATCGACGATCCAGTCTTCCCGCGCCAGCAGCGCGGGAAGGTCCAATACCGTAATGATGCGGCCGGCATAGGCCGCGGTGCCGCTGAATTCCGCTCCGCAGCTTTCGCGCAGCAGTGCCGGCGGCGGCTGCAAATCCTCGCTGCGCAGGTAGATCACGTCGTGCACTTCGTCCACCGCGATGCCCACCGTCTGATCGCCGAGGCGGGCAACCACGGCCTTGCCGCCCCTGGGTGCCGGCGGCAGATTGAGCGCGGCGCGCGGGTCGATCAGGGTCAGCAGGTTGCCGCGCAGGTTCATGGCGCCCAGGATATGCGGCGGGCAGCAGGGAATCGGGCTCAATTGCGCGATCTCGCAGAATTCCTGCACCGACGCCAGCTCGACACCGAAATATTCGGCGTCGAGCTGCATCACGGCCAGCCCGAGGCGACTGCTGTCCTCTTCGACGATGGCTTCGCGCAAGGCCGCGGCCCGGGCGCGGAACAGTTCGTGCTCGGCGGCGGTGGCGCGCGGGCAGAAGCCGCCGACGGGTGCCGGCTCGTCGCGCTGCTGCGCCGCTGCGGCAGGCCCGGGCCATTCGGTCAGCTGGATCAGTCGGGAAATATCGAGCAGGGTCACCAGGCCGTCGCCCACGCGCGCTTCGCCAGCCACCAGGTGGTCGGGCGCGGGGCTCGCGGCATCGAACTGGGGTGGCGGCTGGATGGATTCGCCGGGGAGATCGATGACTTCGATCACGTCGTCGACGATCAGCCCCATCGGCCGGCCGTCGGTTTCCACCACCACGACCTGGTCGCCGGGACGGTAGTCCCGCGCCGGATGGCCGAAGCGCAGCCGAAGGTCGGCAACGGGCTCGATGCGACCACGCAGGTTGAACAGCCCGACGATCCAGGGCGGCGCCTCCTCGGCCGGCGTCAGTTCGGGCAGCCAGATGCATTCGCGCACCTGCGTCGCGTCCAGGCCGAAGCGTGCGCCGTCGAGCTCGAAAATCAGGAGGGAAAGGGCGTCCATGTAGCGGTACGTGCAGGCGTTACGAATTTTTAGCATAGGCGCATGGGGGGCAAAGTCAATGTCATCGAGCGTTGCCGGGCGCGGCTGGACAGGCGGCGGCTGGCATCGATATGGCTTTCGTATGAGGTTCCAGGGGTCGGGCAGCGGCGGGTACGGGCTAGCCAGTGCGCCTGGGTGAAGGCTTGCCCGGCGGCGCTGTTAACGCGGGCGACGACTGCGCGAGCCACTGCGCCAACTCTGCCGCCGTTGTGTCATAGGGCTCGACCACCGCGTCGCCGGGCAGCGCACGCACGATGTCCAGTGCCGCGCGCCGCAGGGACTGTGCGCGCCGCAGGTTTTCGGTACGCTCGCAAAGTGCCGCCAGTTCCAGGGTGGCGGCTACGCTGTGGGGATCGAGATAGAGCG
>JBAZOF010000071.1:0-11881 GCA_041648855.1 Sulfuritalea sp. | reverse complement strand
GCGACCATCAAGCGATTTCTTCCTTGAGAGCCTGGCTGTTTTGCATCATCGCCATGCTGCTGGGGGCCTGCGCCGAGATGCAGGACGCATCCGAGGCGGCGCAGACGCTCGGCCCACCGCTGCAGCGCTTTGCCGCCGAAGGGCGGATTTCGCTGCGCCAGGGCGACCGCCGCGACCATTTGCGCTTCCGCTGGGAGCACGCCCCGGACAGCGATGTCGTGCTGCTCATGTCGCCGCTGGGACAGGGACTCGCCGAGTTGGCGCACGATGCACGGGGTGCGCGGCTGACGCAGCCGAACCAGGCGGTGATCACTGCCGACAGCCTGCCGCAACTGGCGCAGCGCATCTTCGGCGCGCCGCTGCCGCTGGAGACCATGGCTGACTGGCTGCGCGGCGCCCGTCCGGCCCTGAGCGGCGAGGTAGACGGCTGGCGCGTGGCGGTCAGCGAAACCTCGGCGTATCGCCAGCACCGACTTTTGCGGGTGATCGAAGCGCGCCGCGACGATGTCGAGTTCAAGCTTGTGGTCGATGACTGGGATGTGCCGGAATGAGTGCCGTGCGTAGGGCCGCCCCAAGCCGGCACCAGTCAATCCCACGGAGGCTGCGAGAGCAGCCGAACCGACGTCACCCCCGCCGCGGGGCGGGGGCCGGGGGGTGGGCCAATGACTGACTGGCAGCGCGATTGGCCGGCCCCGGCCAAGATCAACCTGTTTTTGCATGTCGTCGGACGCCGCGACGACGGCTACCACTTGCTGCAAACCGTGTTCCGTTTCCTCGATTTCGGCGACACCCTGCGCTGCGAGCCGCGCGCCGATGGGCGCATCGTGCTGGCAACGCCGCTGCCCGGCGTGCCGCCGGAGACGGATCTCACCGTTCGCGCAGCGCACGCCTTGCGCGCGGCCGCAGGTGCCACGGCGGGTGCCACGGCCGGGGTGACCCTGCACCTCGTCAAGCGTCTGCCCATGGGCGGCGGGCTGGGCGGCGGCAGCTCGGATGCGGCGACGACGCTGATGGCGCTGAATCGCCTGTGGCGCACCGGCCTCGATTCGCCGGCCTTGCAGCGGATCGGGCTGGCCTTGGGCGCCGATGTGCCGATCTTCGTCCATGGCCGCGCCGCCTTTGCCGAAGGAGTGGGCGAACGTTTTGCCGACGTCGCGCTGCCGGCCGCGTGGTATCTGGTGCTGATGCCTGCCGTAGCGGTGCCGACACTCGAAATCTTTCGTTCCGCGCAACTGCGCCGCGATACGCCAGCCATTGCGGCCGCCGACTGGCGGCCGGGCTTCGGCCACAACGATCTTGAGCCCGTGGCCTGTGAACTGTATCCCGAGGTAAGGCGCCATCTGGACTGGCTGAGGCATTACGGCGACGCGCGGATGAGCGGTTCGGGCGCCTGCTGTTTTGTCGAATTTGCCCAGGAGTCGGCGGCGCGGGCCGCTTTGGCCGCCCTGCCTGCCGACATGCAGGGCTTTGTTGCCGCCGGAATGGACCTCCATCCGCTCGCCTCGATTTGACAGCGAGGGCGAAAACCCCGAAAATGCGCGTCCTTTCGACGTCCGCTCTCAAGGCGGAATGCGGATTTTGGGGAGTCGCCAAGTTGGTTAAGGCACTGGATTTTGATTCCAGCATGCGAAGGTTCGAATCCTTCCTCCCCAGCCAACCTATTTACAGAAATGGTGCAGGCAGCAAGGGTTTCGACGCATTCGCCTGCCCGCTTCAACTGAGCTGACCGACATGGCCTACGACAGCCTGATGGTGTTTACCGGGAATGCCAATCGCAAGTTGGCGGCCGATGTCGTCAAACGCCTGCACATATCGCTCGGTCGCGCCGATGTCGGGCGTTTTTCCGACGGCGAGGTCAGCTGCGAAATCCTCGAACATGTGCGCGGCCACGACGTTTTCGTATTGCAGTCGACCTGCTTTCCGACCAACGACAATCTGATGGAACTGATGGTCATGGTGGATGCCCTGAAGCGGGCCTCTGCCGGGCGCATCACCGCTGCCATCCCGTATTTCGGCTATGCGCGCCAGGATCGGCGGACGCGCTCGGCGCGGGTCGCGATCACCGCCAAGGTGGTGGCCAACATGCTGCAGACCGCCGGCGTGCAGCGCGTGCTGACGGTCGATCTGCATGCCGACCAGATCCAGGGTTTCTTCGATATTCCGGTGGACAACGTGTATGCGGCGCCGATCCTGCTCGGCGACATCTGGAAGCAGCGCCACGAGGATTTGCTGGTGGTCTCGCCCGACGTCGGCGGCGTGGTCCGTGCCCGCGCGCTGGCCAAGCGACTGGAGTCGGACCTGGCGATCATCGACAAGCGGCGGCCGAAGGCCAATGTCTCGGAAGTGATGAACATCATCGGCGAAGTCGAGGGCCGCACCTGCGTCATCATGGACGACATGGTCGACACCGCCGGCACGCTGTGCAAGGCCGCGCAGGCGCTCAAGGAGCATGGCGCCAAGCGCGTGCTGGCCTACTGTACCCACCCCGTGCTGTCGGGCAGCGCCGTACCGCGGATCATGGAATCCGAGCTCGACGAACTGGTGGTGACCGACACCATCCCGTTGTCGGAGGCAGCCAGCGCCTGTACCCGCATCCGGCAGATATCGATTGCCGAGTTGATGGCCGAGACCATGTTGCGCATCAGCAACGAGTCTTCCGTCTCCTCGCTGTTCATGGACTAAGTTTTATTACCCCCTTGCCTGGTCGCGGGCGAGGGATATTTCAAGCAGCACCTACTGGAGTAAATCATGCAACTCGAATTCAACGCAAACAAGCGCGATGGACAGGGCACTGGAGCGAGCCGCCGCCTGCGTCGCACTGGCCGGGTCCCCGGCATTCTGTATGGCGGTATGGCTCAGCCGCAGCAGATCGACATCGACCACAACGAACTGTTTCAGCTGCTGCGCAAGGAGGCCTTCTACTCCTCCGTGCTGAACGTCAACCTCGACGGCAAGAAGGAAATGTGCCTGCTGCGCGATGTGCAGCGCCATCCCTATCGTCCGGTGATCCTGCACGCCGATTTCCAGCGCGTCGATGCCTCGCACAAGCTGCACCAGAAGGTGCCGCTGCACTTCATCAACGCCGATGTCTCGCCGGGCGTCAAGCTCTCCGGCGGCATGGTGCAGCACGTCATGTCCGATCTCGATGTGCGTTGCCTGGCGAAGGATCTGCCGGCCTTCATCGAAGTCGATCTGAAGGACATGACCACCGGCCATTCGCTGCACGTTTCGGAACTCATACTGCCGGCCGGCGTCGAAGCCGTGGTGCATAAGGGTGAAGATCCCGTGGTCGCGACCGTTATCGTGCGCGGCGGCAAGGCTGAAGAGGAAGTCGCTGCGGTCGAGGCGGCCCCCGTGGTTGCTGCGGCACCTGCCGAGAAGAAGGCCGAGAAGAAGTCCGAGAAGACCGACAAGAGATAATCGCTTGCAGGCTTCGCTGCGACTGATCGTCGGCCTCGGCAACCCCGGGGCCGAATACGCTGAAACCCGGCACAACGCCGGGTTTTGGCTTTGTGAGCGCCTGGCACGCGAACTCGGCGTCAATCCGGGTCGCGAGTCGCGCTTCCACGGCCTGGCTGGCTTGGCGCGTGCCGAGAACCTGTGGTTTCTCCTGCCGCAGACCTTCATGAACCGATGCGGCCAGTCGGTGCGGGCGCTGACCCAGTTCTACCGCATCGAACCGGCCGAGATCCTGGTCCTGCATGACGAACTTGATTTGCCCCCGGGCCAGATGCGGCTCAAGTTCGGCGGCGGCCTCGGCGGTCATAACGGCCTCAAGGACATCACGGCGCATCTGGGCACCCAGGACTATTGGCGGCTGCGCATCGGCATCGGCCATCCCGGCGACAGGAACGAGGTCGTCGACTACGTGCTGAAGCCGCCGCGCAAGGAAGAGCGCAGCGAGATCGACGCAGCGCTGGATCGCGCCCTGCTCGCCTGGCCTACATTGGCGCGAGGCGATTTCGCCGCTGCCACGCAAAAAATCAACAGCAAGCCGACACCGGCAACGAAAGAACAACCATGAGTCTCCAATGCGGCATCGTCGGCCTGCCCAACGTCGGCAAGTCCACCCTCTTCAACGCGCTGACCAAGTCGGGCATCGCGGCGGAGAATTATCCCTTCTGCACCATCGAGCCGAACGTCGGCATCGTCGAAGTGCCGGACCCCCGCCTGGCGGCCTTGTCCGCCATCGTCAAGCCGCAGCGGATTCAGCCGGCCATCGTCGAATTCGTCGACATCGCCGGGCTGGTGGCCGGCGCCAGCAAGGGCGAGGGGCTGGGCAACCAGTTCCTCGCCAACATCCGCGAAACCGATGCCGTGGTGCATGTGGTGCGCTGTTTCAGTGATGACAACGTGGTACATGTGGCCGGCAAGATCGATCCGCTGCATGACATCGAGGTAATCGACACCGAACTGGCGCTGGCCGACATGGCGACGGCCGAAAAGGCGCTGAACCGATACAAGAAGCCCGCCAGTGCAGGCGACAAGGAGGCGAAGATCCTCTGCGCCGCGCTCGAAAAATGCATCGCGCAACTGGATCAGGCCAAGGCGGTGCGGGCGCTGGATTTGTCGAAGGAGGAATTGGCCCTCATCAAGCCCTTCTGCCTGATCACCGCCAAGCCGGTGCTGTATGTCGCCAACGTTAAGGAAGGCGGCTTCGAGAACAATCCCTACCTCGACGCCGTAACGGCCCATGCCGCCGCCGAAAAGGCCGAAGTCGTCGCCGTCTGCGCCGCGATCGAAGCCGAGATCGCCGACCTCCAGGACGACGAGAAGCAGATGTTCCTGACCGACCTGGGGTTGGAGGAGCCGGGTCTCAACCGGCTGATCCGCGCCGCCTACAAGCTGCTCGGCCTGCAGACCTATTTCACCGCCGGGGTCAAGGAAGTGCGCGCTTGGACCATCGATGTCGGCGACACTGCACCCAAGGCGGCAGGCGTGATCCATACCGACTTCGAGAAGGGCTTCATTCGCGCCCAGACCATCTCCTTCGATGATTTCATTGCCTACAAGGGCGAAGCTGGGGCCAAGGAAGCCGGCAAGATGCGGGCTGAAGGCAAGGATTACGTCGTCAGGGATGGCGACGTGCTGAACTTCCTCTTCAACGTGTAGCCGGTCAACAGTCGGCGCTGGCGGGACGGCGATTCATGGTTGCTGTGGGGCCGGCTTCAGCCGGCCATGGCGGACTGAAGTCCGCCCCGCATCAGCTAGTCGCGTTTATGCGCGCGCCGTTCGTTGGCGACGCGCAGGGTGACGTCGGCGATCATCCAGACGCTGTGCGTCATCCCGTCCCGCATCTTGCGTCCCGAGAGTTCCGCCCAGAACTGGGTGCCGTCGGCACGACGCAGGCGATACATGCCTTGCGCCAGATGGCCGCGGTCGAAGGCGTCCTTGCTGTCGGCGAGAAACTGATCTGCCTCCGCGGTGCTGACAAAATGGTTGTAAAGGTGCGAACTCGTCAGATCCTGGATGCGGCGCCCCAGCATTTCTCCCAGCCGCGCGTTGCACTTGACCACTTGCTTGTGGTCGATGACCGCGATTCCCACAGGTGAGGAGTCGAAGATCGCCTGCTGCTCGGCAAGCAGGAACTCGGCTTCCGTGCTGCGCTTGAGGTTGGCAGTGGTGGACTGGTAGAGCCGGCGCTGCACGATGATGAACACGGCGATGCAGCAGGCGGCGGCGATGACCGGCCACTGCGCGTCGCGGCCCAGGCTGGAAGCGTAGTGGGCAATGGCCGGTGCCAGGGTGGGAATGATGAAGAGCCAGAACGTACTGTGGCTCAGGGCGAGAAACACGGTGCCGGTGAAGGCGGTGATCACCACCATCAGCGCGATGAACATCTGCGCGTCCGGGTGCGCCGGCGGGGCATAGAGCGGTCCGAACAGCGCTCCCCAGCCGATGCCGGAGAGAAAGGCGCCGGCGGCAAACAGCCATTCCCAGCGACGAACGCTTTCGGCCTGCCGGTCCAGCTTGCCGAACATGTACCAGATCCACACGCGCACGGCCAGCACGGAAAGCATGAAGGCCGTCCACGCCTTGAGGATCGCCAGGTCCACGGTGTCGAACAGCACCAGAAAACACAGGAAGACGCTGATCAGCGCCACGACGATGCTCGATGGCAGGCTATCGAAAAGCATCTCGATGCGGCGGATTTCCGCGTCGTTGCTGACTTCCCGGGAGGGCATGGGCTTCATCGCTGTGCTGTGATGACGGGCTTTATGATAACCCGTTATTGCATTCGGCTAACCGGCCCCTCCCTGTGCTGCGATATCGGCACGCACCGTGTCCATGTCGAGCGCCATGGCCTGCTCGATCAATTGATCGAAGGCGCTCGCAGGCAGGGAGCCGGCCTCGGAGTAAATTATGATCTGGTCGCGAAAGACCATCAGGGTGGGAATCGAGCGGATGTTGAAGGCAGCGGCGATTTGCTGCTGCTCTTCGGTATTCACCTTGGCGAAGATGATGCCGGGCTGCTTTTCCGATGCCGCCTCGAAGGTCGGCGCAAAGGCGCGGCAGGGCGCACACCATGGCGCCCAAAAGTCGACGATGACGTTGGCGTTATCATTGATGGTCTGTTGAAAGTTGTCGGCATTGAGTTCCAGCGTGGCCATATCTGCTCCCTTCATTGAAATTTGAAATGATACGAATCCTACCGTTTCGCCGCCGCGCGTGCTATCACTCCGGCCGATGACCGCACTCAAACCTGCTTATCGCGGCCGCTTTGCGCCCTCGCCCACCGGCCCCTTGCATTTCGGTTCGCTGGTGGCGGCGGTCGGCTCGCTCCTTGAGGCGAGGACCCGGCATGGCGAGTGGCATCTGCGCATGGAAGATGTGGACGCGCCGCGCTGCAGTGCGGCCGCGGCCGGCGAAATCCTGCGCGTGCTGGAAGCCTGCGGCTTTGCCTGGGATGGCGAAATAGTCTGGCAAAGCCGCCGTGGCGAAGCCTATGCGGCGGCGCTGGAGCGGCTCAAGGCGGCGGGGCGGGTGTTCCCCTGCGCCTGCACGCGGCGGGAGCTCGCCGATTCGGCGATCGCGCCCGACGGCGCGGCGATTTATCCGGGCACATGCCGCTCGGGGCTCGCGCCGGGACGCACCGCACGCGCCTGGCGCCTGCGGGTGGACGACGCCAGGGTGGGCTTTGATGACGCCATTCAGGGCCGCATCGTCAGCGAGCTGGCGCGCGACGCGGGCGACTTCATCCTCCTGCGCGCCGACGGCCTGTTCGCCTATCAGCTGGCGGTGGTGGTCGACGATGCCGAAGCCGGCATCACCCATGTCGTGCGCGGCGCCGATCTGCTGGCCTCGACATCCCGCCAGATCTATCTGCAGCAGTGTCTTGGCGTGCCGACGCCGGACTATGCGCACCTGCCGGTGGTGGTCAATGCCGCAGGCGAAAAACTGTCGAAGCAGACCCGCGCGGCACCCGTGGACAGTGCACGACCCGGCCCCGCACTGTTTGCCGCGCTGAAATTTCTCGGGCAGCGGCCACCCGCGGAACTGTCCGCCGCCCCGGTTGCAGAACTGTGGGCCTGGGCCATGGCAAACTGGCGCCTGGCCGCCGTGCCCCGCGGCCCGGCACCGATGGCAGAATCGGGCTGAAATTCGAGAGGAGCCATGATGATTGTCGACGATGTCGCCGGCCTGCGCCGCGTCCTGCAGGGCAACCGCGTGATTGCCGTGGTCGGCCTTTCGCCGACCTGGAACCGGCCGAGCTATTTCGCCGCGAAATACATGCTGGAACATGGCTACACGATCATTCCGGTGAATCCCGTGGCGACCGAAATTCTCGGGCAGAAGTGCTATCCGGATCTCGCTGCGATTCCGGTGAAGGTCGACCTGGTCGACGTGTTCCGCAAGCCCGAGGACGCGATGCCGATTGCCGACGAGGCGATTCGCCTCGGGGCGAAGTGCCTCTGGCTGCAACTGGGCGTGATCAACCGCGAGGCGGCTGACAAGGCCTCTGCCGCCGGGCTCGATGTGGTGATGGACCGCTGCGTGAAGATCGAATATGCGCGGTTGTTCGGCGGCCTTAACTACGCCGGGGTGAACACGCAGGTGATCTCGGCCAAGCGGCCTCCCTGCCCGCCGCTGCAGGTCTAGCCTGGAGGAACAGCCTAGCGCCCCTTGGCGTTGCTCCACAGCAGCTTGTGCAGTTGCAGCTGAAAGCGCACCGGCAGGCGGTCGTCCATGATCCATTGCGCGAGCTGCGCCGGATCGAGCTGCCCCTGCACGGGTGAGAACAGCACCGGGCAGCGCTCGAAAAGTCGGTGCTGGCGACACGCCGATACGGCCCAATCGTAGTCCTCGCGCGAGGCGAGAACGAACTTCAACTCGTCGCCGGCCGTCAGCAGGTCGAGATTCTCCCAGCGGTTTTTCGCCTCTTCGCCGGAGCCGGGCGCCTTGAGGTCGACGATGCGCGCCACACGCGGATCGACGCCACCGATGTCGAGCGCGCCGCTGGTTTCCAGCGACACCGAATGGCCGGCGTCGCAGAGGGCGGCCAGCAGCGTCAGGCAGTGCTTTTGTGCCAGCGGTTCGCCGCCGGTGACGCAGACCGTGGCGCAGTCGAATCCGGCGACGCGCTGCAGGATGTCGGTAACGGCCATGGATTCGCCGCCGCTGAAAGCGTATTCGGTATCGCACCAGACGCAGCGCAAGGGGCAGCCAGTAAGCCGCACAAACACCGTGGGCAGCCCGACGCGGCTGGATTCGCCCTGTATGGAGTGAAAGATTTCGGTGATGCGCAACGTTGCAGGCACTGCTACTTCTTCTTCAGCCTGAGCTTTGCCCTCTTGCCTGCGTCGCTGTTCGGATAGCGTTCGGCCAACTGCTCGAGGGTGGCCCGGGCGCCCTTGGGGTCCTTGCCCGCTTCGAGGCTGGCGACGCGGCTTTCCAGCGCTGCCGGTGCGCGATCGTCGTTGGGCCAGCCGGTCGCGAACTTGCCGAAGAGGTCGGCGGCGCCGGCGTGGTCTTTCGCTTGCGCGTGCGCGTAAGCGCCCCAGTAGTGGGCCGAGGCCGCCAGGCTGCCGTTCGGGTAGGTCTTGATGAAAGCGACGAAGGCAGCGCCGGCCTCCTTGAATTTCGCGGCCTTGAGGCTGGCCAGCGCGGTCTCGTAGTCGCGGGTTTCCTGCGCGGGGTCGGCTTTCGCCGGCTCTGCCTTGGCCTCGGCGGGCGGCTGCTCGAGCTTGCGCAGCCGATTGTCGAGGTCCACGTAAAAATCCTGCTGGCGCTTCTGCGCGGCCTCAAGTCCGTAGGTCAGGACTTCGATCTGGCCGCGCAGCTTGGCGATATCGGATTTGATGGCCTCGACCTGGTTGGCGAAGTCGATCTGGTTGCGGCTGATGGTGTCGGTGCGCTTGGCGAGCTCGGTCAGTTCGACCCGCAGTTGCTCGATCTGCCTGCGCGCTTCCTCGTCGTCGAACATCCCGGCCCGGGCGGGCAGGGCCAGCGTCGCCGCCAGCAGCAGCGCCGGCAGCAGCGCGGCCGCCCGCAACGCCAGGCTGCGGCTCATGCTCAGAACTCGCCCGCGTAGAGCATGTCGCCGCGGCGATTCCGGGCCCAGCAGTCTTCGGTGGATTCAGTGCAGACCGGCTTCTCCTCGCCCAGGCTGACGGCCTCGAGCTGGTCCTCTTTGGCGCCGAGCAGGGCCAGCGTCTTTTTGACCGCCTCGGCACGCTTCTGGCCGAGCGCCAGGTTGTACTCGCGGCTGCCGCGCTCGTCGGCATTGCCCTGAATCAGCATTTTCATTTTCGGATTCGCCGAGAGAAACTTGCCGTGGGCGGTCAGCAGCGCCTGGAACTCGTCCTTCACCACATAGCTGTCGTAGTCGAAGTACACGCTGCGCTTCGACAGGGGGCTGCGCGGATCCTTCAGCGCGGCGATGCTGCTGGGATCGAACTGGTCCGGCTTCACCGTGGTCACGGGAGAGGTATCGACCTTGACCGCGCCAGGTGTGCGCGATTCGACGCCTGCCGCGCCCTGTTCGGGCGCCGGCGGCTGCGAGCCGCAGGCGGTCAGCAGCAGAGTCAGGACAGAGAGGGCAGGGAGGGAAATGAGGAGGCGTGCGCGCATGATGGTTTCCTTGATGATGTCGGCGGCGGAAATATCTTATCGGACCAGCGGACCCCAGGCAGGTTCCCGCACGTCGGCGGCCTGCACGGAGAGTTTTTGCTTGACGCGGCCGTCGCTGGAGACAGCCGCCAGTACGCCGCGCCCGCCGATCTCGGTGGCATAGAGAATCATGCGGCCGTTGGGGGCGAAGCTGGGCGATTCATCCTTGGTCGAGTCGGTCAGTATCTGCGTCTGCTTGGTCGCCAGATCCATCAGCGCCAGCTGGAAGCGACCGCCGTTCCTGGAAATGAAGGCGAGGCTCTTGCCGTCCGGCGAGAGGCGCGGCGTGACGTTGTAGCTGCCTTCGAAGGTAACCCGCTCGGCACTGCCGCCGGATGCCGGAATGCGGTAGATTTGCGGGCTGCCGCCGCGATCGGACGTGAAGTAGATGAACTGGCCGTCCGGCGACCAGCGCGGCTCGGTGTCGATGCCGGATGACGTGGCGATGCGCGTCACGCCACTGCCGTCGGCATTGACGATATACAGTTGCGACGAGCCGTCCTTGGTCAGCACCACGGACAGTTGCTTGCCGCTGGGGGACCAGGCTGGCGCCGAATTCGAGCCCTTGAAGTTGGCCGCGACGTGGCGGCGCCCGCTGGCCAGGTCATGCACATAAACCACCGGCTTCTTGGCCTCGAAGGATACATAGGCGAGCTTGCCGCCATCGGGCGACCACGCCGGCGAGATGATCGGTTCGCGCGACGCCAGCGCGGCCTGATCGTTGCTGCCGTCGGCATCGGCGATTTTCAGTTCGTAGCGGCCGGTGCTCTTCACCACATAGGCGATGCGCGTCGAGAACACGCCGGGCTCTCCGGTGAGCTTTTCGTAGATGAAATCGGCGATGCGATGCGCTGTTGCGCGCAATTGCGCACCGGTATGCAGGTAGGCCGGATTGCCCAGCACGGCCTGCTTCGGCACGTCGGAAAGGCGCACCCGTGTTTCGTAACGACCGTCGGCTGCGGTGGCCACGCTGCCGCCGACAACGGCATCGGCGCCGCGGTTCTTGAGGTCTTCGAAGGCGGGCGTGGCATTGTCGGCCAGTGGGCCGCCGGCATCGACCAGGCGGAACAGCCCGCTGCGCTCGAGATCGGCGCGCACTACAGAGCTGAGTGCCTGGGTGACGATGCGCTCACCAGTGAAGTCGGCAATGGCCACGGGCAGGCGGTTCGCGCCGGCCCCGGTGATTTCGACCGTAAGTTGCGCCCGGGCGGCGGTCGACGACAGGGTCATGACGGCGGCGCAGGCAAGGACAAGACGTTGGAATTTCATCGAACGGATTATAACGCCTCGGCCCGCCGTGCCTTTAGCCCGGACTAACCCGGAATAGACCCGAAACTCCGCGCCTTGCCTGGGGCGCTTTGCGCTCCGGCGTTACTCATCCAGCGGTCTGTAGCGCAGTTCGAGGAGCCGTGAGAACAGGTCAGCCTGCTGCGGCTTGGGCAGCGGGCTGGATTTGAGTATCGCGCGTTCGATGGCGGCGTCCAGCGCGGCATTGCCGGACGAGCGCCTGAGGCGAACGGTAAGGACTTCGCCGCTCGGCAGTTGCGTTACGTCGAACACCGCCTCCGGATTGCCCCTGATTTCCGGCGGCAACACGATGTTGCCGCGAATCTTGCTGCGAATGCGGCCGAGATAGTCGGCGATCGCCTTGCTGCGTGCCGCACTTGCCTGCGCCGCCTGCTTCTGTGCGAACTCCTGCGCGGCGCTGTCGGCCTGCTTGCGCTGCGTCAGTTGTTCGGCTTCGCGCTTGAGCTGCTCCTGGAAGGGATCG
>JBAZOF010000070.1:0-12163 GCA_041648855.1 Sulfuritalea sp. | reverse complement strand
CAGGGGTTTCACGGTCAGCAGGGAGTCGACGAACAGCCGGTAGCCCAAGGGCGTCGGCACGCGTCCGGCCGAGGTATGGGGGCTGGCGATGAAGCCCATTTCTTCCAGATCCGACATGACGTTGCGGATCGTCGCCGGAGAGAGTTCCAGACCCGAGTATTTCGAGAGCGTGCGCGAGCCGACCGGCTGACCTTCGGCGATATAGCGTTCGATCAGGGTTTTCAGCAGGGTTTGCGCGCGATAGTCGAGCATGGCTTGATTTTAGAGCCAAATCCATCGAAAAAAAGCCGGCCCCAATTGTGGTTTAATCAGCCGCATGAATGTCGTCGCATCCCATGCCTTTCGCACCATCGCCCTGATCGGCAAATACCAGAGCCGGGAAATCGCCGAGTCCCTGTTGTCGCTCGCCGCGTTTCTGAGCGGACGCGGCATCAAGGTGCTGCTCGAAGAGACAACCGCGACAGCGGTGGGCGCCAACGGCTATGCGGTGGCCGGTTACGAGACGATCGGCGAACGCGCCGATGTCGCCGTGATTCTTGGCGGCGACGGCACCATGCTCAATGCGGCGCGGCACTTGGCCCGGTTCGAGGTGCCGCTGGTCGGCATCAATCAGGGGCGGCTCGGCTTCATGACCGACATCGCTCTTGGCGCCATGACCGAGAGCATTACCGCGATGCTCGAGGGAAAGTTTCTCCGCGAGCAGCGCTTCCTGCTCCATGCCGAAGTGTTGCGCGACGGTGAGCCGGCTTTTCAGACGCTGGCGCTCAATGATGTGGTAGTTAACAAAGGCGAAATCGGCCGCATGATCGAGCTTGAAGTGAAGGTCGATGGCGAATTGATCCACGTCCTGCGCGCCGACGGCCTGATCGTCGCCACCCCCACGGGGTCGACCGCCTATGCGCTTTCCGCCAACGGCCCAATTCTCCATCCCTCGGTGCCCGGCATCGCCATCGTCCCGCTGTGCCCGCATGCACTCTCGAACCGGCCGATCACCGTCAGCGACAGCTGCACGATCGATGTCGCCTTGCTACCGCCCCATGACGCCCGCGTGCACTTCGACGGCCAGACGCGCTTTGACGCTCGCGCCGGTGATGTAGTGCGCATAGTGCGATCGAGCCACCACATCACCTTGCTGCATCCACCGGGCTACAGCTATTTCGCCATGCTGCGGGAAAAGCTGCACTGGAGCTCGACTCCCCGCCATTGACAAATGCTGCTGCGCCTGATCATCCGCGATTTCGTCATTGTCGATCGCCTCGAACTGGAGTTCGGCGCAGGGTTTGGCGCCCTGACCGGCGAGACCGGCGCCGGCAAGTCGATCCTGGTCGATGCGCTGTCGCTGGCCCTGGGCGAGCGCGCGGATGTCACCGTGGTGCGCAGTGGCGCCGAGCGGGCCGAGATTTCCGCCGAGTTCGATGTCACGCCCGGCAGCGCACTCGAAGCCTGGCTGCAGGCCAACGATTACGACTCCGACGCTTGCCTCTTGCGGCGCGTGATCGACAGCGCCGGGCGTTCCCGCGGCTACATCAACGGCGCTGCGGCAACGCTGGGGCAGATGCGCGAAGTGGCAGACTTTCTGGCCGACATTCACGGCCAGAACGCCCATCATTCTCTGTTGCGCAGCGATGCCCAGCGCGACTTGCTCGACACTCATGCCGGGGCGCAGGCGCTGGCCCGTGATGTCGCCGCCGCCTATGGCACATGGCGCACGGCGCGAGAGGCGCGGCAGGCGGCCGAGAAGGATGTCGAGGCCACCGTGCGCGAGCGCGAACTGCTCGAGTGGCAGGTAAAGGAACTGGTCGCCCTGGGATTCGATGCTGCCGAATGGCAGGAAACGGAACAGGAGCAGCGCCGGCTGGGCAATGCCAACGCCCTGCTGGAGGGCGCAAGCGCCGCGCTGGCAGCGCTTGAAGAAGGCGAGGCGGCGAGTCTGCCGGTGCTCCAGCACGCTGGAGCGAGACTGTCCGAATTGACCGGCTTCGATCCGGCGTTGACCGAGGCTGCCGAGTTGTTTCAGTCGGCGCTGATCCAGCTCGAAGAGTCGGCGCTGGCGCTACGGCGATATCAGGACCGCCTGGAGCTGGACCCGGCGCGGCTGAACGAACTCGACAACCGCATCGACGCCGTGACGCAGATGGCGCGCAAGCATCGTGTCGCGCCGGAAGAACTGCCTGATCTGCTGCAGGGCTTGCAGGCCCGCCTGGCCGAGCTCACGCTGCGTGCCGATCCGGCCGCGCTGGCCGAACGGGAAGTCAAGGCGGAAGCCGCTTTCCGTCAGGTGGCGAAACAGCTTTCGGCCTTGCGCACGAAGACTGCCAAGGCCTTGTCCAAGGCCGTGACAGCCGGCATGCAGGAATTGGCGATGGCCGGCGGACGATTCGAAATTGTCCTGGAGCCTTTGCCTGAAGGCGCCTCCAGCGGACTGGAAAGTGTCGAGTTCCTGGTCTCGGCCAATGCGGGCCAGCCGCTGCGCGCGCTGGCCAAGGTGGCCTCCGGCGGCGAGCTGTCGCGCATCGGTCTGGCCTTGCAGGTCATCGCCAGCCAGGCGAACCCGGCCGGCACGCTCATTTTTGACGAAGTCGATGTCGGCATCGGCGGGCGGGTCGCCGAGATTGTCGGCCGCATGTTGCGTGAACTCGGCAAGAGCCGCCAAGTACTGTGCGTCACACATCTGCCTCAGGTGGCGGCTCAGGCCGATTGGCAATGGTCGATCGCCAAGCAAACCCGTGACGGCGCAACGACGTCTTCGGTGAACGTACTCGATCCGGAGGCTCGCGTCGGCGAGATCGCACGCATGCTGGGTGGTGAGAAGATCACCGAAACCACACGCCGCCACGCGGCGGAAATGCTGGGCCTAGGCTAGGCGCGGTGCCCCGAGCATCGTGACGATGCCGGTGGCGATGAATACCCCGGCAGCGATCCAGCGGATGACGTTGAGCGGCAGACGCTTCGCCAGCTTTTCACCGACGATGACGGCCGGCACATTGGCCAGCATCATGCCCAGCGTGGTGCCCATCACTACCGCAAACAGCGCGCCCTGAAACTGCGCCCCCAGCGCCACCGTGGCGAATTGCGTCTTGTCGCCCATTTCCGCGATGAAGAAGGCAATCGTGGTGGTCACGAAGGCGCCGGCAGGATGAATCTTCGGGTCCTCGTCGAGCGAATCGGGGTGCAATGCCCACAGGCCAAAAATGACGAAGACTGCGCCGGTGATCCAGGGCAGCCACTGCGGCGCGATCAGTTGCGCCAGCCAGACGCCGACCGAGCCGGCCAGGGCGTGATTGAGCACGGTGGCGACAAAGATGCCGGCAATGATCGGCAGCGGCTTGCGCAGCCGGGCGGCGAGGACGAAGGACAGCAACTGCGTCTTGTCGCCGATTTCGGCGATGGCGACCAGCGTGGTCGCGGTGAGAAAGGCTTCCAAGCTATGCGGAAGCCTTGCGGTGCGGGCAGTCCGTCTTGTGGCAATCGACGTAGAGGTAGAGGGCGTGTTCGCGAACCGTGAAGCCGCGTTCTTCCGCGACCTTGATCTGGCGTTTTTCGATTGCGGCGTCGAAGAATTCTTCCACCCGCCCGCATTCCAGGCAGACCAGATGGTCGTGGTGCTGCCCTTCATTCAGCTCGAAAATTGCCTTGCCGGATTCGAAGTGATGACGCTGCAGCAAGCCAGCCTGTTCGAATTGGGTCAGCACGCGATAGACCGTGGCCAGGCCAATGTCCATGCCGTCGGCCAGGAGGTGGCGATAGACATCTTCCGCCGTGACGTGGCGCGGCGAGCCCTCATCCTGCAGCTTGTGGAAGAGGTCGAGAATCTTGAGGCGCGGATACGTTGCCTTGAGGCCGATGCTCTTGAGGTCGTCGGGATGGGTCATGGGGCGGTAAGCGCGGCGTCAGTGCCGCTCGGGGGCGGGCAGTGATGGGTGGGCAGCTATGATATAGTTTTCGCGCCCCGATTGGGATAATGCGATCGGCAAGCGAGGAGGCGTGCCAGAATACGGCAGCCCGACCCAATGGTGGTTTTCCGGAATTTCCCGATGAAGCGAATCCTGTTGCTCCTGCCTTTGCTGGCAGCCTGTTCCAATACACCGCAGATCACCAGCTATCTCTCGCCCTACCGCATCGATGTGCGTCAGGGCAATCTGGTCACCCAGGAGATGGTGGCGCAGTTGAAGCCCGGCCAGACGCGCGAGCAGGTGCGATTCATCCTCGGTTCGCCGCTGGTGGCCGACATGTTCCACCAGGATCGTTGGGACTACGTCTATCGCTTCCGTCCTGGACGCGGCGAGCCTCAGCAACGCAATCTGGCGGTGTTCTTCCAGGACAACAAGTTGACGCGC
The DNA here is from genome assembly GCA_041648855.1 of Sulfuritalea sp. Classification (GTDB taxonomy): domain Bacteria; phylum Pseudomonadota; class Gammaproteobacteria; order Burkholderiales; family Rhodocyclaceae; genus Sulfuritalea. The sequence continues at coordinate 7,826 of JBAZOF010000070.1, read as the reverse complement.
GTGTCCGGCGATGTGGTGGCCGAAGACACTTCAAAGGCCGAAGCGCCGAGGCCTGCCGCACAGGTCATCGAGATCCCGGCTCCGGCGGCAAGCGGCGTCACTGGCCAAGAGAAGAAGTAGGGCATGGAAAAAATCCGCTATGCCATCGCCGGCAGTTCGGGCCGTATGGGCCGCACGCTGATCGAGGCCGTGCAACAGGATCCCGGCGCTAGCCTTGCCGCAGCGCTCGAACACGCCAGCAGCCCATTTCTCGGCAAGGATGCCGGCGAATTGATCGGCACCCCCTGCGGCGTCAGGATCGGCGCCGATCTCGATGCCGCGCTGGCGGTGTCGGACTGCCTGATCGACTTCACCCGGCCCGAGGGTACGCTGCAACATCTCGAGGCCTGCCGACGCCACAAGGTCAGCCTGGTCATCGGCACGACCGGGTTTTCCGAACTGGGCAAGCGCGCCATCGAAGAGGCGGCGCGAGAGATTCCGGTGGTCTTCGCACCGAACATGGCGGTCGGCGTCAATGCGGTGTTCCGCGTGCTCGACCTTGCGGCGCGCATCCTCAACGAAGGCTACGACGTCGAAGTCATCGAGGCGCATCACCGGCACAAGGTCGATGCCCCTTCCGGCACCGCCTTGCGCATGGGTGAAGTGGTGGCGGCCGCCCTCGGCCGCGATTTGTCCGAGTGTGCCGTCTATGGCCGTGAAGGCCATACCGGCGAGCGGCCGGCGACGCAGATCGGCTTTTCGACCATCCGCGGCGGCGACATCGTCGGCGACCATACCGTGCTGTTTGCCGGCGCCGGCGAGCGTATCGAGATCACCCACAAGTCCGCCAGCCGCATGCCCTATGCGCTGGGCGCCTTGCGCGCCGGGCGCTTCATGAGCGGCCGCGAGCGCGGCCTGTTCGACATGCAGGACGTGCTGGGCCTGAAGTAGCGCAGGGATTCGCCGGCGACGACTTCCGTGCGTCGCTTGGGTTTGCGATAGCAGGCCCGACAAGCTATAATTCAAAGGTTTGCCGGACGCTTTGTGAATCAAGCGGTGTCCGGTTCCGATTGCCGAATTGTCTTGTTCCGGGAGCTCCATCGTGCCTCACTTTCCGCCCGCCCTTCTAGCCTTGGCCGACGGAACGATATTTAGAGGCAAAGGCATCGGCGCCAGCGGCAGCAGCGTGGGGGAAGTGGTGTTCAACACCGCGCTGTCCGGCTATCAGGAAATCCTCACGGATCCGTCCTACGCCCGCCAGATCGTTACCCTCACGTATCCCCACGTCGGCAACTACGGTGTCAATCGCGAAGACTGCGAAGCCGGCCGCATCCATGCCGCCGGCCTGGTGATCCGCGACCTGCCGCTGCTGGCATCGAATTTCCGCAGCGAGCAGACGCTCGACGCCTACCTGCAAGCCGAGAATGTTCTGGGACTGGCCGACATCGACACGCGCAAGCTGACCCGCATCCTGCGCGAAAACGGCGCCCAGGCCGGCTGCCTGATGGCGGGTGAGCAGCTCGATGCCGATGCCGCCATCGCACAGGCGCGGGCCTTTTCCGGTCTGGCCGGGATGGATCTGGCGCAGGTCGTCAGCGCCCAAGAGTCCTATTCATGGAGCCAAGGCGAGTGGAAACTCGGCGCGGGCTTCGCCCAGCCGGAAAGCTTTCGTTTTCACGTGGTTGCCTACGACTTCGGGGTCAAGCGCAACATCCTGCGCATGCTGGCCTCGCGCGGCTGCAAACTCACCGTAGTGCCGGCCAAGACACCGGCGGCCGAGGTTCTGGCGCTCAATCCTGATGGCGTCTTCCTGTCCAACGGCCCCGGCGATCCGGAGCCCTGCGACTATGCCGTCGCAGCGATCCGAGAGTTCCTCGAACGGCGCCTGCCGGTCTTCGGCATCTGCCTCGGCCATCAATTGATGGGTCTGGCGGCCGGCGGCAAGACGCTCAAAATGAAATTCGGCCATCACGGCGCCAACCATCCAGTCAAAGATCTTGAAACCGGGCAGGTCCTGATCACCAGCCAGAATCACGGCTTCGCGGTCGATCCATCGACTTTGCCGGCGAACGTGAAAGTGACTCACGTTTCGCTGTTCGACGGCAGCTTGCAGGGCATGGCCTGGACCGACCGGCCGGCGTTCTGTTTCCAGGGGCATCCCGAAGCCAGCCCGGGGCCGCACGATGTGGCCTACCTCTTTGACCGCTTCACCGGGATGATGGAAAAGAAGAATGCCTAAAAGAACCGACATCCACAGCATCCTGATCATCGGTGCCGGCCCGATCGTCATCGGCCAGGCCTGCGAGTTCGATTACTCCGGCGCCCAGGCCTGCAAGGCCCTGCGCGAAGAAGGCTACCGGGTGATCCTGGTCAACTCCAATCCGGCGACGATCATGACCGACCCCGGCATGGCCGACGTGACCTATATCGAGCCGATCACCTGGCGCGTGCTGGAAAACATCATTGCCAAGGAGCGGCCCGATGCGGTGCTGCCGACCATGGGCGGGCAGACGGCGCTGAACTGCGCGCTCGACCTGGCCAAGCATGGCGTGCTGGAAAAGTACGGCGTCGAGATGATCGGCGCCTCGCGCGAAGCCATCGACATGGCCGAGGACCGCGAGAAGTTCAAGCAGGCGATGACCCGCATCGGCCTCGGCTCGGCGCGCTCGGGGATCGCCCACAGCATGGAGGAGGCGCAGCAGGTGCAGGGCGCGATGGGATTCCCCACCATCATCCGGCCTTCCTTCACCATGGGCGGTTCCGGTGGCGGCATCGCCTACAACCAGGAAGAATTCGTCGAGATCTGCAAGCGTGGCCTCGAAGCCTCGCCGACCCGGGAACTCCTGATCGAGGAGTCGCTGCTGGGCTGGAAAGAGTACGAGATGGAGGTGGTGCGCGACCACAAGGACAACTGCATCATCATCTGTTCGATCGAAAATCTCGATCCGATGGGTGTGCATACCGGCGATTCGATCACCGTCGCTCCGGCCCAGACGCTGACCGACCGCGAATACCAGATCATGCGCAACGCCAGCATCGCGGTGCTGCGCGAGATCGGCGTCGATACCGGCGGTTCCAACGTGCAGTTCGCCATCAACCCGAAGAACGGCGCGATGGTGGTGATCGAGATGAACCCACGGGTTTCGCGTTCCTCGGCCCTGGCCTCGAAGGCGACCGGTTTCCCGATCGCCAAGATCGCCGCCAAGCTGGCGGTGGGCTTCACCCTCGACGAACTGAAGAACGACATCACCGGCGGCGCCACGCCGGCTTCGTTCGAACCCTCGATCGACTATGTGGTGACCAAGGTACCGCGCTTCGCCTTCGAGAAGTTCCCGCAGGCGAATGACCGCCTGACGACGCAAATGAAGTCGGTCGGTGAAGTCATGGCGATCGGCCGCAGTTTCCAGGAATCGATGCAGAAGGCGCTGCGCGGGCTTGAAGTCAGTGTTTATGGTTTCGATGAAATCGAAGCCGACCGCGAGGAAATCAATCGCGAACTGGCCAGCCCCGGCCCCCAGCGCATCTGGTACCTGGCCCAGGCTTTCCGAGAGGGCTACACGCTGCAGCAGGCCTTCGACCTGACCAAAATCGATCCATGGTTCCTGGTGCAGATCGAAGACATCATCACCACCGAAGGCTGGATGCGTTCGCAGAATCTGGCTGACCTCGATGCCCTGACGCTGCGCAATCTCAAGCGCAAGGGATTTTCGGACCGCCGCATCGGCACCCTGGTCAACGCCAGTCACGATCCGGCAGCCGGCGCCAGCGGCGAAACGGCGGTGCGCGAGCTGCGTCATGCGCTCGGTGTGCGTCCGGTGTACAAGCGCGTCGACACGTGTGCCGGAGAGTTTTCCACGTCGACCGCCTACATGTATTCGACCTACGAGGAAGAGTGCGAGTCACGGCCGACCGCGAAGAAGAAGATCATGGTGCTGGGGGGAGGCCCCAATCGCATCGGCCAGGGCATCGAATTCGACTACTGCTGCGTGCATGCGGCGCTGGCGATGCGCGAAGACGGCTACGAGACCATCATGGTCAACTGCAATCCGGAAACCGTGTCCACCGACTACGACACGTCCGATCGCCTCTATTTCGAACCGGTGACCCTGGAAGATATTCTCGAAATCGTTCATGTCGAGCAGCCGACCGGCGTCATCGTGCAGTTCGGCGGGCAGACGCCGCTCAAGCGTGCGCGCGAGCTCGAGGCCAACGGCGTGCCGATCATTGGCACCAGCCCCGACATGATCGACGCCGCCGAGGACCGCGAGCGCTTCCAGAAGCTCCTGCACGATCTGGGCCTGAAGCAGCCGCCGAATCGCACGGCGCGCACCGAGCCGGATGCGATTCGCCTCGCGGCCGAGATCGGCTACCCGCTGGTGGTACGGCCCTCCTACGTGCTGGGCGGGCGCGCCATGGAAATCGTTCATGAGCAGAAGGACCTCGAACGCTACATGCGTGATGCGATCAAGGTTTCCTTCGCTTCGCCGGTGCTGCTCGACCGTTTCCTCAACGATGCCACCGAGGTTGATGTCGATGCCCTGTGCGACGGCACGCAAGTGCTGATCGGCGGCATCATGGAGCACATCGAGCAGGCGGGCGTGCATTCGGGCGACTCCGCCTGTTCGCTGCCGCCGTTTTCCCTGTGTCCGGAAATTCAGGACGAGCTGCGCCGCCAGACCGAGATGATGGCCAAGGGTCTCAACGTCATCGGCCTGATGAATGTGCAGTTCGCGATTCAGGGGCGGGGCGAAGACGCCGTGGTTTACGTGCTCGAAGTCAATCCGCGCGCCTCGCGCACGGTGCCCTTCGTTTCCAAGGCCACCAGCCTGCCGTTAGCGAAGATCGCCGCGCGCTGCATGGCAGGGCGTAGCCTGGCCGATCAGGGTGTCACTCGCGAAATCGTTCCGCCTTATTTCTCGGTGAAGGAAGCGGTTTTCCCCTTCATCAAGTTCCCCGGTGTCGATACCATCCTCGGTCCCGAGATGAAGTCCACCGGCGAAGTGATGGGCGTCGGCCGCAGCTTCGGCGAAGCTTTCGTAAAGTCGCAGCTCGCCGCCGGTACAAGGCTGCCGACATCGGGCAAGGTGTTTATCAGCGTCAAGCCGGCCGACCGGCCAAAGGCCGTTGATGTCGCGCGCGAACTGCACGAACTGGGCTTTTCCCTGGTTGCGACACGGGGCACCGGGGGTGCCATCAGTGCTGCCGGCATTCCGGTGGATGTCGTGAACAAGGTCACGGAGGGACGCCCGCACGTCGTCGATATGATCAAGAATGGCGAGATCGTGCTGATCGTCAACACCGTCGAGGAAAAGCGCACTGCGATTGCGGATTCACGCTCGATCCGCACGTCTGCGCTGGGCGCCAAGGTGACACTGTTTACCACCGTCGAAGGCGGTCGCGCCGCCTGTGCCGGCATGCGTCACGCCGGCCTCGAAACCTATTCCCTGCAGGCCTTGCACGCCGAGCTAAAAACATGAGCTCCAAGTTTCCCATTACCCTGCGCGGCGCCGAACTGCTGCGCAAGGAGTTGCAGCGCCTGAAGACGGTAGATCGTCCGGGCGTAATTGCAGCGATCGCCGAGGCGCGCTCGCATGGCGACCTGTCGGAGAACGCCGAGTACGATGCCGCCAAGGAACGCCAGGGCTTTATCGAAGGCCGCATCAAGGAAGTCGAGGGCAAGCTGGGCAACGCGCAAATCATCGATCCGGCGTCGCTGGATGCCGATGGCCGCGTCGTGTTCGGCTCTACGGTCGAGCTCGAAGACCTGGACAGCGGCGGCACCGTGACCTACCAGATCGTCGGCGACGACGAGGCCGATATCAAGTCGGGCATGCTTTCGTTGAATTCGCCGGTGGCGCGCGCGCTGATCGGCAAGTTTGCCGGCGACGTCGCCGAGGTGCAGACGCCGGGCGGACGGCGCGAGTACGAGATTCTCGACGTCAAGTATGTCTAGATGAGGACGCTGACGTCCGCGCTCTACAGCGTCGCGATTTCCGTCTGGGTCGGCGGCCTGCTGGCGATAGGATTCATCGCGGCTCCGGTGTTGTTCACCCAGCTTGCCGATCGCGGTCTGGCCGGCAACTTGGCCGGGGTGATGTTCACCGTTACGGCTTGGGTCGGCCTTGCCTGCGGGACCTACCTGATCCTGTTCGTGATGGCTGCCAAAGGCTGGCGGGCTTTCCAGTCCAGCGTGTTCTGGATTGTGCTGCTGATGCTGGCCCTGACCGCGGCCGGCCATTTCGGAGTGCAGCCGATACTCGAACAACTCAGGGCCGATGCACTACCGCGGCGGATCATGGAAAGTGCCTTGCGCGAGCGTTTCAACACCTGGCACGGCGTGTCTACTGCGCTTTACCTGGTGCAATCCCTGCTCGGGATTGCGCTGGTGATAATGCAGGAGCGGGGCAGGGGGCGCTAGGCTCTAGTGCTTGCGGCTGCGGGCTTCAGTGCGGGCGGCAGCCTGCTTCTTGGTTGCCGGCGGCTCCTTTCGCCGTCTCGCCGGCGCCGACTTTTCCGCCGTGAGATCCTTGGGATTTTCGCGCCAGAGTACCAGCAGGTTGCCGATGTGCTGCACAGCGGCGCAGCCGAGCGCGGTGCAGATTTCAGTGAACAGGGCGTCGCGATCTTCGCGTTCGATGCCGTAAAGTCGCAGCTTGATCAGTTCGTGGGCCTTGAGGCAACGGTCGATCTCGGCCAGAACGGAAGGCGTCAGGCCCTTCTGGCTGATGGAAACGACAGGATTCAGATGATGCGCGGCGGCTCTGAGGGCGCGGCGCTGGGTGGGGCTCAGTTGGGTGGAATTTTCAGTCATGGCGGGATTGTAACGTGAGCGGCAAGATCGAGAGCAACAAGAAGGATAAGGTCAAGAAGAACAAGACCACCAAGGCCTGGATCACCGAGCATGTCAATGATGCCTACGTGCAGCGTGCCCGGACCGAGGGCTGGCGTTCCCGCGCCGCGTTCAAGCTGACTGAAATCGACGACAAGGACAAACTGCTCCGGCCGGGCATGACGGTGGTTGATCTCGGCTCGGCCCCCGGCAGCTGGTCGCAGGTGGCGGCGAAGCGGATTGCCCCCGGCGGGCGGCTGATCGCCCTCGACCTGCTGCCGATGGAGCCGGTGCATGGCGTCCAGTTCATCCAGGGCGATTTCCACGACGGCGCGGTACTGAAGGCGCTGACCGATGCTCTCGATGGCCGTCAGGTCGACCTTGTATTGTCGGACATGGCCCCCAATATGTCGGGTATCGGCATGGTCGATCAGGCCCGCGTGATGGTTCTGGCCGAACTGACCCTTGAGTTCTGTGCGTTGCATCTGAAGCCCGGGGGCGACATGCTGACCAAGGTATTTCAGGGCGACGGCTTCATGGAATTGCGCCGTGCGTTGCAGGAACAGTTTCAGACTTTGTTGATGAGAAAGCCGGCGGCCTCGCGCAATCGCAGTGCCGAGATATACCTGCTGGCGCGGAACAAGAAGGCTTGACGGACGGTCTATGTGGTTTGCAGGGCAGGGCGAACGGCACTAGAATCGCCTGATACGTAATCCCGCTCCAGGGAAAGAGAGGCTACACCTTGAATAATATGTTCAAAAATATGGCGATCTGGCTGGTGATCGGCATTGTCCTGATGACCGTGTTCAATCAGTTCAACACGCGTCAGGTCGCGCTCGGGTCGCTGGAGTACTCCCAGTTCCTCGAAGAGGTGAAGCAGGGCCGCGTCACTAAAGTAGTGATCCAGGGCCGCACGCTGGAAGCCACCACGACAGATGGCAAGCGGATTACCACTTACGCGCCGCCGGACTTGTGGATGGTGTCCGATCTGCTGAAGAACAACGTCAAGGTAGTCGCC
>JBAZOF010000069.1:0-12238 GCA_041648855.1 Sulfuritalea sp. | reverse complement strand
CCGACAGCATTTACCCGGTGCGCGACTGGCGCCGCTATGGCGGCTCGAATGTCGATTCGCCGATTCATTCCGAGCGCCTGACTGCCTTGTATTTTCCGGGCGCCTTGCGCAATGCCGCCAACCAGGAGGGAACGGTCTCGGGCGCCTCCGCCTCCGCGGCGCTGCGGGACGGCCGGCACCGGGGCGACCCCGCCGGCGAGGCAGAAGGCGGGCCATGAGCTTCGCCGCAGAGTATCTCGCGCAACTCGAGGCATTCGCCTCGCACGGCCCCCTGCCGCGCGTGCGCGCCCTGCACCTGCCGCCGGCGCAAGCGGCGGAAGACACCAAGGGCGAGTTCTGCGCACTCGAGCTGGAGGACGGATCGCTCGGCCTGTCCTACGTGCTGTTCGACGACACGCTGGCGCGCCTGCACCATGGTGCCCACGGCCTCGGCCTCGCCGGCGCCGACGCGCTGGCTGTGGCTCGCCGTTACGCCAGCGCCGACTCTTTCGGCAAGACCATCGGCTTCGCCGCCGCCAATGCGCTGACCCGCTGCCTGTTCGATCGCGCGGGGTTTCGCCCCGAGGACAGCCCGGATTCGATCGGCCGGATGAACCCGCAGCCGGGCGAGCAGATCGGCATGATCGGGCTGTTCAGGCCGCTGCTGAAGCGAATTCTGGAGAGCGGCGCGCAGCTCACGGTGGTCGAATTGAAGGCAGAACTGGCCGGTGAGTCCGATCGCTACCGCGTGACGCTGGATGCGAACGAACTCGCCGCCTGCAGCAAGGTGGTATCGACCAGTACCCTGCTGCTCAACGACACGCTCGACCGCATGCTCGACTGCTGCCGCAACGCGACGTGGTTCGCCATGGTCGGCCCCAGCGCCGGCTGCCTGCCCGATGCGCTGTTCGCCCGCGGCGTGACGCTGCTGGGCGGCAGCTGGATCAGGGACCGCGAAGGCTTCATTTCCGCGCTGAAGAGCGGCGAACCGCGCAGCGAGTTCGCCGGCAAGTTCGTGCTGACGGCGGAATGCTATCCGGGCTTCGATGCACTTCTGGCGCGGGCCGGCGGCCGCGAGGCATTGCGGCAGTAGGGTTATCGCGCAAAAATCGCCGTGTCGCCGGCGCCGACTCTTGAGCAAAGGCGCGGTACACTGCCTGCTCGATTTGCAGCGACCCTTTCATGAACGACATCCCCCGCATCAACCTCGGCCTGGCCGCCAGGCTCGATCTCTGCGATCCGCAGCTGGCGAGCCGCTTCGACGACAGTTTCGTCCGCAGCCTGCCGGCCGACCCGCTGCAGCACGACTTCCCGCGTCCGGTGCGCAACGCCTGCTACAGCCGGGTCAAACCGACGCCGGTCGCGGCACCCGAATTGCTCGCCTGGGCCGACGCGGTCGGTGACCAGCTCGGCATAGCACGTCCGGCATCCGCGACCGGACCTGCGGCGGATGTGCTCGGCGGCAATCGCGTACTGCCGGGCATGCAACCCTATGCCGCACGTTACGGCGGACACCAGTTCGGCAACTGGGCCGGCCAGCTCGGCGACGGGCGGGCGATGACGCTGGTCGAGGTGATCGGCCCGGACGGCCGGCGCCGCGAGCTGCAGCTCAAGGGCGCCGGCCGCACGCCCTACTCGCGCCGGGCCGACGGTCGCGCGGTGCTGCGCTCCTCGGTGCGCGAATTCCTTTGCAGCGAGGCCATGCACTACCTCGGCGTGCCGACGACGCGCGCGCTGAGCCTGGTCGCCACCGGCGAGCCCGTGGAGCGCGACATGTTCTACGACGGCAACGCGCAGGACGAGCCCGGCGCCATCGTCTGCCGCGTCGCCCCTTCCTTCGTCCGCTTCGGAAACTTCGAAATACTTGCCGCCAACGAGGAACTGGAGGAACTCAAGCGACTCGCCGATTACGTCATCAGGACTCACTATCCCGAACTCGGCGAGCCTTCGCCAGAAGTCTATGCACGCTGGTTCGAGGAAATCTGCCGCCGTACCGCGGTGATGGTCGCCGACTGGATGCGCGTCGGCTTCGTCCACGGTGTGATGAACACCGACAACATGTCCATCCTCGGCCTGACAATCGACTACGGCCCCTACGGCTGGCTGGAGGGCTACGACCTGGGCTGGACGCCCAATACCACCGACGCCACCGGCCGCCGCTACTGCTACGGCCGCCAGCCGGAAATCGCGCAGTGGAACCTGCTGCGCCTGGCCGGCGCGCTGTCGCCGCTGATCCCCGACCGCGCCGGCCTGGAAGCCGGCATCGACACCTTCGGCCGGGTCTATGGCGAATGCTCGCAGCGCATCATGGGCGACAAGCTCGGCCTGCTCGAGTTCACCGCCGGCGACGATGCGCTGGTCGAAGATATGCTCGCCGCACTGCATGGCGCCGAAACCGACATGACGCTGTTTTTCCGCGGGCTCGCCGATGTACGGGTCGCCGCGACGGATGACGCGGCACTGATTGCGCCGCTGCGTGCCGCCTTCTACGACGACAGCGACGGCGCGCACCTGCTCGACTGGCTGCGCCGCTACGCCGAACGCGTGCGCCGCGACGGGCAGGACCCTGGGGCGCGACGGGCACGGATGAACCGGACCAACCCGAAGTACGTACCGCGCAACTACCTGGCCCAGCTTGCCATCGATGCGCTGGCCGAGGGCGATGCGTCGGTACTCGAGCGCCTGCTCGCGGTGCTCGAACATCCCTACGACGAGCAGCCGCAACACGAGGATCTGGCCGCGCGCCGACCCGAGTGGGCGCGCCACAAGGCCGGCTGTTCGGCGCTGTCCTGCAGTTCCTGAGGAAACCGGCCGGGCCGGCCCGGGTCGATTTCGGCAGGGTGTGAACGGCGAAAAGCCCGTTTGGCATATTCGCCGGAACGGACTTTTCGCGTAACGCTTTAGCTGTACTTGTAGTGCGCCCGCAAGCTGAAACTCAAATCGGCGCTGCCCATCGGGGCTGGAGCCCGGAAGACTCCTGGTAGAACGGTGAAACGCTAGATCAAGGATATGCTTTCAGCGCTAAGTTCCTCCTGAGTTTGCCCTCAAGTCGAACGCAATTTCAATGTATGCCTCGACACCGGCAATGTCAAATCGGCATCGCCGATTGGGAGTACCATTCACCGGGGCCAATCGTCGAAATGCGACCACGCCGGCAGATTTCGGGCAAGGCGCTCCCCGGCGCCGACACGGTCGCATTTGCAGCCGATGCTTTCACACTCAGGAGACTCAAATGGCCAAGGGACAAATGCGCAGCAATCGCGAACAGAAGAAACCCAAGAAGGACAAGACCAAGCCCGCCGTGCCGGCCTTGCCTTTCGGCGGCGCAAAGGGAGATTCGTCGATTCCCACGCCGATCAAGAAGTAGCAGCCCGCCCCGGGAGGCCCGCCGTCACGGGATCAGCGACTGGCACAAGTCGTGGATCGCGCGGGCGGTGACGAAGTGCTCGTCGAGATAGGGGTTGTATTCGACGATTTCCACGGCCAGCAGTTTGTCGTCGCCATGCGCCAGCGCCAGCGCATCGGTCATGTCCGCCCGCAGCAAGCCGCCGGGAACCGGGGTTCCCACGCCCGGCCCTTCGGCGGGATCGAGCGCATCCAGGTCGATGCTGATGCCGTAGCCGGCGGTGTGTTCGCCGACCAGGCGCAAAGCTTCGGCAAACACCTCGGACAAGCCGCGACGCCGCACCTCGTGCATGAAGTAGATGCGCACGCCGAGTTTCTTCAGCAAGGCGGCCTCTTCCGATTCGAAGCTGCGCACGCCGATCAGGCAGACATCCCCGGGCATGAGCTTGGGACCATCACCGGCCACGCCGGTCAGACGCGGGTCACCGTGGCCGAGCAGGCTGGCCAGCGGCATGCCGTGGATGTGATGGGTCTGGCTGGTGGCGACCGTGTGGCTGTCCATGTGGGCGTCGATCCAGATCAGGCCGAGCCGCGCCTCCGCACCGAGTACTCGCTTGACGCCCGACCAGGTGCCGATGGCGCAGGAATGGTCGCCGCCGATCACCAGCGGGAAGTCGCCCTGCGCCAGGTGCTGCCCGATGCGATCCGCCACCTGTGCGGCAACACCCTGCACGACGTCGATCGGATCGCGGGGAACCGGTTGTGCCGCGCGCACCGGCTCGTCCCAGTGCAGGCCGTCATCCACCGCTTCGAGATCGGACAGGAAACGCAGCGCACGCACCACTTCCGATCCGTCCTGACAGGCCGGATCGCCGGCCCCGTAGCCGCTGGCGACGCCTATGACCGCTATTCTGCGTGCGACCAATTTCCTTACCTCCATAACGACGGATGTGTAGTCTAATGTGGCCCCGCTCAAGACACGCACCATGGCCCTCAAATCCACCATCTTCAAGGTCGAGCTGCAGATCGCCGATCTCGACCGCAATTACTACCAGACCCATGCGCTGACCGTCGCCCGGCATCCGTCGGAAACCGACGAACGCATGATGGTACGCGTGCTCGCCTTCGCGCTGTACGCCGATGAAGCGCTGAGCTTCGGCAAGGGATTGTCGTCGGAAGACGAACCCGATCTGTGGCGCAAGGACCTGACCGGCGCCATCGAGCTCTGGATCGAAGTCGGGCTGCCCGAGGAAAGGCGCATCCGCCGCGCCTGCGGGCGCGCCCGACAGGTCGTGGTGGTGACTTACGGCGGCCGCGTCGCGGACATGTGGTGGCAGCAGAACAAGGCGGCCCTGCAGAAGCAGGACAATCTGACGATCATCAATCTGGCAGCGGAGGAATCGCAGGCGCTGGCAGCCCTGGCCGAGCGCGGCATGCAATTGCAATGCACGCTGCAGGAAGCCGAACTCTGGTTGATCGTCGACGGCGAGAGCACGCGCATCGCGCCGGAAATCAGGCTGGCGCCGCCCGTCCGCGTCCGCTAGGGCTGCGCCGCCACCGGCGCGTCCGCGCCAGGACTTTCCCCGGCGGATTTTTCCGTGATCCGTTCCCGCGCCGTCCTGAGCAGCACGGCATCGTCCTCGGCACCCCAGCCGCGCGCCACGGTTTCCCGAAACAGGGCCAGCGCGGACTCGCCCAGCCCCGCTTCGCAGCCGGCGGCCTGCGCCATGCCGACCGCGAGCGTCACATCCTTGAGCAGGATGCGGGCGTGGGCCCGCGGCGCGAAATCGCCGGCAAAGGCACGCGACATGCGCTCATCGACGATCCAGCTTTGTCCCGAACTGGCACCGACGACTGCCAGCATGAGTTGCGGATCGAGGCCCAGGCTTTCGCCCATGGCAAGCACTTCGGCACCCGCCGCGAGATTGATCCCGGCCAGCAGGTTGTTGACCAGTTTCATGCGCGCGCCGTCGCCGGGACGATCCGAAATATGGAAGCGCTTGTCGGCCAGGGCGGCAAGCACCGGCGCCGCAACCGCAAGGACCTGCTCCGTTGCGGCCAGCATCAGCGACAACTGCCCCGCCGCTGCGCGCACCGGCCCGCCGGAAATCGGCGCGTCGAGCGCCAGGCCGCCTGCAGCGGCGATGCGTTCAGCAAGCCTTTCGGCGTCCTGCGGTCCGATGGTGCTGCACAGCGCGACCACGGTTCCAGGCCGCCAGCCGGCGGCGGCCGGATCGGCCTCGCGGAACAGCGCATCCTCGATCTGCGCGGCGTCGACCACCACGACGAGGATCATGTCGCTTTGCGCAGCGAGATCGCGGGCGCTGGCGGCGATACGGGCGCCGGCAGCGCGCGCCGCCGCCTCGGCATCGCCGCGCAGATCGCGGGCGACGACGCTGAAGCCTGCCCGCTGCAGGGCCTGCAGCATCGGCAGGCCCATGTTGCCGACGCCGATGATTCCGATCGACTTCATTTCGGCTCCCCTTGCTGCCGGCGCAGCGCCTGCAGCGCGGCTTCGATGCCGCCCTGCTCCAGTTGCACCGGCACCGCCAGCATCAGGTTCAGCGGCAAATCGAAATTTTCCACGGCCCAGCCCGCCGTGTCGCGGTAACGGCCGTCGGCGCCGGGACCGGTCGCCTGCAGACGCTCGCGCAACGGGGCGAGCGCCTCCGCATAGCCGATCACCGGTTTGCCGAGCGCCAGTGCGTAGCCGATTTCGACGCAGGTTCCCGAATCCGGCTCTGCGCCGCGAAACGGATTGAGGTTGGCCAGCACCGCATCCGCCTCGCCGATCAGCCGCAGATTGTTGCGATAGATGTCACCGGCATTGGTTCGCGTTCCATCGAGGGGAATCAGGGCTTCATGGCCCTCCCGGCGGCAAAGTGCAGTGACGCGTTCAGCCCATTCCAGTACATCCGGACGAAACAGGTCCGGACCCGCAAGGTACAGCTTCATGCGGCGTCAATCCAGTTCATCCTGGCCCAGCATGATCAGTTCGTAGACGATCTTTGGCGTGCCCGGCAGTTGCGCGATATCAATCACCGTCATGCCGTCAAGCCGGGCGATATTGATGTCCGCACCCACCGCCAGCAGCAGTTCGACCGGCGATGCATGGCCGTTGAGAACCGCCGTGATCAGGGGAGTGTTGCCGTCCTCATCCTGTGCGTCGACATTGCAGCCGGAGCTGACCAGCGTTGCGCAAATGCTCTCGTGGCCACCGGCCGCCGCCGCGTGAAGCGGCCGCTCCTTGCGGGGACCGAGCACCTCGACATTGGTTCCGGCTTCGCACATCACGCGCACCGCCGCCACGCAGCCAAGCTTGGCGGCAACATAAAGCGGCGGGCCGTCGCGCGCCAGCATCGCCTCGGTGAGGCTGATATTCACCCAGTCGGCGGGTGTGAGTTCAGGTGTCGGCATGGATCAGCCCAGAGCCCCGCCCAGAAAGGCCAGCGTGCGACTCCATGCCTGGTTGGCGCAGGCGGCATCGTAGACCTCGCCGCGGCGCTCGTTGAAGAAGGCATGGTCGGCTTCGTAGCGATACAAGTCCGGCGCTGCACCTTTGGCGCGCATCGCGGCTTCGAGCGCGTCGACCGCGGCCGGCGTGCACCAGTCGTCCTTGCTGGCGAAATGGCCCTGGAAGGGAATGCGGATGTCGGCAGGATCGGCGAACTCCCTGGGCGGAATGCCATAAAAGCATACCGCGGCGGAGAGATGCGGCACATGCACGGCCGCGGCGATGGCCAGCGCGCCGCCCATGCAGAAGCCCATCGCGGCGACCTTGCCGCCGCTGCTTTCACCCATGGCGCGCAGATGATCGACGGCGCCGCGGATGTCCTGATGCGTGGCGCCGGGGAAATCAAGTCCGTTCATCAGGTGGTTGGCCTCGTCGGGCTCCTGGGTGACGCGGCCCTTGAACAGGTCCGGCGCCAGGGCGTTGTAGCCGGCTCGGGCGAAGCGGTCGGCCACGCCGCAGATCTGGTCGTTGAGCCCCCACCATTCCTGGATCACCACGACGCCCGGACGACCCGGCCCGGCGCTCGCAAGGTAGCCGCGACAGGCGCTGCCGTCGGGCCGCTTGAAATCGATCATCTGTCCCATGCCTGTTTCCTCATGCAGTGCAGAAGCGTGAATGTACCGGAAATCCGCAGCCATCGACGAGCGGGATGCCTCTCGTATAATGAGGTTCTTTGCCTTCCCGCGATCAGCACCCCGTGAATCCCGATCTCTCCCGTCTGCAGCCCTATCCGTTCGAAAAGCTGCGCCAGCTGTTTGCCGGCGTATCGCCAGCGCCGACTTTTGGCGAGATCAAGCTGTCGATCGGCGAGCCGCAGCATGCCACGCCGCCGTTCATCCAGCGCGCCCTGGCAGACAACCTCGCCGGGCTTGCGAACTACCCGACCACGCAGGGCTCGGATGTCCTGCGCCAGGCGATTTCCGCCTGGATCGCGCGTCGCTATGCCGTGCCGGCTCCGGACGCGGCGACACAGGTGATCCCGGTCAATGGCTCGCGCGAGGCGTTGTTCGCCTTCGCCCAAACGGTCATCGATCGCGCCGGTGGCCGTGCCAAGGTGGTCTGCCCCAACCCCTTCTACCAGATCTATGAGGGCGCCGCCCTGCTGGCCGGAGCGCAACCGGTCTATCTCAACACCGTGCCCCACAACCATTTTGAAATGGATTGGGCGGAGCTTCCGGAAAGCACCTGGCGCGATGTGCAACTGGTGTATGTCTGTTCGCCCGCCAACCCGACCGGCAAGGTCATGAGCCTGGCGTCGTGGAAAGCCCTGTTCGAGCTTTCCGACCGCCACGGCTTCGTCATCGCCTCCGACGAGTGCTACTCGGAGATTTATTTCGATGAAGCCAAGCCGCCACTGGGCGGGTTGACAGCCGCTGCCCATCTCGGACGCGGGGACTACCGCAACCTGGTGACCTTCTCCAGCCTGTCCAAGCGCTCCAACGTGCCAGGGCTGCGCTCGGGCTTCGTCGCCGGCGACGCGGCCATCCTGAAGAACTTCCTGCTCTACCGCACCTACCACGGCAGCGCCATGAATCCGGCGGTGCAGGCGGCGAGCATCGCCGCCTGGAACGACGAGGCCCACGTCCGCGACAACCGCCGCATGTACGCGGAAAAATTTCACGAAGTGACGCCGCTGATCGCCCACCATCTCGATTGCGGAATGCCGGATGCCGGCTTCTACCTCTGGGCGAAAACGCCGATCGCCGACACCGACTTCGCCCGCGAGTTGCTGCGGCAAAAGAATGTCGTGGTCCTGCCGGGCAGCTATCTGGCGCGCCCATCCACCCAAGGCGGCGGCGTCAATCCCGGCACGAACTTCATCCGCATCGCCCTCGTCGCAACTCATGAGGAGTGCCTCGAAGCGGCCCACCGCATCAACGATTTCTGTCTATCTCTCTGAAAGAAGCCACCATGCACGAACTCCAGCAGATCATCGAACAGGCGTGGGAAGACCGTGCCAGCCTGAATCCCGGATCCGTATCCGCGCGCATCGGCGATGCGGTCGCACATATCCTCGGCGAGCTCGATAGCGGCGCGCTGCGCGTCGCGGAGAAGATCGACGGCCAGTGGACCACGCATCAGTGGATCAAGAAGGCCGTGCTGCTGTCCTTCCGCCTCGAAGACAACGTCGTGACCGAGGCTGGCCCTATGCGCTACTTCGACAAGGTGCCGACCAAGTTCGCCCACTATGCCGCCCACGACTTCCAGAACGGCGGCTTCCGCGTCGTACCCGGCGCCATAGTCCGCCGCGGCAGCTTCATCGGCAAGAACGTGGTGCTGATGCCCAGCTTCGTGAATATCGGCGCCTATGTCGGCGAAGGCACGATGGTCGATGGCTGGTCCACCGTCGGTTCCTGCGCGCAGATCGGCAAGAACGTGCATCTTTCCGGCGGCGTCGGCATCGGCGGCGTGCTTGAGCCGCTGCAGGCCAATCCGACCATCATCGGCGACAACTGCTTCATCGGCGCGCGCTCGGAAGTCGTGGAAGGAGTCATCGTCGAAGACAACTGCGTGATATCGATGGGTGTGTATATTGGCCAGAGCACCAAGATCTACGATCGTGCCACCGGCGAAGTGATGTACGGCCGCATCCCGGAAGGCTCGGTGGTGGTCAGCGGCAATCTTCCCTCGGCGGACGGCAAGTACAGCCTCTACTGCGCCGTCATCGTCAAGCGGGTGGACGCGCAGACGCGGGCCAAAACGGGCATCAACGAACTGCTTCGCGACTGAACGCGCAGCGCAGCTCAAAGGGAGACCAGAGCATGGGTACGATGCAGAGACTGTTCCAGTTGATGTCGGAGAAGAAGGCCTCGGACCTGTTCTTGTCCGTCGGCTCGCCAATTCACATCAAGATCAACGGCAATTCCATGCCGATAAATCAGACGGTGATGGACGCGGCCACCATCATGAGTCTGTTCGGCGAGATTCTCACCGAAAAGCAGATGAACGAGTTTCTCGAGGAACTGGAGTTCAACGGCGCCTACAACATGCCCGGCACCGGCAACTTCCGTCTGTCCTGCTTCCGCCAGAAGGGCTCGCCGGCACTGGTGGTGCGCTACATTCCGAGCGACATCCCGGATTTCGAGACGCTGAGCCTGCCCGACGTGCTGAAGGAAGTGATCATGGAAAAGCGCGGCCTGATCCTGATGGTCGGCGCCACCGGTTCGGGCAAGTCGACCACGTTGACCTCGATGATCGACTACCGCAACGCACGCAAGTCCGGCCACATCCTGACCCTGGAAGACCCGGTCGAGTTCATCTTCCAGAACAGAAAATCCATCGTCAATCAGCGCGAGGTCGGCTCCGATACCAAAGCCTTTCACATCGCCCTGAAAAACGCCTTGCGCCAGGCTCCCGATGTCATTTTCATCGGCGAGGTTCGCGACAAGGACACCATGAGCCAGGCGATCGCCTACGCCCAGTCCGGCCACCTTTGCATGGCGACGCTGCATGCCAACAACAGCTACCACGCGATGAGCCGGATCATCAGTTTCTACCCGCTGGAAAACCGCCCGGCCCTGCTCGCCGACCTCGGCGTCACGCTGAAGTGCGTGATCTCGCAACGGCTGGTGAAGAAACCCGACGGCGGCCGTGCGCCAGCGGTGGAAGTGCTGCTCAATTCGCGCTACATCGCCGAGCTGATCGAGAAGGGCGACCTCGGCGAAATCAAGGATGCCATGGAAAAGAGCATGGTGCCCGGCAGCCAGACCTTCGAACAGTGCCTATTCACGCTGTACAGCACCGGCGTCATTACGCTCGAAGAAGCACTCGCCAACGCCGACTCGGCCAACAACCTGCAACAGGTCATCAACAACGCCGCGTCGCCGGCTGCCGCAGCCGCAGGAGCGGCAGCGGAGCCGGAGAAGGCCGGCGCTCCTGACTACACCAAGTCAGTTGCACCCGGCTCCTTCAGCGACTTCAAACTGAATATGGACGCCTGATGCCGGTGCTGGGAAAAGCGCGGGCGCTGATCGCCCGCCCTTCGGTCACTCCCGAAGATGCCGGCTGCCTCGAACTGATCGCCTCCTGGCTGGCGCCGATGGGCTTTCGCCTCGAGCGCATCGATGCCGGCGGGGTCTCGAATCTATGGGCGCGACGCGATCCTGGCGGCAAACCCGCCGGCCGCGTGATCTGCTTTGCCGGCCACACCGACGTCGTGCCGACCGGTCCGCTGGAACAATGGACCTCGCCGCCCTTCGAGCCGACCGTG
The DNA here is from genome assembly GCA_041648855.1 of Sulfuritalea sp. Lineage (GTDB taxonomy): Bacteria > Pseudomonadota > Gammaproteobacteria > Burkholderiales > Rhodocyclaceae > Sulfuritalea. Next base: position 1,190 of record JBAZOF010000069.1, on the reverse strand, counting down.
CGCGACGGCTATCTATTCGGTCGCGGCGCGGCCGACATGAAAAGTTCAATCGCCGCCTGCGTCGTCGCCATCGAACGCCTCGTCAATCGGCGTCCCGCCAGCGCCGACTCTTTGGCATTCCTGCTCACCTCCGACGAAGAAGGCGATGCCGTGGACGGCACGGTGCGCGTGGTGGAAGCGCTGAAAGCGCGCGGTGAAACCATCGACTTCTGCATCGTCGGCGAACCGACTTGCGTGAACCGTCTCGGCGACACGATGAAGAACGGACGCCGCGGTTCGCTCTCGGGCAACCTCACCATCAAGGGCGTGCAAGGCCATGTGGCCTATCCGCATCTGGTGAAGAACCCGGTGCATCTGGCAGCGCCGGCGCTGGCGGAACTCGCCGCCACGACCTGGGATGCCGGCAACGACTATTTCCCGCCGACCAGCTTCCAGATTTCCAACGCCCATGCCGGAACCGGCGCCGGCAATGTCGTGCCGGGCACTTTCGAGATCATGTTCAACTTCCGCTTCTCGACGGCCAGCACCGTGGACGGCCTGCAGTCGCGCGTGCATGCCCTGCTCGACCGCCATGGGCTCGAATACGACATCCGCTGGACCCTCGGCGCCAAGCCCTTCCTGACGCCGCGCGGCGCCCTGTGCGAAGCGCTGACGGCCGCCGTCGCTGACGAAATCGGCATTGCCACCGAACTCTCGACTACCGGCGGCACCTCCGACGGCCGCTTCATCGCCGACATCTGCCCGCAACTGGTGGAGTTCGGCCCGATCAACGCCAGCATCCACAAGCTCGACGAATGCATTGCGGTGGCCGATCTCGAACCGCTGGCGCGCATCTACGAGCGCACCTTCGACCGGCTGATGTCAAATTGATCAACAGCGCGACCGATGAACTGATTACCGTCCGCGACTGGCTGCGCTGGGCGGTCAGCCACTTCAACGAGGCCGGACTGGCGTACGGTCACGGCACGGACAACGCCTGGGATGAAGCCGTCTGGCTCGTCCTGGCCACCCTGCACCTGCCCCGTGACACGCTCGAGCCCTGGCTCGATGCCCGCCTGACCACGAGCGAGCGCCTGACGCTGCTGAACAACCTGCAACAGCGCGTCATGCACCGCCTGCCCACCGCCTATCTGGTGCAGGAAGCCTGGCTGGGGCCGTTTCGCTTCTACGTGGATCAGCGGGTCATCGTG
>JBAZOF010000068.1:0-12359 GCA_041648855.1 Sulfuritalea sp. | reverse complement strand
CAGCAGATTCACCATGACCTGCATCAACCGGTCGCGATCGGCGAGCACGACAAGCCCGGGCTCGCATCCTTCCAGCTCCAGCGTGACGTGCTTCTCGGCGAACAGAACCGTCAGCGATTCCGCCGCTTCGTGGATCACCTCGGCCACATCGACCGCCGCAACTGTCCACTCGGCGCGACCGGATTCGAGTTTGGCCAGATCGAGTATCTGGTTGATCAGCCGCGACAGGCGCACGGTTTCGCTGACGATGATGCCGACAAAGCGCGTGCGCTGAGCCAGGTCGATCTTCGGATCCTCCTGCAGCATTTCCGAAAAAGCCCGGATCGAGGTCAGCGGTGTACGCAATTCGTGGGTCACGGTGGAAATGAAATCGTCCTTCATGCGGTCCAGTTCCCGCAGGCGGGCGTTGGCCTCGCGCAGCTCCGCCGTGGCGCGCGTCAGCTCCTTGGACTTCTGCTCCAGTTCGCGCGTGTAGGCGCGCACCTGCGACGCCTCGTCGAGGATGTTCATCACCTCGTCGATGCCGAGCGGTTCCTCCTTCACCACCGACGCCACCATCACGCGCGCCGAAGCCGAGCCGATGGCCCCTGCCAGCAGGCTCTCGGCGAAGCTGACCAGGCGGGCATCGGCCGGAAGCTCGGGGATGCTCTTCAGGCCGCGCTGCTGCGCATGACGGGCAAAAGCTTCCTGCGCGCGCGAAAGACCGAGAAAACGCCCCGCCAGCGGCAGCAGGTCGGCGACGCCGGCAGTGCTGTGCCAACCGGGAACGCTGGCCGCCTCGGCGCCGCCGACGAACAATGTCGCCTGGCGTGCCTCGCGCACATTCGGCACGCGTTGCAGCGACACGCCGATGTAGGCACCCAGGTTCGCCAGCAGGCTCCAGACCAGGCAATGGGTGATCTCGTCGAGGCCGGTCAGGCCGAACAGATGCTGGGGGCGCAGCAGCTCGATGCCGAACAGGCCGTGCGCAATGAAGCCATCCGGCAACCAGCCCGATTTGGCGAAGGATGGCAGGAGCAGCGTGTAGCCCCACACCACGAAACCCGCCGCCAGGCCGGACAATGCGCCGTCACGCGTGCCGCCCTTCCAGAACAGTCCGCCGATCACGGCAGGGGCAAACTGCGCCACGGCGGCAAAGGAAATCAGCCCGATCGACACCAGCGCGTAGGCTTCGCCGGCGACCCGAAAATACAGATAGCCGAGGCCGAGAATCACGGCGATGGCCCAGCGCCGGATTTCCAGCAGCAGGCCCGACAGGTCTGCGCGCGCTGCGAGGCCCAGCATCGGCAGACGCAACAGCAGCGGCATCACCAGATCGTTGCAGACCATGGTCGACAGGGCGATGGTCTCGACAATCACCATGCCGGTGGCGGCCGACAAGCCTCCGATGTAGACGAACAGGGTCAAGGCCTCCTGCTGATGCGCCATCGGCAGGGTCAACACGAAGGTGTCGGCGTCGACCGTGCCGCCCGGGAAGTGCAGCATGCCGGCCAGCGCCACGGGGAGAACGAACAAGTTGATCAGGAACAGGTAGAGCGGAAACATCCACACCGCGCGGCGCAAATGGCTTGCGTCGACGTTTTCCACCACCGCGATCTGGAACTGGCGCGGCAGCAGCAGCGAGGCGAACATGGAAAGGAATATCAGGGTGCCCCAGGTGCCGTAGGCGGCCGGAGAGTCGGCGGTGGCGAGACGGCGTGCGACATCCGGCACGGCAGCCGCCTGCGCGAAAATGTCGCTGACGCCGTCGTGCACGCCCCAGACGACGAAGACGCCCACCGCCAGAAAGGCCACCAGCTTGACCACGGACTCGACCGCGATCGCCGCCACCATGCCTTCGTGGCGCTCCGTCGCATCGAGGTGGCGGGTGCCGAACAGGATCGTGAACGCAGCCAGGATCATCGCCACGTAAAGCGCGCTGTCGTAAAACAGCGGCACCGCCCCGGCCGTGGCCGGCATGATGATTTCGGGATAACTGGCGAGGATCGAAAAGCTGTTGGAGACCGCCTTGAGCTGCAGGGCGATGTAGGGAATCACGCCGACCACGGCGATTACCGTCACCAGGCCGCCAAGCAGCTGGCTCTTGCCGTAGCGCGAAGCGACGAAGTCGGCGATCGACGTGATGCGGTTGGTCTTCGCAACGCGGATCATCTTGTGCAGGATGAACCCGGCCAGTGCGAACAGCAGGGTCGGGCCGAGATAGATCGGCAGGAAGCCGATGCCGCTGGCCGCCGCGCGACCGACGCTGCCGTAGAAGGTCCATGTCGTGCAGTACACGCCCAGCGACAGCGCATAAACCACCGGGTTGGCGATCAGCGAGCGCCCAAGGTCGGCGCGCCGGTCGGCATACCAGGCGATGGCGAACAGAATGCCCAGATACAGAAACGAAGCGAGTACGATTACCCAGCCTTGCAGCATCTCAGAACTCTTGAAGAAATCGTAGCGAGCGGGCCGCAGCGGGGTGCGGCCGGAGCGCAGCTACCGGAATGTACGTCGTTGTACATGAGGATAGCGAGCACCGCCCAATCCCCGATCCGGCACGCGCAGTAGATTTATTCATGAGTTCTCAGTCCTTCCGGCTTTCAACCACCCAGGCCATTTGCACAATCAGCGCCAGCCAGGACCCCATGAGCCAGGCGTACAGCGGCGGCAGGCCGAAAAAGTCGCCGCCGCGATTGAATACCGAAAGCAATGGATAGTTGAAAAAGAAGCAGCCGAGCAGAAACAAAAACGCGAGGCGCTGAGCGGTGAGCCGGGAGCGAATCATTTCGTCACCTCCGCAAGATCCCACTGGGGGATACCGTCCCCGCATCATGCGGGGACACAAAAGCAAAAGAGCGCCCGTCTCGCGAGGGGCGCTCTTCTTCGGTCATCGCAACGCTTACGCGTTCTGCTTCAACTGATCGAGGATGCCAGGATTTTCCAGCGTGGAAACGTCCTGGGTAATCTCCTCGCCCTTGGCCAGGCTGCGCAGCAGGCGCCGCATGATTTTGCCGGAACGCGTCTTGGGCAGGTTCTCGCCGAAACGGATGTCCTTCGGCTTGGCGATCGGGCCGATTTCCTTGCCGACCCAGTTGCGCAAGTCGTTGGCGATCTTCTTCGCTTCTTCCGCGGAGGGGCGCGCCTGCTTGAGCACCACGAAGGCACAGATGGCCTCGCCGGTCAGGTCGTCGGGACGGCCGACCACGGCGGCTTCCGCCACCAGCGGGTTGGATACCAGGGCGGACTCGATTTCCATGGTGCCCATGCGATGCCCGGAGACGTTCAGCACGTCGTCGATGCGGCCCATGATGGTGAAGTAGCCCGTCTTGGCGTCGCGCATGGCGCCGTCGCCGGCCAGATACAGGTTGCCGCCGAAGTCGACCGGGAAGTAGGACTTCTTGTAGCGTTCCGGATCGCCGTAGATGGTGCGAATCATGGCCGGCCAGGGCTTCTTGACCACCAGGAAGCCGCCCTTGCCCCATTCGACATCGTTGCCGGTTTCATCGACGATCGCGGCCGCGATGCCGGGGAAAGGCAGGGTGCAGGAACCCGGCACCAGCGGCGTGACGCCCGGCAGCGGAGTGATCATGTGGCCGCCGGTCTCGGTCTGCCAGAAGGTATCCACGATCGGGCAGCGCGCGCCGCCGACATTGTTGTAGTACCACATCCAGGCTTCCGGATTGATCGGCTCGCCGACCGATCCGAGGATGCGCAGGGAGGTCAGATCGTAGTTCTTCGGGTGCGTCGTCGGCGCGTTTTCGCCGGCCTTGATCAGCGAGCGAATGGCGGTCGGCGCGGTGTAGAAAATGCTGACCTTGTGGCTCTGGATGGTCTTCCAGAAACGCCCGGCATCCGGGTAGGTCGGCACGCCCTCGAACACGATCTCGGTGGCGCCGCAGGCCAGCGGGCCGTAGGTGATGTAGGTGTGGCCGGTAACCCAGCCGATGTCGGCGGTGCACCAGAAGACATCGTCCGGCTTGATGTCGAAGGTCCACTTCATGGTCACGATCGCATGCAGCAGATAGCCGCCGGAACTGTGCTGGACGCCCTTGGGCTTGCCGGTGGAACCGGATGTGTAGAGGAGGAACAACGGATGCTCGGCGCTCACCCACTCGGGTTCGCAGACGTCGGACTGGCCGGCAGTGGCGTCGTCCCACCAGATGTCGCGGCCGGCAACCATGTTGCACGGGCCGCCGGTGCGCTTGTAGACGATGACTGTCTTGATCGACTCGCAGCCGCCCATGGCGATGCCGTCGTCGACCGCCGGCTTCAGCGGAATGTTCTTGCCGCCGCGGCACTGCTCGTCGGCGGTGATGACCGCGACTGCGCCGGCGTCCTGGATGCGCTCCTGCACGCTCTTGGCGGAGAAGCCGCCGAACACCACGGAATGGATGGCGCCGATGCGGGCGCAAGCCTGCATGGCGACCACGCCTTCGACCGACATCGGCATGTAGATCAGGACCCGATCGCCCTTCTTGATGCCCTGCGCGCGCAGCGCATTGGCGAACCTGGAAACGCGGGACAGCAGATCCTTGTAGGTGACCTTGGCGACCTGGCCGCCGTCGGCTTCAAAAATGATCGCGACCTTGTCGCCCAGACCGGCCTCGATGTTGCGATCGAGACAGTTGTAGGAGACGTTCAGCGTGCCGTCGGCAAACCACTGGTAGAAAGGCGCCTTGGAGTCGTCGAGCGACTTGGCGAAGGGGGTCTTCCAAGTGATATGTTCCCTGGCCAGACGCGCCCAGTAGCCTGCGTAATCCTGCTCGGCTTCCTTGCACAGCGCCTCGTAGGCCGCCATCCCGGAAATGGTGGCCTTCTTGACCACAGCGTCCGCCGGGGGGAATACACGACTTTCCGTGACATTTGATTCGATGCTGGACATTGACACCACTCCTCTCGCATGAAACCGGATGAAATCCGGATGAAAAGAACTTCCGCCAATTGGCCAATCCTGCAGCCGGACGGACAATATCTGAACTTCTGTCGGGGAAAACCCCCGTTGCCGACCAGCGGCATTCTTTCCCCCTGTTTTCTTTACATATTAAAGCCAAAGAGCCTTACATGCCACTTACGCCGTTGCCATGCCTGATTCTCCGCCTACTGGGGTAATATTGCTGCCCCGCACCACCACTCCCGGATCGCCATGAACCAAATCATCAAGCCAATGGAGTTTTTCATCTTCTGGAGCCGCTGGCTGCAGGCGCCGCTGTACCTGGGACTGATCATCGCGCAGGGCGTCTATGTCTATCAGTTCATGCACGAGCTGGCGCTCCTGGTGACCAAGGCCGGCAGCCTCAACGAAAACGAGGTGATGCTGATCGTCCTCGGCCTGATCGACGTGGTCATGATCGCCAACCTGCTGATCATGGTCATCATCGGCGGCTACGAGACCTTCGTTTCGCGGCTCGACCTCGAAGGCCATCCCGACCAGCCGGAATGGCTGTCCCACGTCAATGCCGGGGTGCTCAAGGTCAAACTGGCGGTCGCCCTGATCAGCATTTCCTCGATCCACCTGCTGCGCACCTTCATCAACGCCGGGCATACCGAAGACCGGGTCATCATCGCGCAGATCGCCATCCACGTTTCATTCCTGTTGTCGGCAATCGCCATCGCCTACACGGACAAGATCATGATGCAGACCCTGTCCGCGGGAAAACACTGAGCCAACACCACGGAGCCGCCATGACCGCCATCCGCCAGGACGATTTCATCCAGTCCATCGCCGACGCCTTCCAGTTCATCAGCTACTACCATCCGCTCGACTACATCCAGGCCCTCGGAGCGGCTTACGAGCGCGAAGAGTCGCCCGCGGCGAAGGACGCCATCGCGCAGATCCTGACCAACAGCCGCATGTCGGCGGAAGGCCATCGTCCGATCTGTCAGGACACCGGCATCGCGCTGGTGTTCCTCAAGGTCGGCATGCAGGTGCAGTGGGATGCCACGCTTTCGGTGCAGGAAATGGTCAACGAAGGCGTGCGCCGCGCCTACACCAACGCGGACAACCCCCTGCGCGCCTCGGTGCTGGCCGACCCCGCCGGCGCGCGCAAAAACACGAAAGACAACACCCCGGCCGTGGTGCATTACGAAATCGTCCCCGGAAATCACGTCGAAGTCATCTGCGCCGCCAAGGGCGGCGGCTCCGAGGCGAAGGCCAAGTTCGCCATGCTGAATCCCTCCGACGACCTCGTCGAGTGGATCCTCAAGACGGTGCCCACCATGGGCGCCGGCTGGTGCCCGCCCGGCATACTCGGCGTCGGCATCGGCGGCACGCCGGAAAAGGCCATGCTGCTGGCCAAGGAAGCGATCATGGCGCCGGTGGATATCCATGCACTGAAGGCGCGCGGCGCGACGACTCCGGTCGAGAAACTGCGCCTCGAACTCTACGAAAAGGTCAATGCACTGGGCATCGGCGCGCAAGGTCTCGGCGGCCTGACCACGGTGCTCGACGTCAAGGTGCTCGACTACCCGACCCATGCCGCCAACCTGCCGGTCGCGCTGATCCCCAACTGCGCCGCGACGCGCCACATCCATTTCGAACTCGACGGGTCCGGCCCCGCGAAGCTGCAGCCGCCCAGCCTCGAAGACTGGCCCAAGGTGACCTGGCAGGCCGACGCCGCCACCGCCACCCGCGTCGATCTCGGCAGCCTGACCAAGGCGCAGGTCGCCGCATGGAAGCCCGGCCAGAAACTGCTATTGAACGGCAAGATGCTCACCGGCCGCGACGCCGCCCACAAGCGCATCGCGGACATGCTGGCCAAAGGTGAAAAGCTCCCGGTCGATTTCACCAACCGGGTGATCTACTACGTCGGCCCGGTCGATCCGGTCAGGGACGAAGTGATGGGCCCCGCAGGTCCCACTACGGCGACGCGGATGGACAAATTCACCCGCATGATGCTGGAGCAGACCGGCCTCATCGCGATGATCGGCAAGGCAGAGCGCGGCCCGGTCGCAATCGAAGCGATCAAGGACAACCAGTCTGCCTACCTGATGGCCGTCGGCGGAGCCGCCTACCTGGTCGCCAAGGCGATCCAGTCGTCCAAGGTAGTGGGCTTTGCCGATCTGGGAATGGAAGCCATCTACGAATTCGAGGTGAAGGACATGCCCGTCACCGTCGCCGTCGATTCCCTCGGCACCTCGGTGCACATCACGGGACCGAAGGAATGGCAGGCGAAGATCGGCAAGATCCCGGTCAGGGTCGCTTGATCGTACGGTCCGCCAGGATACCGGTCGCCGTCCCGCCAGCGCCAGCGCGGTGCGTCCCTTCGGGAACCCTACGCCCATGATCGGCGTCTTCGATTCCGGCCTCGGTGGTCTCTCGGTGCTGGCAGCACAAGTCGACGTCCTGCCGCGGGCGGATTTTGCCTACTACGCCGACACCGCCCATGTGCCATACGGCAACAAGAGCGAAGAACAGATTCAGTGCCGCGTGCTGGCGATCGGCGAAGAACTCGCAAGTCGCGGCTGCGGCCTGCTGGTGGTGGCCTGCAACACCGCCACCACCGCGGCGGTGCAGGCGCTGCGTGCCGCGCATCCCGGCATGGCCGTGGTCGGCGTCGAGCCTGGCATCAAGCCGGCGGCGCAGGAGACCAAAAGCGGCCGCATCGCCGTGCTGGCGACGGAGGCCACCGCCAACAGCCAGCGCTTGAAACACCTGATCCGCGAACACGCCGGCCATGTCGAGGTCTTCGTCGAGCCCTGCCCGGGCTGGGCCACCCACGTCGAAATGCTGCAACTTGACGATCCGGCGCTCGCCGCCGACGTCCGCGCCCGGGTCGAGCCGCTGCTGGACCGGGGTGTCGACCGCATCGTGCTCGGCTGCACGCACTACAGCTTTCTCGCGCCGCTGCTGCAGGACGTCGTCGGCAAGCGCGCCGAACTGGTCGATGTCGCCGCTGCGGTGGCGCGCCAAACGCAGCGTCTGGCCGGGCGCCTGGCCCTCGGCTCCGGCCGGCTGCAACTGCATGCCTCGGCACATCCGGAACGCCTGCGCGCGGCCCTGCCGCGACTGCATCTGAGGCACATCGCCGCACGGGTCGGCTGATCATGCGCATCGCCGTCGTTTCCGACATTCACGGCAACCTGGCTGCGCTGCAGGCGGTGGTCGAGGACTTCGGCCGGCGCGGCGTCGACACGGTGGTCAATCTCGGCGACAACCTCTCGGGGCCTCTGCTGCCCAGGGAGACCGCGCAATTCCTGATGGCGCAGGACTGGCTGCATCTGGGCGGCAATCACGAACGGCAGGTGCTGAACCTCGATCCGCAAGCCTGCGATCCCTCGGACGCCTATGCCCGCTCGCAACTCGGCCCTGCGGAACTGGACTGGATTGCCTCGCTGAAACCGTTTCATGGCTACAGCGACGAGATCTTTCTCTGCCACGGCACGCCCGCCCATGACGCGGAATATTTTCTGGAGTCGGTGGAACCGGGGCGGCTACGCCTGGCCACGCAGGACGAAATCCGGCAGCGCCTCGGAGCAGTCGATGCCGCTGTCGTTGTCTGCGGCCACACACATGTGCCGCGCCTGATGCGCTCGGCCCGCGGGGCTTTGCTGGTGAACCCCGGCAGCGTCGGCCAGCCGGCCTGGGACGACGACCAGCCGGTCTACCACGCAGTGGAAAACGGCGCCCCGGATGCCCGCTATGCCATTGTCGAAAAACAGGGTTCGCGCTGGAGCGCGCAGTTGATCGCGGTCCCCTACGACCACCAAGCCATGGCCGCACTGGCCCTCCGACACGGACGGCCGGACTGGGAATACATCCTGACCCGTGGCTACGTTCCTGCGACTGCCCCGGCACCCCGACTCTAGTTGGCCGGAACGCCCGGCACCGCGTCCCCAAAGGCTATCACCCGATTGCGGCCTGCCAGTTTCGCCTGATAGAGAGCTTCGTCTGCGCAACGAATTACCCCCTCGACCGAATCGGCATGCACGGGAGTCGTCGCAATCCCGATCGAGGTCGTGATCCGGATCTGCTGTTCCCTGAACGTCACGGTGGTTTCACGGAAGAGCGTCAGCAATTGCGCAGCGCGCTCCCGCGCAATGGCCAGCGGCATTTTTGGCAATACCAGCAGAAACTCCTCGCCACCATAGCGACACACGATGTCCTCCGCACGCGCGTGCTCCTGCAGCAACTGGCCGAAAACCCGCAGCACTTCATCACCCGCCTGATGTCCATAGGTGTCGTTCACCTGCTTGAAGTGATCGACATCGAGCAGCATCAGCGTCAGCGGCGCCTCTTCCCGCTTGCAGCGCGCCAGTTCGCGCTCCAGCGTGCCCTCCAGATAGCGACGGTTGAAAAGTCCCGTAAGGGAATCGCGGTTGGCCTGATCATGCAGTTTTTCCTGCAAGTCGTTAATTTTTCCGATCTGGTCGTACAGGGCTGCGTTGGCCTCTTCCAGAATCCTTTTCTGACTATCCAGCGTATCTTGCACATCGTGCAGCTGCCGGATATGGGTAAAGAATTCGATGCCCATCAGCGACAGGTAGACCGCAAGCCCGATGATGGAAGCCAGGGTCACCAGGCCATCGGTATCCGTCGACAGATGGAATGCGATCACCGTGGTAGACGCCAGGGCGCCGCTGGCAAACGCAAGCGGGCAGATGACGATACCCGGTATTCCGCGAGTGATCGTATGGCTCAACAAGCTGGCGAGAAACATCGCGACGCTGATCCACAGCGGAAACCCGAGCCCTGCGGCCCACGCACCGAATACCAGCGAATCGACGATCAGGTTGTCGAGCTCGGTCCGGGTCGGATGCATGGCTTTTCGTGTGCGCCAGTGCATCACATGCGGATAGACCATGAACTGGAGAACGAACAGGCTCCACATGGCTGCACCGGGAGCGCGCGGCATCAGATGCAGCCCGATCGGCAGGGCGATCAGGGCAAAGATTGCCACTCGCACCCGATAGCTGTTGAGCACGATCCAGCGGTAGGTTCTTGTGTAGTCGATCGCGATTGGAGTCACAAACGGGTCCTCGTTTGGTTCACAGGCATCCTGCCTGCGCAATGCCGATAGTATCAGCGCCGCTCGGCATGGATCACCCCGGGGACTTCGCGCAGCAGCGACAGGGCCTTCTGCAGTGCCGCCGTGCCTGACAGTTCGACGGTGAAGTTCATGTGGGCGACGCCCGCCCGGGACTGGGTCTTGACCGCGGTCACGTTGATTTTTTCGCGCGACAGGATGTCGGAAATGTCGCGCAGCAGCCCTTGCCGGTCGCCCGCGTCGACCAGCAGGTCGACCGGATAGACCGTGCCCGACTGCGCGCCGCCCTCACCCCACTCCGCGCTGATGACCCGTTCGGGATTGCGCGCCGCCATGTTGCGGAAGTTGATGCATTCGACGCGGTGGATCGAGATTCCCTTGCCGCGCGTGACGAAACCGGTGATGGCGTCCGGCGGCATCGGCTTGCAGCACTTTCCCACCTGCGTCAGCAACTTGTCCACCCCGACCACAAGAATCCGGCTGTCGCCGGCGCGACTCTTGCGCGTATGGATTTCCGGCTCCGGCGGCAGAGGCTCGGCGCCGCCGCGCAAGGCGACGTCGATCGCCCGCATGCCGACTTCGCCGCGCGCCGCGGCGAGAAACAGCGCCTCGGCGCTCTTCAGCCCGAGCTTGACCGCCAGTTCGTCGAGATTGGCCTGTGTCTGCCCTTCGCGTTGCAACTCCTTCGTGACCAGGCCGCGCCCCTGCGCCAGCATCTCGGCTTCGTCCTGCGCCGCAAACCATTGCTTGGCCTTAGATCGCGCGCGCGAGGTGGCGAGATAGCCCTGCGCCGGATTCAGCCAGTCGCGCGACGGGCCGCCGCTCTTGACCGTAACGATTTCCACGCGCTGCCCGTTTTGCAGGGGCGTGTTGAGTGGCACCATGTGGCCGTCGATCTTCGCACCGCGGCAGCGGTGGCCGAGATCGGTATGCAGGCGATAGGCAAAGTCGAGCGCCGTGGCGCCGCGCGGCAGGTCGATCACCTTGTCCTGCGGCGTCAGGACATAAATCGTGTCATCCAGCGCAGCCCGCTTGAACTCTTGCACCCATTCGGCGGAATCCGCTATTTCATCGCGCCACGACAACAGTTGCCGCAGCCAGGATATCTTGTCTTCGTAGGCTCCGCCGGCCTTCACCGAGCTGCCGGACTCCTTGTAGCGCCAGTGGGCAGCCACCCCCAGCTCGGCGTGCTCATGCATCTCGCGGGTGCGGATCTGCACCTCCAGCGAGCGGCCGTTCTCGTCCTCCACCGCGGTATGCAGGGAACGATAGAAATTTCCCTTGGGATGCGAAATGTAGTCGTCGAATTCGCCGCGGATCGGCTGCCAAAGGTGATGCACGATGCCCAGCGCCGTGTAGCAATCCCTGATTTCATCGACGATGATGCGCACCGCGCGCACGTCATAGACTTCATCGAAGTCGATGTCCTTGCCGCGCATCTTGTTCCAGATGCTGTAGATATGCTTGGGCCGGCCGTAGATCTCGGCGCGAACGCCGACCGCGGCCATCTCTGCCTGCAGCCGCGCCACTGCCGCGTCGATGAAACTCGCGCGCTCCGAGCGCTTTTCGTCCAGCATCCGCGCGATGCGCTTGTAGGTTTCCGGTTCCAGATAGCGAAAGGACAGGTCTTCGAGCTCCCACTTGACATGCCAGATGCCCAGCCGGTTGGCCAGCGGGGCATAGATCAACAGGCTTTCCCTGGCCATTTCGTCGCGCTCGGCGCCCGGCCGGTCGTTGAGGAAACGCAGGGTCTGGACGCGGCTGGCCAGCCGCAGCAGGACCACGCGGATGTCATCGACCATCGCCAGCAGCATCTTGCGCAAAATCTCGGTCTGCGCCCGCATGTCGGTCACGCCTTCGCCGGCTGCGCCCCCTCCCGCTGCGGCGCGCGTCAGCGGGCGCAGGCTGCCCAGCCGCTGCAGGCCCGCGACCAGCCCCGCCACCGTATCGCCAAAGCCGACTTTCAGGCGCTCGCCGCAATCCTCGACATGATCGTTGGCCGCAAACAGCAGGGCCGCAATCCGCGCATCGGCATCGAGATCGAGCGAAGCCACGATCAGGGCCATGCCCAAGGCGTGCTGCAGGATCGATTCGCCGGTCCCCAGGGCCTTGTCGCCATAGGCCTCGCGCGCCAGTCCCAGCGCCTCGGCGGCACGGACGGCGGCATCTGCCGGGAGACCAGAGCACAAGCGGGACAGCGCTTCGGCTTCGTCGCTCGACGGCTGGAGGGAATGCACAACTGAGACCATCGTCGAATTATCCCATGCGGCGAATTCCGCGTGGATACCGTCCCAGGCGCAGGCGCACTGGGACATATCGCCGGGATACCGTCCCAGGTGCAGGCGCACTGGGACATAATCCCCCGTCCATGAAAAAACTACCTCACGTTTCCCC
>JBAZOF010000067.1:0-12437 GCA_041648855.1 Sulfuritalea sp. | reverse complement strand
CGACGCGTTGCCGGCGACGCAGCACGTCCAGCGCGGCGTTGTGAGCGATGCGGAACAACCAGGTGCGGAACTGCGCTTCCGGTCGCCAGCCGGGCAAGGCCTGATGGGCTTTCATGAACGTCTCCTGAGTCAGGTCCATGGCTTCGTCGCGCGCGCCGACCAGCCGCAGGATGAAGCGAAAGACGCGATCCTGATACTGGCGGACCAGCACAGCGAAGGCGCGATGCTCGCCTGCCTGCGCGCGGGCGATCAGGCCGCTTTCCGCGTCATCCGCCATTCAGGTCATCCGCTCCGTATGTGCTGTGTTTGATTAAACGAACGGGCCGCAGGAAAGTTCCATCGCCCGTTTGTCCGCAGGATCTGCCGGAAGAAGCCCTTAGCGCTTGTTGGCACGCAGCGGTGCCAGCAAGTCGCTCAGGCCATTGTGGTCAATCTCCTGCATGAGCGCCAGCAGGCGGCCGATCTCCCCGGGTGGAAAGCCTTCGCGGGCAAACCAGTTCAGGTAGTTTCCGGGCAGATCGGCGATCAGCCGCCCCTTGTACTTGCCGAACGGCATTTCGCGGGTGACGAGCAGTTGCAGATCTTCGGCGTGCATTCGAATCGGATAGGGTCAGTGCTGGCAAGACCGAATTGTCCTAGAGAAAACGCCCCCGCAGATTGCTCCGCGAGGGCGTTGCTCAGAAGTCGGCGCTGGTACTACGGCAAATGCACGCCGATTCAGGGCGTTGCCTACACCGTGACGGTATCCGCGAGTTCCTTGAACTCCGCGATCTGGTCGAAGTTCATGTAGCGATAGACGTCGGCGGCCTTGGCATTTACTGCCTGCACCTGCTCCAGGTACTCGCTCATGGTCGGGATCCTGCCCATCAGCGCCGTCACCGCCGCGAGTTCGGCTGAACTCAGATAGACGCGGGTGTCGATGCCCAGCCGATTGGGGAAGTTGCGGGTCGAGGTCGACACGGCCGTGCTGCCCTTCTTGATCTGCGCCTGATTGCCCATGCACAGGCTGCAGCCCGGCATCTCCATACGCGCGCCGGATTTGCCGAGGATGGCGTAGTACCCTTCCTCGTTGAGGATCATGGCGTCCATTTTGGTCGGCGGCGCGATCCACAGGCGGGTCGGGATGTCGGTCTTGCCTTCCAGTACCTTGCCGGCGGCGCGGAAGTGGCCGATGTTGGTCATGCAACTGCCGATGAACACCTCGTCGATCTTTTCGCCAGCCACCTCCGACAGGGTCTTGACGTCGTCCGGATCGTTGGGGCATGCCAGCACCGGCTCCTTGACGTCGGCCAGATCGATTTCGATCACGGCGGCGTATTCGGCATCGGCATCGGGCTGGAGCAGGGTGCCGTTGGCGATCCATTCTTCCATGGCCTTGACGCGACGGCCCAGCGCCCGCTTGTCTTCGTAGCCCTCGGCGATCATCCACTTCATCAACGTGATGTTGGAGCGCATGTACTCGACGATCGGCTCCTTGTCCAGGCGCACGGTGCAGCCGGCGGCGGAGCGCTCGGCCGAGGCATCGGTGAGTTCGAAGGCTTGTTCGATCTTGAGCTTGGGCAGGCCCTCGATTTCAAGGATGCGGCCGGAGAAGATGTTCTTCTTGCCCTGCTTGGCAACGGTGAGCAACCCGGCTTTGATGGCATAGAGCGGAATCGCATTGACCAGGTCGCGCAAAGTGATGCCGCGCTTGCCGGCTTCTTCCAGCGAACCCTTGAAGCGCACCAGCACCGATTCGGGCATGTCCAGCGGCATTACGCCGGTGGCGGCGGCAAACGCCACCAGGCCGGAGCCGGCCGGGAAGGAAATGCCGATCGGGAAGCGGGTGTGCGAATCGCCGCCGGTGCCGACGGTATCCGGCAGCAGCAGGCGGTTGAGCCAGCTGTGGATGATGCCGTCGCCGGGCTTGAGCGAAATGCCGCCGCGCGCGGTGATGAAGGAGGGCAGCGTGCGGTGGGTCTTGACGTCTACCAGCTTGGGGTAGGCGGCGGTGTGGCAGAAGGACTGCATCACGAGGTCGGCAGAGAAGCCGAGGCAGGCGAGGTCTTTCAGTTCGTCGCGGGTCATCGGGCCGGTGGTGTCCTGGCTGCCGACGGATGTCATGCGCGGCTCGCAGTAGGTGCCCGGACGGATGCCTTTGCCTTCGGGCAGGCCGCAGGCGCGACCGACCATTTTCTGCGCGAGCGAGAAGCCCTTGCCGGTATCGACCGGCGGCTGCGGCAGGCGGAACAGGGTCGAGGCGGGCAGGCCGAGGAAGTCGCGTGCCTTGGTGGTGAGGCCGCGGCCGATGATCAGGTTGATGCGGCCACCGGCGCGGACCTCGTCGAGCAGCACTTCGGACTTGTAGTCGAATTTCGAAATGAGTTGTGGTCCATTCGCGCCGTTCTTCTCGATCTTCCTGTCATAGGGATGGATGTCGATCACGTCGCCCATGTTCATTTGCGCGACATCGCACTCGATGGGGAAGGCGCCGGCATCTTCCATGGTGTTGAAGAAGATCGGCGCGATCTTGCTGCCGAGGCAGAAGCCGCCATAGCGCTTGTTGGGGACGAAGGGAATGTCGTCGCCGGTCCACCACAGCACCGAATTGGTGGCGGACTTGCGCGAGGAGCCGGTGCCGACCACGTCGCCGACATAGGCGACCGGGTGGCCCTTCTTCTGCAGTTCGACGATCAGCTTCATCGGGCCGACCGTGCCGGGATTGTCCGGCGTGATGCCCTCGCGGGCGTTCTTCAGCATGGCCAGCGCGTGCAGCGGGATGTCGGGACGGCTCCAGGCGTCGGGCGCCGGGGAGAGGTCGTCGGTATTGGTTTCGCCGGTGACCTTGAACACTACGACCGAAATCTTCTTCGGTACTTCAGGGCGCTGGGTGAACCACTCGGCATCGGCCCAGGATTGCATCACGGCCTTGGCGTTGGCGCTGCCGGCCTTGGCTTTTTCGGCGACATCATGGAAGAAGTCGAACATCAGCAGGGTGGATTTGAGTGCCTTGGCGGCGGCGGCGCCGACCACGGCGTCGTCGAGCACATCGATCAGCGGCTTGACGTTGTAGCCGCCTACCATGGTGCCGAGAAGTTCAGTGGCCTTTTCGCGCGAGATCAGCGCACAGGCTTCTTCGCCCTTGGCGAGCCGGGCAAGGAACTCGGCCTTGACCTTGGCGGCGTCATCCACGCCGGCGGGAACGCGCAGGGTGATCAAGTCGACGAGAAAAGCTTCTTCCCCCTTGGGCGGGCTTTTCAGCAGGGCTACCAGTTCTTCGGTCTGCTGCTTGGTCAGCGGCAGCGGGGGAATACCAAGGCTGCCGCGTTCGGCGACGTGTTGGCGATAGGCTTCAAGCATGATGAGGTCCTCTCGTTGGGATCGGTGAAAAACGTTGTCTGGAACTTCTATCTGGATACGGCAGCAGCGAAGAAACGGCGCCGTGCTTCGGGCGGCACGGCGGCGCCCATGACGTGGGCCCGGCTCAGCAATTCCCAGTAGTAGCGATAGGAAGCACGGTCGTGGAGCTTGCCTTCCCATGCGATCGGTCCCCAGCTGGCGTTTTGTGCAGCCAGAAGTATTCCGGCGGCTTCGGTCACCTCCGCAAAATCGGGACGCATGGCCTCGACGATGGGCTGGATCTGGCGCGGGTGGATGCTCCACATGCGCAGGAAGCCGAACTCGTTGCGCGCGCGGCGCGCATCTTCGCGCACGACATCGGAATCGCTGAGGTCGGTGGTCACGTTGTGGGTTGGAATCACGCCGTTGCCCAGCGCGGCCGCCGCGACTTCGCATTTGGCGCGCGTGACCAGCGGATGGGAAAACTGCCCCGGCGAACGCATGGCGCTGCCGGGAATGGCCCCATGATTGGCGCTGACAAAATCCATCAGGCCGAAATCGATCGATTCGACATGAGGCAGCCCGGCGATCTTCCACACTTCGTGCAGGGCGCCGGGTGTTTCGATCATTACGTGCACCGGAATTCCGCGTTCGATGCCGTAGAGGGCGCGGGCCTGGTCGAGAGCGACGATCTGGGTCAGGACGTCGTCGGCATTGGCCGGCTTGGGCAGGACGATGTAGGCCAGCTTGCGGCCGGCACGACCGACGATGATGTCAATGTCTTCGCGCCAGTTCGGGTGCGTGACGTCATGGATGCGCACGCCGAGTCGCCCGAAATGATTGTCGGCATGGAGCAGCAGACCGGCGACCATTTCCGCGTGCTCGGCGGCCTTCCCTGCGGGTGCCCCGTCTTCGCAATCAGCGGTGACGTCGAAAACCGGCCGGTCGTCGACGCGCAGTTCCCATTGCAGCTGCAGCGCCTTGCGAATGGTTTTTTCGGAGCCGGCATAGTGCTCGCAGGCGGCGAGTACCGGGAACGGCCTGGCTCCCTGGTAAAGAACGGCGGCAGGATGAAGCGGTGGGTTCACCTCAGCGCAAGCTCGGCCTGGTCCGCTTCATCCCGTCGCCCGCCATCAACCGAGGAGGCTGGCGACGCCGGCTTGTTCTTCCTGCAACTCGGCCAGGGTCTTGTCCATCATGGTGCGCGAGTAGTCATCGACGCTCAGACCTTCCACGCGCTTGTACTCGCCACCTTCGCAGGTGACCGGCACGCCGTAGATGATGTCTTGCGGAATGCCGTAGCTGCCGTCGGACGGAATACCCATGGTGACCCACTTGCCCTGGGTACCCAGCGCCCAGTCGCGCATGTGGCCGATCGCGGCGTTGGCAGCCGAAGCGGCGGACGAAGCGCCGCGCGCGGCGATGATGGCGGCGCCACGCTTGCCGACGGTCGGGATGTACTCGTTCTTGTACCACGCGTCGTCATTGACGACGGTGGGGGCGGCAGCGCCGGCCACGGTGCAGAAGCGCAGATCCGGGTACATGGTGGGCGAGTGGTTGCCCCAGACGATCATTTTTTCGACATCGGAAACCGTCTTGCCGGTGCGCGTCGCAAGCTGGGAAACCGCTCGGTTGTGGTCGAGACGCAGCATGGCGGTGAAGTTCTTCTTCGGCAGGCTGGGGGCGGATTTCATGGCGATGTAGGCGTTGGTGTTGGCGGGGTTGCCGACCACGAGAACTTTGACATTGCGCGACGCGACGTCGTTCAATGCCTTGCCCTGTTCGATGAAAATCTTGGCGTTTTCCATCAGGAGGTCCTTGCGCTCCATGCCCGGGCCGCGCGGCTTGGCACCTACCAGCAAGGCGTAGTCGGCATCTTTGAAGGCGACTTTCGGATCGTCGGTGCCGACCATGCCGGCCAGCGTCGGGAAGGCGCAGTCATCGAGTTCCATCATGACGCCCTTCAGTGCCGCCTGCGCCTTTTCCATGGGGAGTTCCAGCATCTGCAGGATCACGGGTTGATCCTTGCCCAGCATTTCGCCGGCAGCAATGCGGAAAATCAGGGCGTAACCGATCTGCCCGGCTGCGCCGGTCACTGCAACACGAACGGGGGCTTTTGCCATTTCTAAAACTCCTGTATCAATTTGAATCGATTGGACAAGACTGCAATAAATGCTGGTTGACTGGAAGGCGCGCCGAAGCGCTGAAACTTTAATGCCGATGCGCCAAGATCGCGAAGCGAAATCTTAGTTCCTGTGCTGCGCTGTGTCAATATCTGTCAGTTATCTTATATAAGACATAAGACGTAGTGTGGACGAGCGTGGAGAAATATGTTCAAATGTTACTTATGCCAGATTCTACCGTGTCCCCAAAGGGGGCTTCCTCCGCGGCGGTTTCGCCAACTTTCAGTCCCTTGTATCGCCAGATCAAGAGCCTGCTGATGCAGCGGCTTGAATCCGGCGAGTGGCGTCCGGGCGAGGCCATTCCCAGCGAATCGGAACTTGCGACGCGCTTCAACGTCAGCCAGGGAACCGTGCGCAAGGCGATTGACGAGATGGCAGCAGAAAATCTGCTGTTGCGGCGTCAGGGTAAAGGGACATTTGTTGCATCGCACGATGATCCCCGGGCATTTTTCCGCTTTCTGCGCCTGGTTCCACTGGCCGGGGGCATTGAACAAGCCCAGAGCGTCCCGCTCGAATGTTGGCGTGCGAAGGCCGGCCCCGAAGTTGCGCGCATGCTCGAGCTGAACATCGGCGATCCGATCAACATCGTGCGCCGTCTGCTGCAGTTCTCCGGCAAGCCCGTGGTGGTCGATGAAATCTACCTTCCGGGCAGCATATTCGGCACCGTTACGCTTGAAATGCTGCGCGAATATCAGGGCTCGCTTTACAGTTTTTTTGAAAACCGCTTTGGCATCCGCATGATCCGTGCGGAAGAGCGCCTGCGCGCGGTTCCCGCGGACCGCGCCAGCGCCGAGTTGTTGAATGTGGCGGAAGGCAGTCCGCTGCTGTCGGTCGAGCGCGTCAGCTTTTCCTATGGTGACAAGCCGGTGGAATGGCGGCGCGGACTTTATTCAACCAATGATCATTGCTATTTCAATGAGCTTGGCTAGCAGCGGGTATAAAATTTGTTTTCACCCGAGGCGGTTTGCCTTATAGTGCGCCGCATCAAAATCGGAGGGTTTCACGTATGCCAGAGATGACCAAACCGCGTCCGAAGCACTTGGCGCTTCATCAAATCCGGCTGCCCCTGGCCGGATACGCATCGATATTGCACCGCATCAGCGGTGCCGGGCTGTTCCTGATGCTTCCGCTGCTGATCTGGCTGCTGCAACTGTCGCTCAGCCCGAGCCAGGAGAGCGCCGCGATGTTCAGCGCGGTGACGGGCAACCTGCTGGTGAAACTGATTCTGCTGGGCCTGCTTTGGGCGTTCCTGCACCACTTTTGCATGGGCATACGCATTCTGTTGATCGACGTCCATGTCGGTGTCGAGAAGCAGCAGGCGCACAACTCGGCAATGGCGGTAATGGTCATCAGTCTTGCGTTGACGCTTGTCTTCGGTCTCAAACTGCTCGGAGCCTACTGACATGAACCGTCTCGTTGTCGGTGCTCATTACGGCCTCATGGATTGGCTGGCGCAGCGCGTCACCGCTGTCGTCATGGCGGTCTATACGCTGATCATCTTTGCGGCGGCATTGGGTGGCGCAGTTGCGTCGCGCGAGGCCTGGCATTCCTTCATGGCCAACGGCTTCATCCGCTACATCACATTCCTGTTCATCGTCAGCCTTTGCTATCACGCCTGGGTCGGCGTCAGGGACATCTGGATGGACTACCTCAATTCCGCCGCGCTGCGCGTCATCCTGCACGTGCTGACGCTGCTCGCCCTGGTTGGCTATGCCGGCTGGGCCATACAGATCATCTGGAGGCTGTGACAGTGAATTTGACTTACACCGTTCGCAAATTTGATGCGGTCATCGTCGGCGCCGGCGGCGCCGGCCTGCGTGCCGCGATTCAGTTGTCGGAGGCGGGTTACAAGACTGCCGTCCTGACCAAGGTTTTCCCCACTCGCTCGCATACGGTCGCCGCCCAGGGCGGCGTCGCCGCCAGCCTGGGCAACTCCGAGGAAGATCACTGGCACTGGCACATGTACGACACGATCAAGGGCTCAGACTGGCTCGGCGACCAGGACGCGATCGAGTTCATGTGCCGCAAGGCCAACGAAGTGGTGGTGGAGCTCGAACACTACGGCATGCCCTTTGACCGCCTGGATAACGGCAAGATCTACCAGCGTCCCTTCGGCGGCCACATGTCCAACTTCGGCGAAAAGCCGGTGCGCCGCTCCTGCGCCGCGGCCGACCGCACCGGTCACGCCATGCTGCACGCGATGTACCAGCGCAACATCAAAGTAAATACCCAGTTCTTTGTCGAATGGCAGGCGCTGGACCTTGTGCGCGATGCCGAGGGCGATGTTCTTGGCGTTACGGCGATGGACATGGAAACGGGCGAAATTGTCGTCTTCCACGCCAATGCGACGATCTTCGCCACCGGCGGTTCGGGCCGCATCTATTATTCATCGACCAACGCCTTCATCAACACTGGTGACGGCTTGGGCATGGCGGCGCGTGCCGGCATCCCGCTGGAAGACATGGAGTTCTGGCAGTTCCACCCGACCGGCGTTGCCGGCGCCGGTGTGCTGATCACCGAAGGCGTGCGCGGCGAGGGCGGCATCCTGCGCAATTCGGCGGGCGAGCGCTTCATGGAGCGATACGCACCCAACGCCAAGGATCTCGCTTCGCGCGACGTGGTGTCGCGGGCGATGACGACCGAGATCAACGAAGGTCGCGGCTGCGGGCCGAACAAGGATTTCGTGCTGCTCGACATCACCCATCTGCCGCCCGAGACCATCATGAAGCGCCTGCCCGGCATCCATGAAATTGGTGTCCAGTTCGCTGGCGTCGATTGCCTCAAAGAGCCCTTGCCCGTGGTGCCGACCGCCCACTACCAGATGGGGGGCATTCCGACCAATTATTTGGGGCAGGTCGTGGTGCCGAAGGACGGCAACCAGAGCACACCGGTGCGGGGTTTCTACGCCGCCGGCGAATGCGCTTGCGCTTCCGTGCATGGTGCCAACCGGCTCGGCACCAATTCGTTGCTCGACCTGCTGGTGTTCGGCAAGTCGGCCGGGGAAACTGCCGTGGCCGATCTGAAGAACAGCGCCAACGCGCACAAGCCCTTGCCGCAGGAAGCTATCGACAAGACCCTGGCGCGCGTCAATCGGCTGAACCACCAGAAAGATGGCGCCGACGTGCATGAGACGCGGTTGACCATGCAGCGCACCATGCAGAAGCACGCCGGCGTGTTCCGCTTCAAGGACATGCTTGCCGCGGGTGTCGAGCGCATCGGAGAGATCGCTCAGCAGGTGGCACAGACGCAAATCAAGGACAAGTCGATGGTGTTCAACACGGCTCGTGTCGAGGCACTTGAACTCGACAACCTGATCGAAGTCGCCAAGGCCACCATTGTCTCGGCCAATGCCCGCACCGAGTCGCGCGGCGCCCACGTTCGCGACGACGCCACGGATACCCCGGAAACGCCGGATGGACGCGACGACAAGAACTGGCTGAAGCACACGCTGTGGTACCGCGAAGGCAATCGCCTCGATTACAAGGCAGTGCAGATGAAGCCGATGAGCGTGGATACCATCGAGCTGAAGAAGCGCGCCTACTGACAAGGAACAGACGATGACGAATGCCACCCGTACCGTCCAATTCAAGATCTATCGCTACGACCCGGATCAGGACGCCAAGCCCTACATGCAGGACATCTCGGTCGAAATCGATTCGACCGATCGCAAGTTGCTCGACGCCATGGTGAAGCTCAAGGCGCAGGACGATTCCATTTCGTTCCGCCGCTCCTGCCGTGAAGGCGTTTGCGGTTCCGATGCGATGAACATCAACGGCAAGAACGGCCTGGCCTGTTTGACCGCGATGGACAGTTTTCCCGACGGTAAGCCGATAGTGTTGCGTCCGCTGCCCGGTCTGCCTGTGATTCGCGACCTGATCGTGGACATGACGCAGTTCTTCAAGCAGTACAACTCGATCAAGCCCTACCTGATCAACAACGATCCGCCGCCCGAGCGCGAGCGCCTGCAATCGCCGGAAGATCGCGAAGAGTTAAATGGGCTGTACGAGTGCATTCTGTGTGCCTGCTGCTCCACTGCGTGCCCGTCATTCTGGTGGAACCCGGACAAGTTCGTCGGCCCGGCCGGCCTGTTGGCCGCGTATCGCTTCATTGCGGATACCCGGGACCAGGCCACCAGCGAGCGACTCGACAACCTTGAGGATCCGTACCGCCTGTTCCGCTGCCACACCATCATGAATTGTGTCGATGTATGTCCCAAGGGACTGAACCCGACCAAGGCGATCGGCAAAATCAAGGAAATGATGGTTCGCCGGGCGGTCTGAGCGAATCATGGAAGAAGAGCGCGGGGCACGCATCAATCGCCTGAAATGGCACTGCCGGCGCGCCCTGCTGGAACTGGATCTGGTGTTCGATCGCTTCTGGGAACGTCATGAAGGTGATCTCGATGCACAAGGCGAAGCAGCGCTGGAGAGTCTGCTGGAACTGGAAGACCACGATCTTTGGGCGTTGGTGAGCGGCAGGGAAGTCACCGACGATCCGCAACTGGCGGCAATGATTGAGCGGCTGCGGGAAGTTTCACCGATAGCCAATTTTAGGTAGCAGCAGCACCCCACGGACCTTGAAGAGGATCTGACCATGAGCACGAATCGCACAGCAACCCTGACCATAGATGGCAAGACGGTAGAGTTCCCGGTAATGGTGGGAGTTCACGGCAACGACGTCATCGATATCCGCACGCTCGGCGCCAAAACCGGGCTGTTTACCTATGACTCCGGTTTCCTCTCGACGGCAAGCTGCCAGTCCAAGGTCACATTCATCGACGGCGACAAGGGCGAACTGCTGTATCGCGGCTATCCGATCGAGCAACTCGCGGAGCAGTGCAACTTCTTGGAGGTCGCCTATCTGTTGAAGAACGGCGAGTTGCCGGATCAAAAGCAGAAGACCGAATTCGAGAGCACCATCAAGAACCATACGATGGTCCATGAGCAACTGGTGAAGTTCTACCAGGGTTTCCGTCGCGATGCGCACCCGATGGCGGTGATGGTGGGCGTTGTCGGCGCCTTGGCCGCCTTCTACCACGATGCGGTCGACTTCACGGATCCGGCAGAGCGCAATGTCTCGTTCATCCGTCTGGTCGCAAAACTGCCGACCATCGTCGCCATGGCCTACAAGTACAACACCGGCCAGCCCTTCATGTATCCGCGCAACGATCTGGACTACACGGCCAACTTCATGCACATGATGTTCGGCACGCCTTGCGCGGAATACAAGCCGAATCCGGTGTTGACCCATGCGCTGGATACCATCTTCACCCTGCATGCCGATCACGAGCAAAACGCGTCGACCTCGACCGTGCGTCTGGCCGGTTCCTCCGGCGCCAACCCGTTCGCCTGCATGTCGGCGGGTATTGCCTGCCTGTGGGGGCCGGCGCACGGCGGTGCGAACGAAGCCTGCCTCGAAATGCTCGAGGAAATCGGCGACGTCTCGCGCGTCGGCGAGTACATCAAGCGCGCCAAGGACAAGAATGACAGCTTCAAGCTGATGGGCTTCGGGCATCGGGTCTACAAGAACTTCGACCCGCGCGCCAAGCTGATGAGCAAGGTCTGCGCCGACGTCCTGGCCGAACTGGGTCTGGAAAACGATCGGCTGTTCAAGCTGGCCAAGGAACTGGAAAAGATCGCTCTGGAAGATCCCTACTTCGTCGAGAAGAAGCTCTACCCGAATGTCGACTTTTATTCCGGCATCGTGCAAAAGGCGCTGGGCATTCCGACCTCGATGTTCACCTGCATCTTTGCCTTGGCCCGCACCGTCGGCTGGATGACGCAGTGGGAAGAAATGATTACCGATCCCGAGTACAAGATCGGGCGTCCGCGCCAGCTCTATATCGGTGCCGCTCGCCGCGACGTCACGCCGTTGGGCAAACGCTGACCTGCGTGAGGGGCGGGCGGCGCCCCTCGTTTTTCTGGTATCTCATTAAGGATCAGGTGATGCAATGATGAAGCAGATGCTGTCCAACTCGTATCTGTTCGGCTCGAACACGCCATACATCGAAGCCCTTTACGACGCCTATCTGGCCAACCCAGCCTCGGTGGAGCCGGCCTGGCGCGACTATTTCGACAAGCTCGCGACCCTGCCGGGCGCCGGCAACTATACGGGCCCGGACGTGGCCCACTACCCGATCATTACCTCCTTCGCCCAGCGTGCGAAGGAGGGCACCCTGCAAGCCTCGTCCCGCGCCGCAAGTTCCGACGGCAAGCAGGTCAAGGTGCTGCAGATGATCAACGCCTACCGATTCCTCGGCAACCGGTGGGCGCAACTCGATCCCTTGAAGCGCAGCGAGCGGCCTTCGATTCCGGAACTTGAACCATCCCACTACGGCTTTACCGAGGCCGATCTCGGCCAGGCGTTCCAGACCGGTTCCTTCGCTGCACTGCCCGAATCGGCTACCCTGCGCGAGATTCTTGAGGCCGTCCGCCAGACATACTGCAGCACGATCGGCGCCGAGTTCATGTACCTGTCGGATGTGGGGCAGAAACGCTGGTTGCAGAGCAAGCTGGAACCCATCCGCTCATCGCCGGCCTACACTCCCGAGGAAAAGAAGCGCTTCCTGGTTCAACTGACCCATGCCGAGACGCTGGAGCGCTATCTGCACACCAGGTATGTCGGCCAGAAGCGTTTCTCGCTGGAGGGCGGCGAATCACTGATCCTGGCGATGGACCAGCTGGTCCGTACCGCCGGCACGGTCGGCGTGCAGGAGATGGTGATCGGCATGGCCCACCGCGGGCGCCTGAATGTGCTGGTCAACACGCTCGGCAAGCAGCCGTCGATGCTGTTCGACGAGTTCGAGGGCAAGAAGAAGTCGGCGCTCTCGGCCGGCGACGTCAAGTACCACATGGGCTACTCATCGGACGTCGGCACGCCGGCCGGTCCGGTGCACCTGACCCTGGCCTTCAACCCCTCGCATCTTGAAATCGTCAA
>JBAZOF010000066.1:0-12530 GCA_041648855.1 Sulfuritalea sp. | reverse complement strand
AGGTCGCGATGCAGGGGATCCCGTGCGCGCGCGCCAGGCGCAGGCCCGCGTAGTGCGCGGCGAAGGGGGTCTGGACATGGACCAGGTCAAAGTCGGCGCTGACGAGACGGCGATCGAGATCCGCGAGGGAACTCCATTGCATCAGCCGGTCCTCCGGATCCAGCGGCACGGTGCGGGAAGGCAGGCGGACGATGTCCTCGTCGGCGTCGGCCTCGCGGTCGGCTCCCGGATAGTCGGGCGCCACGACGGTGACCCGCACGCCGAGGCGGGCAAGGGCGGTACGGAAGGTCTGGATCGAGGTCGAGACGCCGTTAATGCGCGGAAAATAGACGTCGCTGACCATCAGCACATGCAGCCGGCGGTTCTCGCGTGCTGCGGCAGCGATCCCGGCAACGCTCATGCCGCGACCGGTTCCGCAGCCTTGATGAAGTGACGCATGTAACGCGGGTTCATGCGCGACATCGGCAGCAGCATGAGCAGGTCGGCGGTGTTGAAGTAGGGATCCCATGCCGGTGCGCCGCAAACCCAGGCACCGACGCGCAGGTAGCCCTTGATCAGCGGCGGGACCAGCGCAGGCTGGTCGCTGGCGAGCCGTTCGACAGGCAGGGCGTGCTTGGGGAAGACGCGGTATTCCGCCGGCGCCATGTGGGCGGAACAGGTCTGGGTGAACAGGTTGGCGGCATTGTGCCCGCCGTCGGCCATGCCGATCGAGGCGCAGCCGATCAGGTACTCGTAGTTGTTGCTCACCATGTAGTCGGCCAGCCCGGCCCACAGCAGGGTGATGACCGCTCCGCTGCGATAGTCGGGGTGGATGCAGGAGCGCCCGACTTCCACCATGCGACCGCGCAGGTTCTGCAGCCGGGGCAGGAAGAACTCGCTCTCCGAATAGTAGCTGCCGGCGCAGCGGGCGGCCTCCGGCGACAGGATGCGGTAGGTGCCGACGATGCGGTCGGCATGGCTTTCGCGCACGATCAGGTGTTCGCAGAAGGGATCGTAGCGATCGATGTCGTGGTCCGGTGTGCCGGAGTGGATTTGGGCGCCGAGTTCCTCGACAAAGACCTTGTAGCGCAGGCGCTGCGCTTCGCGGATTTCCTCTTCGCTGCGCGCCAGCGCAACGGTGTAGCCGACGTGCTGGCTGGCAGCGGCGGTTTCGATCAGATGCTTTTGCATGGCGTTCTCCTGTGGGCTCTTGGGGTTCGCCTGCATTCTGGAAAGCCGGCGTTACCGCCTGATTGCCGCTTCGTTACTGAATGATTGCTGACTGCCCGGATACGGGTCTGCCCCTCTGATCCATGGACCGAAGTCAGGTCGGCCTGGCGTTGAAGCAAAGTCGGGAGCTTGAGCCAGCGCTGCCGCCACGGCACGGTGGGCCGCGTGGGCCAGGTGACGGCGCTCCGGCAAAGGCGGGGCGAAGCTGGCAGCCAGAGTGATGCGGGCGGTCAGCCCTCGCACGCGCAGGACAGTCATCATGCAGGTCACCAGGCTGATGTCGTCGATGTAGGCTGGGGCCTTGGAGCGCAGGCCATCGGCATGGTGGTAGCTCAGGCAGACGGCGTGGACCGGCGCCCTGGAGTCGATGGCACTCTGGAACAGCGCGGCGTGGAAGGGCAGCAGGCGGTCTCCGGCGGTGGTGGTTCCTTCCGGAAAGACCACCAGGCGCTTGCCGGCGCCAAAGGCGGCAAGCATGCTTCGATGGGTGTTGTGGGCGGCCTTGCGGCTGCCGCGTTCGATGAACACGGTGCCGTTGTGGCGGCAGAGCCAGCCGATCAGCGGCCATTGCGCGACATCATTCTTGGCGACGAAGCCCGACGGCAGCAGGGCGTTGATCACGAAAATGTCGATGAAGGAAATATGATTGCAGACCACCAGGCCGCTTTCGATGCCGCTCAGACCTCCATCGACCGCTTCGATGCGGATGCCGAGCAGTGTCAGCAGCTGCCGCGACCAGGCGCGTTTCAGGCGTTGCCGCCCGGTGCTGCCGCCAAACGGGAACAGCAGGGCGACCTGGAATGCGCCGGACAAGACATGAAGACCGATCAGCAGCAGGCGCAGGTGGTTGAAACGGGGTGATTGAGAGGAGGATTGCCGCATCCGCCCAGAGTAGGGAGCCCGCGTTACAGGGGCGTGACGCATGCAGCCAAAGGCAATTTCGGGATGTCGCGACGAATTTAACGGCTCTGTAACATTCGTTGCCTAGACTGCGGTCTTCTCGTATCGCACTGCACAAAGGAGTCTATTGATGAAATCCCTGAAAATTGCTGCTGTCGTTGCCGGCGTTTTTGTCTCGGCGAGCGCTTTTGCCCAAGCGCTGGTAAAGATCGATGGCTCTTCGACGGTCTATCCGATCACCGAAGCCGTGGCTGAAGAGTTCCAGAAAATGAAGAAGAATGCCGTCAAAGTCACTGTCGGCATTTCCGGCACGGGCGGCGGCTTCAAGAAGTTCTGCCGCGGTGAGACCGACATCTCCGATGCGTCGCGCCCGATCGTCAAGAAGGAAATGGAAGCCTGTGCCGCCGCCGGCATCAAGTACGTCGAACTGCCGGTGGCCTTCGATGCCTTGACCGTGGTGCTGCACCCCTCCAACACCTTCGCCGCCAACCTGAAGCCCGAGCAGCTCAAGCTCATGTGGGAGCCGGCCGCCCAAGGCAAGATCACCAACTGGAAGCAGGTCGATCCGAGTTTCCCCGACCTGCCCCTCAAGCTTTACGGCCCGGGTGCCGATTCGGGCACCTTCGAGTACTTCACCGAAGCCATCGTCGGCAAGGCCAAGTCCTCGCGCGGCGACTACACCGCGTCCGAAGACGACAACGTGCTGGTGCAGGGCGTGTCCCGCGACAAGGGCGGCATCGGCTATTTCGGCTTCGCCTACTACATCGAGAACCAGGGCAAACTCAAGGCCGCCTCGATCTGGAACGGCAAGAAGTTCGTGGCGCCGTCCGCAGCGGTGGTCGAAGATGGTTCCTACCAGCCCTTGGCGCGGCCGATCTTCATCTACGTCAATGCCAAATCGCTGGAGAAGCCGGAAGTCAAGGAGTTCATTCATTTCTACATGAAGCACGGCTCCAAGCTGACCCAGGAAGTCAAGTACGTCCAACTGCCGGCGAATATCTACACAATCAACTCCCAGCATGTGGACAAAATGAAGCTGGGCACAGTGTTCGGCGGCGTGCCCGAAGTTGGCGTCAAGATCGACGATCTGGTCAAGCGCGAAGCCAAGTAAGCGTTTGGAACTGGTCCCGGAACCCACGTTCCGGGACCGTTTTGCTGTACATTTTTGCCTGACCAGTCTCCGATGAGTGCAACCCTGCCTCTCAAGGCATCCCTTATGACCCACCATGTCAGCGACCGGCTGAGCAAGAAGGCCTCGCGCCACGTCAAGGAACGCATCATCGAGTTCCTGCTGTTCAGCGCTGCCGCATTCTCGGTCTTCGTTACCGTTGCCATCGTCTATGTGCTGGCCAAGGAATCCTGGGTGTTCTTTGAAACCGTGCCGCTTTCCGATTTCCTGTTCGACACGCAATGGACCCCGCTGTTCGACGACGCCCATTACGGCATCATGGTCCTGCTCTCGGGCACCCTGACCAGCTCGGCCGTGGCCCTGTTGGTGGCGATTCCGCTGGGCACGATCATCGCGCTTTACCTGTCCGAATTTGCCGGCTTCAAGGTGCGCGAAATCGCCAAGCCCTTCCTTGAACTGCTGGGCGGCGTCCCGACCATCGTTTACGGCTACTTCGCCCTGACTTTTTTGACCCCCATTCTGCAAAAGATCTACCCCGACCTGCCGGGCTTCAACCTGCTCTCGGCCGGCCTGGTGATGGGCGTCATGATCATTCCCTACGTGGCCTCGTTGTCCGAGGATGCCATGCGCGCCGTGCCAATGGCGCTGCGCGAAGGTTCCTACGCCATGGGCGCGACGCGCCTGCAGACGGCGCTCTGGGTGGTGACCCCGGCGGCGACCTCCGGCATTGCCTCGGCCTACATCCTCGGCATCTCGCGCGCGGTCGGCGAAACCATGATTCTCGCCGTGGCGGCGGGCATGCAGCCGAACCTGACCTTCAATCCGACCGAACCGGGCGCGACCATTACCTCCTACATCGTCCAGGTGGCGCTGGGCGATCTGCCGCACGGCTCGATCGGCTACCAGACCATTTTTGCCGCCGGCCTCACCCTGTTGCTGATGACGCTGGCCTTCAATCTGCTCGGCTACTGGCTGCGCAAGCGCTTCCGCGAGGTGTATTGAAATGATGAAAGCTGCCGACCTCGCTGCCATTCGCGCCATCATCACGCGAGCCAAGCGCTGGGACCTGTTCTTCTCCCTGCTCGGGATCCTTTCCCTGATGGTGGGCGTGCTGACCTTCACCGTGCTGTTCGTCGATATGGCGATCCAGGGCGTGCCGCGACTGGACCTGGATTTCTTCACATCCTTTCCCTCGCGCCGCGCCGCCAATGCCGGCATACTTTCGGCCTGGGTCGGCACCGTGCTGGTGATGCTGCTGACCGCGCTGGCGGCAGTGCCGCTGGGCGTCGCGGCCGGTGTCTATCTTGAGGAATATGCGCCGAAGAACTGGATGACGGACATCATCGAAATCAACATCAGCAACCTGGCCGGCATCCCGTCCATCGTCTATGGCCTGCTGGCCCTCGGCCTGTTCGTCTATTACTTCGGCTTCGGCCAGAGCATTCTCTCCGCCGGCCTGACGCTGGCGCTGCTGATCCTGCCGGTGATCATCGTCGCCACGCGGGAAGCGATCCGCGCCATTCCGCAGTCGATCCACGAAGGCTCCTACGCCTGCGGCGCGACGACGTGGCAGACCGTCAGCGACCACATCCTGCCGTATTCTTCGGCCGGCATTCTGACCGGGGTGATCATCGGTATGGCTCGTGCAATCGGCGAGACAGCACCCATCATTACCATCGGCGCGCTGACCTTCATCGCTTTCCTGCCGCCGGCGCCCTTCACCGGCGAGCCGCCGGCCGGCCTGTTCGACTGGATGTTCGCGCCCTTCACGGTGATGCCGATCCAGATGTTCAACTGGACTTCGCGGCCCGAGGCGGCCTTCACCGTCAATGCGGCGGCGGCGGGCTTCGTCCTGGTTTTCATGACCCTGGCCATGAACGGCCTGGCCATCTACGTGCGCTATCGTTTGCGCAAAAACATCAAGTGGTGAGCACCATGCAAATACCAACCGGATTCGAGGCGGGCGTCGAAGGTGCCGTCCTCAAGGCGGATGTCCGCGAACTCGACTTCTATTACGGCGCCTTCCATGCGCTGAAGCGGGTGTCGATGCCGATCCACGATCGCATGGTCACGGCGCTGATCGGACCTTCCGGCTGCGGCAAGTCCACGCTGCTGCGCTGCTTCAACCGCATGCACGACCTGTATCCGGGCAACCGCTATGCCGGCGGCGGCATCGTGCTGTACCCGGACAACACCAACCTGCTTTCGCCCGATGTCGATCCGATCGAAGTGCGCATGCGCATCAGCATGGTTTTCCAGAAGCCGAACCCGTTTCCCAAGTCGATCTACGAGAACGTCGCCTACAGCCTGCGCGTGCGCGGCATGCGCAACAAGAACGAACTTGACGACCGCGTCGAATCGGCACTGAAGGGCGCCGCGCTGTGGAACGAGGTCAGCAACCGGCTCAAGGAACTCGGCGCCAATCTCTCCGGTGGCCAACAGCAGCGCCTGTGCATCGCCCGTGCCCTGGCCTCCGATCCCGAGATCATCCTCTTCGACGAGCCGACCTCGGCCCTCGACCCGATCGCCACCGCAAGCATCGAGGAACTGATCATCGAGCTGAAGGAAAAGGTCACCATCCTGATCGTCACGCACAACATGCAGCAGGCGGCGCGCATCTCGGACTACACCGCCTACATGTATCTCGGCGAGATGATCGAGTTCGGCGTCACCGACCAGATCTTCATCAAGCCGCAGAAGAAGGCTACCGAGGACTACATCACCGGCCGCTTCGGCTGATTCCGCAGCGAACCGCAGAACATTCCCAAGAGTCGGCGCTGGCGGCACGGCGCCGCGACGAGAGAGTGACGTGAGCCGAGGTCCGGCAGGGCGCCCCGACCAGCGCAGTCAAGGGACCGGTTGCGCGCCGGGAGGCACCGGTGCAGCGGAACGGAAGGCCGTGGCGGCAATCTCTGCGGCCAGTGGTCGCGCCACCCGGATCATTACGTTGAGCAACTCCTGCCCGATCAGTTCGCGCAGGGGAACCAGCAGTCGCGGCAGACGCACTGAACGGCTCAGGGACCGGGTTTCCTCGGCATACAGTCTGAACAGTGCGTCCAGCAGTTGCGCGAATTCGTCACGCGAGAAGCTTGCGTGCATGGCGCCGCGCAACCGCACATCGCCCTTGCGTGCCGCAAGGATTCTCTGCGCGGCATCGTAGAGCAGTTTCATGCGGCGGGCACGGATCGGCGCGATGTCTTCGTAGCGGATCACGATTTCCACCGGAAAGCTGCCGATGCGGGCGAGAAACATGCGGTCGATTTCCTTGGTTGCATGCAGCAGTTGCGGCAGGACGTCGGTCCAGGGCGGCGCGTCTTCCGTGGCGAGTTCGTGGGCGCGCAGAATCACCAGCGTGTCCTTGCGGACTTCCTTGGCAACGTTCAGCAGCAGCACCGGCTCCAGGTGCGGCAGGGCTAGGCGCAGGGGCAGGGCGGCGCGCAGCGCCGTGGTGGTGCGCCGACTGTAGGTGTTGAGGATCCGGCCGTTGAGTCTGGCGAGGGACCGTGCCCGTTGCATCCGCTGGCTATGCCTTCGGAGCCTCGCGTGGCTTTGCCGCGCGGTGGAATCCCAGCATGCCGTGGAACACGGTATCCACCTTCACTTCGACATAGCCCAGTTCGCGCAGCAGGATCGACAATTCCTCAGCGGTGTAGAACAGTTCCAGCGCGTCGAGAAAGTACTGCTTTGCCTTCACCGCCGCCGGGCCGCTGCCGACGATCAGGCCGGTGATGCCGAGGCAGCCGCGAAGGTAGGTGTAATAGAGGTTTTTCACGATCAGGTTGCGCGGGCGCAGCATGTCGGAATGATGGAAGTAGCCGCCGGGCTTCAGCACGCGCAGGATTTCGCTGAACACCTCGCGCACGCGCAGGTGGCGCGAGGCGAACTGCAGCGTGACGACGTCGAAGTGATTGTCGGGAAAGGGCAGCGTGTGCACATCGCCGATGGTGCTCTTGATCTGAAATCCCTGTTCCGCGGCGCGCTGCTGGCCGACGGTTTGCATGGCGACGCTGCGGTCCATGGCATGCACGTCGAGCGTTGGTTCGCGCTTGAGCAAGGCGATGCCGATGGCGTTGGTGCCGGCGCAGACATCCAGTACCTTTTGCTGCGGCTTCAATTCGACCAACTGCATGAAGCGTCGCAGGAAGTTGCCGAACTGCCCTAGTGCTGCGATGTTGTTGGCGCGGTCGTAATAGGGAGCGACGTCGGCGAAAACGTCGTTCAGGTCATTGCTCCAGACATCGCCGAGGCGTTCTTCGCGTACGGCCTCGCGTGAGGCCATTGGGGGTGGTGCCATTCTGTTGTTTGCTCCCTTGGGTGAATCGCTTCGGTCTGATGCCGATTAGATTTGCAGCAGATATACCGCAGACAAAAGGCTGCCAACTATTGCGCCAATATACAGGACAGTCGCGGCCAGCGTGTCGGCGCGCAGGCCGAAATCGAAGCAGGTGCAGCGCAGACGGTGGGCCGAACTCCAAAGCGACAGCGAGACCACGCCGAAGATGATCAGCTTGCCGAGGCCGCTGCCGGCGAAGGCGTGCATTCGCTCGTAGCTGAGCCCGGCCGGTACGTGGCCCAGCGCCGCGAGGAAGGTGAGGAAGACGATCACGGGGATGAAGAAGGCGATTACCGTGCCGCCGGCGGCGAAAGGGAACCAGACGACAGGTTTGTGTGATTTGGCCATGGTCAGAACACTCCCGCAAGATAAAGAATGACGACGGACAGCACTGCCCAGGCGACATAGTGCGCACCGGAAATCAGATTGCCGGGAACGAAGTCTTCGCCGATCTGCACCGGCATGGCCTTTTGCGTGGCGTTGAACCAGGTGGCGGCGTGATAAGACGCGGCGGCCAGAGCCAGCAGATGAAACACGATTGAATCCGCGCTCCTCAGTCCCAGCAGGAAGGCTTCCCAGGCAGCGGGGCCGGCGGCGAGGCGTTGCAGGGCAACCACCAGCAGCACGCAGTAGGCACCGACGAAGATGCTGGTGATCTCGCGCGACATGTAACGCAAATAGCGTGGTTGCCGGAAATACCAGGTGGTCGGCGGACATTCGCGAACCAGGGGTCTGCGGCTCATGATTTTCCTCCCGGAATCAGGTGTTCGACGATCCAGTCGATCGAACTGGTGATTTTCATCTGCTGCAATGCGCTGGCCGGATCGACGTGGGCCGGACAGACCTCGGAACAGGCGCCGACGAAGGTGCAGGTCCACACCCCTTCATGGGTGGCGACCACCTCCTGGCGCTCCTTGCGGCCGCCGTCGCGTGAATCCTGGTTGTAGCGGTGTGCCATGGTCAGCGCCGCCGGGCCGATGAACTCCGGCTCCAGCCCGTATTCCGGGCAGGCGGCGTAGCACAGCATGCAATTGATGCACATCGAATACTGGCGGAACTTCATCAGTTGCGCCGGAGTTTGCTTGTATTCGCCCTCGCTGATCGGTTTTTCCTCTTTCGGAATTATGTAGGGCTTGACGCGCTTGAGCTTCTCCATGAAATCGTCGGGTGCGGTGACCAGATCGCGCTCGATCGGGAAATGTGCCAGGGGCTCGACGCGGATCACGCCCTCGTAGGCGCGCAGGAACGCATGGCACGACAGCTTGGGTTCGCCGTTGATCATCATGCCGCAGCTACCGCACACGGCCATGTGGCAGGACCAGCGGAAGTTGAGTGTCGGATCGATGTCCGCCTTGATCTTGTTCAGGGCATCGAGCACCACCCATTCTTCCTGGCAGACCACTTCATAGCGCTGGAAGCGGGCTTCGGTGTCGATGTCCGGGTTGTAGCGCAAAACTTCCAGTTGAACCAGGCGCTCTTTCATTTGTGGTCTCCCGAGTAATCGCGCACGCCGGGCGGCGATTTGGTGATGACCACGTCGAGGTAATCGACGCGGGGAACATCCAGTCCCTGGTGATAGACCATGGTGTGGCGCAGGTAATTCTTGTCGTCGCGCTCGACGTGATCGAGGCGCTGGTGGGCGCCGCGGGATTCCTTGCGCGCCAGCGCGCCGACCGTCACCGCTTCTGCGCAGTCGAGCATGGAGCCGAGTTCAAGCGCCTGGAACAGATCGGTGTTGAAGACGCTGCTCTTGTCGGTGAGCTTGACGCGCTGGTAGCGCTGGCGCAACTCATGAATCTTGCTGACGCCCTCCTGCAGGCCCTCTTCGGTGCGGTAGATGCCGACGTTCTTTTCCATCGTATCCTGCATCTCCTTGCGCAGGCCGGACATCGATTCGGTGCCGTCGGTGCGCGAGAAAAGTTCATCGAGGCGCTGCTGCGTCCTTTCGGCCTGGGCATTCAGTGCGACGGCATTGGGGGCCGGCAGATTCTGGACGTGTTCGATGGCCGAGAGTGCGGCGCGGCGCCCGAAGACCAGCAGTTCGACCAGCGAATTCGAGCCCAGCCGGTTGGCGCCGTTGAGGCTCACGCAGGCGCATTCGCCGGCGGCGAAGAGGCCGGGCAGGGGTGTTGCCGCTGCGGTGTTGGTCGAAATGCCGCCCATCATGTAATGCACCACCGGGCGGATTGGTACCGCCTCCTTGACGATGTCGACTCCGAGGTAGGCCTCGGCCAGTTCGCGCACCAGCGGCAGGCGTTCGTTGATCTTCTTTTCGCCGAGGTGGCGCATGTCGAGCAGCACGCATTCGCCCCACTGCGTCGTTACGGTGTTGCCCTTCTGCAGCTCGTGCCAGTAGGCCTGGCTGACGCGATCACGGGGACCGAGTTCCATCGTCTTGAGCTGCGGTTGGCCCACCGGTGTCTCCGGACCCATGCCGTAGTCCTGCAGGTAGCGGCGTCCGTTCTTGTTCACCAGGATGCCGCCTTCGCCGCGGCAGGCTTCGGTCAGCAGGCTGCCGGTGTTGGGCAGGCCGGTCGGGTGGTACTGGACGAACTCCATGTCTTTCAGCGGTGCGCCGGCGCGGTAGGCCATGGCCATGCCGTCGCCGGTCTTGATCGCGCCGTTGGTGGA
Source organism: Sulfuritalea sp. (assembly GCA_041648855.1). GTDB lineage: Bacteria > Pseudomonadota > Gammaproteobacteria > Burkholderiales > Rhodocyclaceae > Sulfuritalea. Next base: position 2,328 of record JBAZOF010000066.1, on the reverse strand, counting down.
GAAGGGGAACATGCGGCCGGCGCCGCCGCCGGCGATGATCACCGCCTTGGCATGGAACTGGCGCAGTACACCGCTGCGCATTTCCAGTGCGGTCACACCCTGGCAGCGACCGTCATCGACCAGCAGGTCGAGTGCGTAGTATTCGTCGAAGCGGGTGATGGTCGGAAACTGGAGGGAGGTCTGGAACAGGGTGTGAAGGATATGGAAGCCTGACTTGTCGGCAGCGAACCATGTGCGCTTTTTTTTCATGCCGCCGAAGGGCCGCACCGCCACCGAGCCATCGGCTTCGCGATTCCAGGGGCAGCCCCAGTGTTCCAGTTGCAACAGTTCCTTGGGCGCTTCATGGATGAAGTATTCGACGCAGTCCTGATCGGAGAGCCAGTCACCGCCGCCGACGGTATCGTCGAAGTGCATGTCGAAGCTGTCATCCGGCTTGATCACGCCGGCGGCTCCGCCCTCGGCGGCGCAGGTATGGCTGCGCATCGGATAGACCTTGGAGATCAGCGCGATGCGGAGCGTGGGTTCTGTTTCGGCCAGCGCGATCGCAGCACGCAGCCCCGCGCCTCCGGCGCCTATGATTACAACATCGGTCGATATGGTTTCCATTGGGCTACTCCGAAGCTTATTGTTTGTCTTGGGACGCAAGTATCGACTGTTTGCGGGGTTTCTTGTTGACTTGCGTCAACCACAGCGGGAGGGCCTGGACCCCGGTTTCGGTGGCATGTCTCCGCCACAGGGGCGACCGGCACCCGGCACACTGTTGTCTGTCTGGCATTCGCCTGGCGCTGCCGTTATAATGGCGGGCTTCGTGTTAACGCTTTCGCACCATCATGCGCACAAAACTTGTTGCCGGAAACTGGAAAATGCATGGCAGTCTCGCCACCAATGTGGAGCTGCTGCAATCCGTGCGAAATGGCGTCAGCGGGCCAGCCGAAGTGGCCTTGTGCGTACCCTATCCGTATCTGGCGCAAGCTCGCGCGGTGCTCGAAGGTAGCGGCGTGGCTTGGGGTGCGCAGGATGTCTCCGAACATGCGCAGGGGGCCTGGACCGGCGAGGTGAGTGCGGCGATGCTGGCCGATTTCGCTTGCCGCTACGTCCTCGTCGGGCATTCCGAGCGCCGCTCTTTCTTCGGCGACACCGATGCCGTGGTCGCTGCCAAGTTTGCCGCAGCGCAGAAGGCCGGTCTGACGCCGGTGCTGTGCGTGGGCGAATCGCTCGCCGAGCGCGAGTCCGGTGTAACGGGCGAGGTGGTAACGCGCCAGATCGACGCAGTGCTTGCCGCTTCGGGCGTTGCCGCGTTTGCCCGAGCCGTGGTGGCCTATGAGCCGGTATGGGCGATCGGCACCGGACGTACTGCGTCACCGCAGCAGGCGCAGGAGGTTCATGCCCTGATTCGTGCCCGCTTTGCGCGCGACAGTGCTGATGTCGCAGCCGGACTGCGCGTCCTGTATGGCGGCAGCGTCAAGGCCAACAATGCGGCCGAGCTTTTCGGTCAAGCCGACATCGACGGCGGACTCATTGGCGGCGCTTCACTGGTGGCGGCGGATTTCCTCGCCATTTGTGCTGCTGCCCGAACATAATTCAAAGAGGTTCTCATGGATTTATTGCATACCGTGATTTTGACCGTGCACATCATTGCCGGTCTCAGCGTTATCGGCTTCGTGCTGCTCCAGCACGGCAAGGGCGCCGACATGGGCGCGGCTTTCGGTAGCGGAGCATCGGGCAGCCTGTTCGGCGCCACCGGTTCCGCCAATTTTCTGTCGCGCGTGACGGCAGTGCTGGCGGCGGTGTTTTTCCTGACCAGCCTGGCGCTCTCCTATATCGCCACGTCCAGCCCGAGAGTCTCGGGCAGCGTGATGGACGCGGCTCCCGCGCAGACGGCTCCCGCAACTCCGGCGCCAACGCCGGCGGTGCCTGACTCGAAGGCCAAGGACATTCCGAAATAATTCGCGGCGAAGTCGCGGTTGATAGATTTTTTTGTTGCGGCGCACGAACGAGTCAATGGCTTGTTATATAATTCGCGCCACTCGCGCTCTAGCGCAAAGCCGTCGTGGTGAAATTGGTAGACACGCTATCTTGAGGGGGTAGTGGCGAAAGCTGTGCGAGTTCGAGTCTCGCCGACGGCACCAAGAAATTTGGCGATAGTTAAGCAGTAAAAATGTAGTTGAGTGTCGGTTGTCTTGCATAGCATCGCGGATTGGCCGGCCAACCGAAACGAGTGAAGTGGCTTGCCACCAAAATGCTGGATAATTATTTCCCGATCCTCGTCTTTGTTCTAGTGGGCCTCGCCTTCGGGTGCGTTCCCATTTTGCTCGGTTGGTTGATTGC
>JBAZOF010000065.1:0-12563 GCA_041648855.1 Sulfuritalea sp. | reverse complement strand
ATGCCACCCGTGCGGAAATGCGGCGCCTGGTGGCGGAGAATCGCAGCAGCTTCTACGCCGCCGGGGTCGGTACCGCTGTCGCTGCGCACCTGCCGCTGGTCAATCTGCTGGTGCCCGCCTTCACCGCGCTGGTCTTCGTGCATCTGGGTCTGGCGGCGCTGCGGCGTCAGCGTCATGAAGGGGGAATCGAGCTATGACAGGCATCGGCGCCATCATCATCGGTGACGAGATCACGCGCGGCAAGCGCGAGGACAAGCATTTCCCCAAGCTCATCGAGCTCCTGTCGGCGCGCGGCCTGGTGCTGGACTGGGCGCTGCACATCGGCGACGACCGGGAACGCCTGACCGAGACCCTGCGCCGCACGCTCGCGAGCGAAGACATCGTGTTCAGCTTCGGCGGCATCGGCAACACGCCGGACGACCACACGCGGCAGGCCGCAGCGGCGGCGGCGGGCGTCGACCTGGTGCTGCATCCGGACGCCGAACGCGAGATCAAGGCGCGCTTTGCCGAGCTCAAGTTCGAGCTGACCGAGATGCAGCTGGCGCTGGGCAATTTTCCCAAGGGTAGCCGCATCATCCCCAACCCATTCAACCGCATTCCGGGTTTTTCGCTGGGCGACCATCATTTCGTGCCGGGATTTCCGCAGATGGCCTGGCCGATGATCGAGTGGGTGCTCGACAGCTACTATTCCTGGCGCTTCAACGCGAACCCGACCGACGAAGCGGCCATCCTGGTGTGGAAGGGCAGCGAGGGTGCGCTGATTCCCCTGATGCGGCGCGTCGAAGCCGATTTCCCGGACGTCAAGGTGTTCAGCCTGCCCTTCCTCGGTTCGAAGGAAGTCCAGCGCCACATTGAGCTGGGGGTGCGCGGCGCGCCGGAACAGGTGCCGGCTGCGATGGAGGTGATCCGGCGCGGCGTCGCGGAATTGGGCTGCAGCTTCAATGAGAAGTAATTCCGCCGGGGTTCGGGTTCTTTTGATTTATGCTATTCACCTTGGTCAGAGAAAAATGAGATTTCGCCATGATCGATAGCAAAGACCGTCACCTCCTCGAACGCGCCAGCCTGTTCGCCGGCGTCAGCCTGGAAAGCGTCGAGCACCTGTTGGAACGCTGCTATCACATGGTTCTGGAGCGCGGCGAACATCTGATCGAGGTTGGGGCGGACAATAGTCATCTATATGTGATTCTCGACGGCGAGTTGCGCGTCTACCTGAGCGACCGCAGCCTGCCTCCGCATGCGGTGCTACGCCCCGGCGATTGCGTCGGCGAGCTGTCGCTGCTGGATGGGCAGACAGCTTCCGCGCTGGTGCTGGCGGCGATGGAAACGCGACTTCTGGCGGTGCCGCGAGATGTGGTCTGGGCGCTGGTCGACTGCTCCCACGGCGTCGCACGCAATCTGTTGGCGATTCTGTCCGGGCGCATGCGCGACAGCAACCAGGCGCTGGTCGCCGCACAGAGCCAGAGTCTCGAATTCGAACAGGCAAGCAGCGTGGATGCTCTGACCGGGATCCACAACCGGCGCTGGGCGCTCGAGACTTTTCCGCGCTCCCTCGCCCGTTGCGACCGCGACCATGAGCCGCTCTGCATGGTCATCGCCGACATCGATCTGTTCAAGCATTTCAATGAGCGCTTCGGCCACCTCGCCGGCGATGTCGTCTTGCGGCGCATGGCGCGCCGCCTGGCCGACGGTTTGCGCCCCCAGGACCTGATTGCCCGCTATGGCGGCGAGGAGTTCGTGATCCTGCTGCCGCACACGACCGTGGATGATGCGCTGCCGATCGCCGAGCGCCTGCGCGAACTGGTGGCAATCGGCAGCGGGCTGCCGACGGGCGAGGGCGTGACGCTGAGTTGCGGCGTGGCCCAGATGTTCCGCGGCGAATCGCTCGATGAACTGCTGGCCCGAGTCGATGCGGCCTTGCTGCGCGCCAAGGAAGATGGCCGCGACCGGGTTGAAATCGCCGGCTGACTAGCCCGTTCCACCGACGGTCAGCCCGTCGATGCGTACCGTCGGCTGGCCGACGCCGACCGGCACGCTCTGGCCTTCCTTGCCGCAGGTGCCGACGCCCGAATCGAGCGCCATGTCGTTGCCGATCATCGAGACGCGGTTCATCGCGTCGGGGCCGTTGCCGATCAGCGTGGCGCCCTTGACCGGCGTGGTGATCTTGCCGTTTTCGATCAGGTAGGCCTCGGCCGTCGAAAAGACGAACTTGCCGCTCGTGATATCCACCTGCCCGCCACCGAAGTTGGCCGCATAGATGCCTTTCTTCACCGACTTGATGATTTCCTCGGGATCGTGACTGCCGTTGAGCATCGTGGTGTTGGTCATGCGCGGCAGCGGCAGATGGGCAAAGGACTCGCGGCGCGCATTGCCGGTGATGGGCACGCCCATCAGGCGGGCATTCAGCGTGTCCTGCAGGTAGCGGACGAGAATGCCGTCTTCGATCAGTACAGTGCGCTGCGTCGGGTTGCCTTCGTCGTCGATGGTCAGCGATCCGCGGCGGTCGGCAATGGTGCCGTCATCGACCACGGTGACTCCTTTCGACGCCACACGCTGGCCGATGCGCCCGGCGAAGGTGGAACTGCCCTTGCGGTTGAAGTCGCCCTCCAGGCCGTGGCCGACGGCTTCGTGCAGCAGGATGCCGGGCCAGCCGGGACCCAGCACCACGGTCATTTCGCCGGCCGGAGCGGGCTTCGCGGCAAGATTGACGCTGGCCTGATGCACGGCGCGGCTGGCATAGTCGTGCAACACGGCGTCGGTGAAATAGGCGTAATCGAAACGTCCGCCGCCGCCTGCGGAACCCTGCTCGCGCCTGTGCCCGGTGCCAACCCCGTCCTCCATGATCACGGAAATCGAAATGCGCACCAGCGGCCGCACGTCGGCCGCCATCTGGCCGTCGGCCCGGGCCACCAGCACGACTTCCCAAGTGCCGGCGATGCTGGCCATGACTTCCTTGACGCGCGGGTCGACGGCGCGCGCCATGGCTTCGAGGCGCTCCAGCAGCCTGACCTTGGCCGCGTCGTCGAGCGAGGCGATCGGGTCGTTACCGGCATACAGCGGCGCCGGCTGCTTGCTTCGGCGCAGCAGCGGCGCCAGGCGCTGGGCGCCCGCCGCGGCGATCGCGCGGGTGGTGTTGGCGGCGGCCTTCAGCGCTTCGAGGCTGATGTCGTCGGAATAGGCAAAGGCGGTTTTCTCGCCGGCGATCGCTCGCACGCCGACGCCCTGTTCGATGTTGAAACTGCCCGACTTGACGATGCCTTCTTCGAGGCTCCAGGCTTCGGAGCGGGCGTACTGGAAATACAGGTCGGCGTAATCAACGTGATTGCCAAAGAGCTGGCCGAACACGCGTTCGAGCATGTGCGGCGCCAGACCGTGGGGCTTGAGCAGGACTTGTTCGGCGACCTCGAAGTGAGGAATGGGGTTGGCGGGAGCGTTCATTGTTTTCCTTGATTGGCTTCTACAGTATGCGGTGTTTCAGGGCCGGCAAACTAATCCTGACTTCGACCAGGCGTTCCCGGTTCAGTTCGGCAATCACCACGCCTTCGCCCTTGTCCATGCGCGCCAGCACCTCGCCCCAGGGGTCGATGACCATGCTGTTGCCATGGGTCATGCGCCCGTTCGGGTGCTGGCCGCCTTGCGCCGCGGCCAGAACATAACACTGGTTTTCCACGGCGCGCGCGCGCAGTAGCATTTCCCAGTGGGCGCGGCCCGTGGTTTCGGTGAAGGCGGCCGGCAGCACCAGCAGATCCACCGGGTTTGGCAACTGAGCCATGGTGCGGAAAAGCTCCGGAAAGCGCAGGTCGTAGCAAATGGCGATGCCGACGCGTCCGAACGGCGAGTCGAAGCTCACCAACTGGTCGCCGCGTTCGATGGTGGCGGCTTCGTCGTAGGCTTCGTCGCCCTTCCTGAAACCGAACAGATGGATCTTGTCGTAGCGCGCGATGCGCTCGCCCTGGGGATCGAACACCAGGCAGGCGTTGCGCAGCTTGGCCGGGTCATTCGCCTGCAGCGGAATCGAGCCGCCGACCAGCCACAGGCCGTGCTTCTGCGCAGCACCGGCGAGAAAATCCTGGATCGGACCACTGCCGTCCGCCTCGCGCGCCGCGAGCCGGTCCGCATCGGTGGCGCCGATCAGCGGGAAGTATTCGGGCAGGGCGACGAGCTGTGCACCGGCGGCGGCTGCCTCGGCGATCAGGCGGCCGGCGGTGGCGAGATTCGGCGCCACGTCCGGTCCGGAAATCATCTGCACTGCGGCGATCTTCATGGCTTGCCGCCGGGCCGCCCCAAGGCAGCCGCTCCAAGAACCTGCGAGCGCAGTGAGCCAAAGTCACCCCTTTTAGTTTCGGCCGCTACGCTTAACGCCGATACGGCCGGCGTTAGCCTGCACTGAAACTGTGTTTTCTCGGAAAAGGGGGCGGGGGATATGTCGTTCATTTCTTTTCCTCCGTCGTTTTTTGCGGTGCCTGTCCCAGCTTCTCCACCTTCGGATCGGCCCAGCTGCCTGTCACCGCGTATTCGAAGGCGAAGGCCTGATCGAGAGGGTCTCTGAGAATTTTCTGCGCTGCCCAGACTACTGCTCCGGCCAGCGGGTTGGCAATCATGGCTCCGACCGCAATCGATTCTCCCACTGCGGGTTGCACGCGCACCTTGAGGTTCTGCGTTTCGGCGCCGAGATTGACCGAGCCGCTCATCAACACTTTTGCGGAGGGGCCCTGGATCTGGAGGTCCTTCGTTTCCATCACGCCGCGCGCGACGGCAAACTGGCCGCCGATGCTGTCGAAGGCAAAGCCCTCGCTGAAGACATCGCGGAAATCCAGCGTAATGCGGCGCGGCAGGGATTGCAGGCTGAGAATCCCGAGCAGGCGGCCGACGCCGGGTTCGAGCTTGGCGAACTGGCCGCCGGAGGCGGCGAGGGTGAAATTGCCGCCGAGGGTCGGATAGTCGATCGTGAAGGGCGAGCCGGTCCATGACATATTGCCGGTGAGGTTTGCGCTGCCGCGCCGCACCGTGTCCGGGTAGCCGATGCGTGCCAGCAGTTTCTCGATGCTCTTGGCGCCGAGTTTGAACTCGATACGTGTATCGGGCTGGGTCGGGCTGGGCCGCCAGCGACCTGTGGCCTCCAGCGTGCCGTCGTCGTTCTTTACATCGACTTTGGTGTTCCAGTAGCCCTCGCGGTTTTCGGCGGCGATGCGGACACTGCCGAGAGTTCGCTCCTTGAACGACAGCTGGTCGACCGTGATGTCGAGCGCGGGAATCCGGTCGATCACCTCGGTGGCCTTCGCCTGCAGCACCGCCGGCGTCGCGACGGCTTCCGGAATCGCAAACTGGGCAATGCGCCCGGACAGCTTGCCGCCGCCGGTGCTGTTCCACTCGAAATTGCCGGCCAGTTCGCGGCTCTTCAACTCGAAGCGTGTGCCGGGCGTGCCTTCGGGCCGGTTGCCGTTGATTCGAACGTCATGAAAGCTCTTGTCCAGCAGGTTCAGCTCGGCAGTGCGAAGATCGAATTGCACTGCGGGCAGGGGCGGCAGTACCGATTCGCCCTGAGCCGCCCCGTTGCTCTGAAGCAGCTTGCGCCAGAAATCGGCGTTGATGCGCGGCAGATTCACGGCCACCAGCAGGTTGCGTTCGGGCAGGGTGGCACTGACATCGCCGACGGCCAGCAGGCCGCGCGTGATGGCGGGCGGAGTGCTGTCGTGACGGCGCACGACATGGAAGCGCAGAGCGCGGCCGAGGCTGAGTTCGAGCATGTCCTGCACCGGGCCGGAAGTTATGCCTCCGGCGGCGCCGGGGGCGGTATCCCTCGCGGCGGGCGCTCGCGCCACGGTGGTTTTGGCGCCGGGGCGGATCGCGGGTTCGGGTGGCGGCTTGCGCTCGAAGCTGAAGGCCAGTGCATCGGTGGCTGTCTTGTTGAAGGGCTCCGGCAGGCTCGACGAGAGCCCGACCAGATTCGAGCTCAGCTTCACCTCGGCGGATTTCTTCCTGACCCGCACGTTGCCGGTCCATTTCGCGCTGCCCGCCAGATGGTCGAGCACGGGATGGGCGAACTGCCGCCGCAGCGTGGCGATGCTGACTTCTCCGCTGGCATTGACTTGGACATTGCCGTCGCCCGTAGTGCGCAGATCGACATTCAGCGGTGTGCCCAGCAGGGTGCCACGAATGCCGCGTGCCTCCAGATGGTTGGCGGAAAAATGCAGGGTGCCGCGAACTTCGGCCAGGGGGGGCAGGTCGTTGTCGACCGTCAGGCGGTTGCCGTCGAAGCGATAGCTGCCGTCAATGCCGGAATTGGCCAATTGGCGCAATGGCAGCTTGAGCTTGAGATCGAGTTCGCCGCTGCCTTCCGCCTTCATCTCCTCGGTGAAATGATCGATCCGTTCGCCGACCGGGCTGGCCTCGATGAAGCGCAGGAAATCCGCCGTCGGTCCGGCGGCTTTGCCAGTGACGGTGAGCAGTTCCTCTGTCCGCTCGATATCGGCAATCTCGGCACGTACCTCACGCAAGCCGACGCCGAAGATTTTGCCGCTCTTGCCGGTGATCAGCATGCGCTGGCCGGCGAAGAGCAATTCGCCCTCGATATCGGTGATTTCCGGCCAGCTGCCGGCATATTTCAACGTTGCATCGTGGAATTTGCCGCGCACTTCGAAAACGCCGCCCCTGCCATCGCGGAAAGGAAACTGGCGCAAATCGCCGCGCAACTTCAGTGTCGTTTCTGTGGCCTTGCCGCCGATAATGGCGACGCGCAGCCAGTCGCGCACGTTCTTGCCTACGGCCAGCGGCATGTAGCGCCAGACGCTTTCGCCACTGCCGCGCGTGAGGCGGGCATCGAGCTCGATTGCGCCCGGTCCTTCGAGGAGGGCATGCCAGTTGCCGTTGGCTTCCCCGGCGGCATCCTTGTTGTGGAACGAGGCCTGGCGCAGATTCACCTGCAGGCCTTCGGCGGCGGCCTTCCAGTCCAGGTCCGCGGAGAAGGCTTCCAGGTCGAGCTTCGGATCGGCGAATACGGTGGGCAGCTCGAAAGTCGCGCGCTGTCCTTCGAGCTTGAAGGTGCCGCCCTTTTCGGTGCCGTCGATGCGGCCATTGATGCCGGAAATGCCCGGCACCGGTCCGAGGGCTGTCAGTCCGAGTCCTTCGAAGCGACTTTTGACGCTCCATGTCTGAAGCGCCCCGGGATTGTTCGCGGCGCCCTTCCAGTCCAGTTTCAGGTCGAAGACGCGGCCGTGCGGAGCGTGGCGCGCGAGGCGCGCGCGGCTTGCGTCGTCGAGCGGCAGATGCGCGGCGAGACGCGCCAGGGCGTCGAGATCGAGGCCGTTGGCACTGGCCGTGCCCTGCGGCGGCCGATTGGCGGCGGCGTCTTGCCAGGTCACTCTCAGGTCCGTGGGTTGCAGCGCCAGACCATCCCGGGTCGCCAGCGTCAGGTGTTTGAGCTCGGCCTCGAATCCGCTGTCGAGGCGGCGTCCGGCGAGGCGCCCGTCAAGCCGGAGCAGATCCAGTTCCGGCAGGTCGGGGCGCAGTTGCAGACGCAGGTCGGCCAGCCGGACATCGGCGGTGGCGGAGCTCAATTGCCTGTCGGCAAATCCCAGCCACAGTCTCAGGGCGCCGCTGCCTTGCGGCAAGGCGACCGGATAGTCGACCCAGGCGCGCCAGACGGCGAGGTCGGCATAGTCGAGTTCGGCGTAGACCTCGCCCTTCCATGCGTCGAGTTGATCCAGGTCGCGCCCCTTGAAATCGCCGCGGATGTCGATCCGCGCCGCCAGCTGACGCGGGGGTTCGGCGGTCAAGGCAAAGCGATGGCGGCTGCCGCTGTTGTCGAGCCGGAAGTTCAGCTGTTTCAACTCCAGCGGCGCCGCGCCGCGCAACTCGTCGTGCCAGGCGATGCTCGCATTGCGGACGATGACGCGCTCCTGTGAGAGCAGCCAGTCGGTGAAGTCCGCTTCGTCGTTCGGCTGCGGCGTGATTTCCAGCCCCGCGGCGAAGAAGCGTCCGTCACGGTCGCGGCGCAGCAGCAGCGTCGGCGCATTGAGCTCCAGCCGTGCCAGACGCAGCTTGAAGTGCCACAGCGAACTCCATGACAGCTCGGCGCCGACCTGATCGAAAGCCAGTGCGGTACGGCCCTGAGTATCACGAATCTCGAAGCCTTCGAGATTCAGCGCGGGGCGCAGGCCGGCCCAATGCGCCTCGATGCGGCGAATGCCGACCGGGCGATTGATTGCCGTGCTGATCATTTGCTCGACGTCGCCTCGGTAGCTTTCGATCTGCGGCAGGATCGCGTAGCGCAAGGCCAGCAGCAGCAGGGCAAAGGCAAAGTAGCCCAGCGTCAGCCCCCACAGGAGCACGCGCAGCAGAGCCCCGAGTCGTGGGTAGACTTGGGGCAGCTGGCGCAAACGGGAAAGCAGCTGGGAAATGATGGACTTGTCGGTTCTTGATGCTGACATTGAGGGAGGCTGCGCCTGCCCCACGCTAAAATGGGCGATCACAGCGCTTCAGGCACAAATTCTAACCGATGCCCTCCCTCGTCGATATCGTTGAAACATCGCCTTACCTCGGGCGTCTGCTGGACGCGAGGCCGGCCCTGGCGGCTGAAGTGGAAGCCTCCCTGGATCAGCCGGTAAGCGCCGGCGAGTTGTCGACCTGGCTGGCCGCCCAACCCGTCGCCGAAGGCAATCTAAAGCCCGTGCTGCGGCAGCTCAAACAGCGGGCTTACGCACGCATCGCCGCACGCGATCTGGGTGGCCTGGCGCCCCTGTCCGAAGTCACGGAATGCATGACCCTGATCGCCGAACTGGCGGTAGGGAAGGCAGTGGATGTGCTCAGCCAGGGCCTGATCGATCGCTACGGCACCCCGCGTGGCGCCGATGGCCGGACGCAGGAGCTGATTGTGATCGGCATGGGCAAGCTCGGCGGGCGCGAACTGAATGTGTCTTCCGACATCGATCTGATTTTCGTTTTCCCCGAAGACGGGCAGACCGACGCAGCTAACCCCAACTCGCGGTCGATTTCCAATTTCGAGTTCTTCACCCGCCTCGGCCGCGCCCTGATCAATGCAATCGCCGAGGCGACCGAAGACGGGCAGGTGTTTCGCGTCGATATGCGTCTGCGGCCCAACGGCGATTCCGGGCCGCTGGTCTGCTCCTTCGAGATGCTGGAGAACTACCTGATCACCCAGGGCCGTGAATGGGAACGCTACGCATGGATCAAGGCGCGGCCACTGACAGGAGGCCGCCACAACGAGCTGGAGCAGATCCGGCAGCCCTTCGTCTTCCGCAAGTATTTCGATTTCGGTGCCATCAATGCGATGCGCGAACTGCATGCGCAGATCCGGCGCGAGGTGGCGAAGAAGGACATGGCCGACAACGTCAAGCTCGGCCCCGGCGGCATACGCGAAATCGAATTCATCGCCCAGGTGTTCCAGCTGATCCGCGGCGGGCGCGATACTCCCTTGCAGATCAAGCCGACACAGGAGGTGCTGAAGCTGCTGGCCGAACGCGGCATTTTGAATGTGGATGCGGCGGCGGAACTTGCGTCCGCCTACATTTTCCTGCGCCGCCTCGAACATCGTCTGCAATATCTCGACGACGCGCAGACGCACAGCCTGCCGGCGGCCGCCGAGGATCGCCGGCGGGTGGCGAGGGCGATGGGCTTTGCCAGCTTCGAGGCCTTGCTCGAGGAACTGGACGATCACCGCGCCACGGTATCGCGCCACTTCGAACAGGTGTTCGCCGATCCGAATCATGGCGAGCATGCCCTGGCAGGACTCTGGCACGACGCCGGCGGCGAAGCGCAGGAAGACAGCTTCGAAGGCCTGGGCTACCGCAATCCGCCGGCCGCCGCGCAGCGCATATCGGCGCTACGTGCCGGGCCGCTCTACCAGCAGATGTCGCAGGAGATTCGCAGCCGCTTCGATGTTCTCGTGCCGCGCCTGATCGAGGCGGCCGCCGTGCTGCCGAACCCGGATGAAACGCTGTCGCGCGGCGTCGATCTGCTCGAATCGATTTCACGGCGCGCGGCCTACCTGGCCTTGTTGCAGCAGTATCCGCAGGCGCTGCAAAAGGTCGCGCAACTGGTCAGCAGTTCGAGCTGGGCCGCAAGCTACCTGCAACGCCATCCGATCCTGCTCGACGAACTGCTCGATCCACGCCTGCTCGACGCCATGTCCGACTGGGCTGGCTTTCGAGTCCAATTGTCGGCGCGGCTGGAGGAACTCGAGCCCGATACCGAGCAGCAGATGGACACCCTGCGTGAACTGCATCACGCCCAGGTATTCCGCCTGCTGACGCAGGACGTCGCAGGCCTCTTGACGGTGGAAAAACTGGCCGATCACCTGTCGGAACTGGCCGACATCCTGCTCGCTGCGGCGATCGAGCGGGCCTGGAAAAAGATGCCGAAACGCCACATCGATGCGCCACGATTCGCGGTCATCAGCTATGGCAAGCTGGGCGGCAAGGAGCTGGGCTACGCCTCGGATCTCGACCTGGTGTTCCTGTTCGACGATCCGGCGCCCGAGGCCGGTGAAAATTACGCGCGGCTAGCGATCCGCCTGAATACATGGCTGTCGGCGCAGACCTCGGCAGGCCAGCTGTTCGAGACCGACCTGCGGCTGAGGCCCAACGGCGACTCGGGTCTGCCGGTGAGTTCCATCGAGGCCTTCCGCAAGTACCAGCTCGAATCGGCCTGGGTCTGGGAACATCAGGCCCTGACGCGTGCCCGCTTCTCGGCGGGCGATCGCGCCGTGGGCGACGCCTTCGAGCGCATTCGCTGCGAAGTGCTGCGACAGCAGCGCGATCTCGCCAAGCTGCGCGAGGAGGTGCTGGCGATGCGGCAGAAGATGATCGATGCCCATGGCACCAGGGGTGACCAGCGCGAAGTCGCATTCGATCTCAAGCATGATCCGGGCGGTCTGGTCGATGTCGAGTTCATCGTCCAGTACCTGGTGCTCGGCTACTCCCATCAGCACGTCGAGCTTACGGGCAACCTGGGCAACATCGCGCTGCTGAAAATTGCCGCCGGCCTTGGCCTGATTCCCCCCGATCTCGCCGACGAAGTGCGCAATGCCTATCGCGACTACCGCCGCATGCAGCATGCGCTGCGCCTCAACGCCGCCCGGGCGCGCGTTGCGCCGGAACTGGTGCAGCAGCGCGTCGATGCGGTGCGCGGCTTGTGGCGTTTCGTGTTTGAATCTTGATCGTATTACAGGAGTGATCCATGCCCGTCAATTACGCTACCCCCGCCCCCGAAGCCCTGTTCCCCGTTGCCGGCGTTCGCCTCGGCACGGCGGAAGCGGGCATCCGCAAGAAGAACCGGCGCGACCTGACGCTGATCGAGTTCGCGCCCGGCAGCCGGGCCGCCGGCGTATTCACGCAAAATCGCTGCTGCGCGGCGCCGGTCACCCTGTGTCGCGAGCATCTGGCGAGCGACAGCAGCATTCGCGCGCTGGTGATCAACACCGGCATTGCCAACGCGGCGACCGGCGAGCAGGGCATGCGCGCCGCGCGCGATACCTGCGCCGCGGTGGCGAAGCTGCTGGGTTGCGCGGCCGATGAAGTGCTGCCGTTTTCGACCGGCGTGATCCTCGAACACCTGCCGGTCGATCGCCTGATCGCCGGCCTGCCGGCGGCGCAGGCCGACCTTGCAGCCGATCACTGGCACGCGGCGGCACACGCCATCATGACCACCGACACGGTGGCCAAGGCTGCCAGCCGCCGTATCACCAGCGCCGAGTTTCAGCTGACGGTGACCGGCATCAGCAAGGGCGCCGGCATGATCCGCCCCAACATGGCGACCATGCTCGGCTTCGTCGCCACCGATGCCGGCCTCAGTCCGGCCCTGCTGCAGAAGCTGGCGAAAGACGCCGCCGACGCCTCGTTCAACTGCATCACCGTCGATGGCGACACGTCGACCAACGATTCCTTCGTTGTCATCGCCACCGGCGCGTCGGGCTGCATGATCGACAGCGAATCCTCCCCGCACTGGCCGGCCGTGCGCGATGCGGTGACCGGTGTGGCACGGGAACTGGCGCAGGCCATCGTGCGCGACGGCGAGGGCGCGACGAAGTTCATCACCGTGAAAGTCGGCGGTGGCGGCACGGTGGCAGAGTGCCGCCAGGTGGCCTATGCCATCGGCCACTCGCCGCTGGTGAAGACGGCATTCTTCGCCTCCGATCCCAACCTCGGCCGGATACTGGCCGCCATCGGCTATGCCGGCATCGACGACCTCGATGCGGCGGGCGTCCGCGTCTGGCTCGGTTCGGGCGACGAGGAAGTGCTGGTCTCGGAGCACGGCGGCCGCGCCGCCAGTTATCGCGAGGAGGATGGCTCGCGCATCATGAAGAATGCCGAGATCACCGTGCGCATCGATCTTGGCCGCGGCGCCGCCGGCGCGACGGTGTGGACCTGCGATTTCTCCTATGATTATGTGAAGATCAACGCCGATTACCGTTCCTAACTTTCTGCCCCAAAGAGACCATGACCATACAAGACCAGCAACGCTTCCACCGCGCCATCGCCCTGTTCGATGCCGCCAACGCCGCCGACCCCAACCTGGACGAAGGCCAGCCCAAGGAACTGCTCTATGCG
>JBAZOF010000064.1:0-12568 GCA_041648855.1 Sulfuritalea sp. | reverse complement strand
TGATGCAGGGGCAATATGACTGAAGTGCGGGTGACCGATAGCCTCGACACCGAATCCATCGAACCTGCTCCGGCAGAGGTGGCCGAGGCGGCTGCGCCGGTCGAGTCGAACACGCCGGGATCCGTGTTGCGACGAACGCGGGAGGCGCGCGGACAGTCGATTTCCGATGTGGTGCAAGTGATCCGCTTCAGCGCTCGCCAGATCGAGGCCTTGGAGCGGGATGACTATGCCAGCTTGCCGGGCTCCACGGCCGTGCGCGGGCTGGTTCGCAACTATGCCAAGTTTCTCAAGCTCGATGCCGCGCCCCTGCTGGCCCAGCTTGAACCTGCCGTGCCGGTTCCCGAGGCAGATGTGCGGCCGCCCACCAACATGGGTGAAGCCGAGCAGCCGGGCATTGTCGAGCGGGTTCCGCTGAAGATGATTGCCGCTGCAGCCGCCATTCTGCTGCTGGCGCTGGCGGGCTACTGGTACTCCTCCGCCTTGCCTGGCGACGCCAGCTTGACGAACCGCTTGCGCGACGCGGCGGAAAGGCCCGAGGTGGTTGCACCCAGCCCGGTCGTTGCTCCGGCGGTCGGGCCTGCGCCGTCGCCGGTCGCCGAGAACGAGCCGGCCAATGGCGGCGCCGCATCCAGCCCGCCGCTGTCGGGAGGACTGCGTATCGAGTTCGATGATCGTTCATGGATCGAGATCCGCGACGCGACGCAAAAGGTCGTTTTCGTCGGCGAGTATCCGGCAGGCACCCGACAGAATGTGGAAGGGAAGGCGCCCTTCCAGGTATGGATCGGCAGAGCGTCCGCTGTCCGCGTGTTCATGGGCGAGCGCAGCGTCGATCTCAAACCCTACACCCGCGAAGAAGTCGCCCGGTTCAACCTGGAATGAGCGTCATGTCCCGAGGGCCGGCAGCGCGGCGCGCAAGTCGTCTTGTCATGGTGGCAAAAGTCGGCGTTGGCGGTACGGCGCCCGCGTCGCCCGTGGTCATCCAGTCGATGACGAATACCGATACCGAGGATGTCTTTACGACCTCGATGCAGGTGGCGCAACTCGCGCGCGCCGGATCGGAACTGGTGCGCATCACGGTCAATACCCGCGAGGCCGCCGCTGCGGTACCGAAGATTCGCGACCGTCTGGCGCAAATGAACGTCGATGTGCCGCTGATCGGCGATTTCCATTTCAATGGCCACAAGCTGCTGACGGAGCACCCGGCCTGCGCCGAGGCGCTGGCCAAGCTGCGCATCAATCCGGGCAACGTCGGCAAGGGCGCACGGCGCGACGAACAGTTCGCGCAGTTGATCGAGATCGCCTGCAAATTCGACAAGCCGATACGCATCGGGGTGAACTGGGGCAGTCTCGATCAGGCCTTGCTGGCCCGCATCATGGACGAAAACGCCAGACGTGCACAGCCCAAAGATGCCACCGAGATCATGCGCGAAGCCATGGTGACATCGGCTCTCGAATCCGCGGCACAGGCCGAGCAGCTCGGACTTGCCGGCGACCGCATCGTGCTTTCGTGCAAGGTCTCCGGGGTCCAGGACCTGATCGCGATTTATCGCGAGCTTGCAGCGCGTTGCGATTACCCGCTGCATCTGGGGTTGACCGAGGCAGGGATGGGCAGCAAGGGCATCGTCGCTTCGACCGCTGCGCTCAGCGTGCTGTTGCAGGAAGGCATCGGCGACACGATACGCGTGTCGCTGACGCCCGAGCCCAACGGCGACCGCACGCGCGAAGTGATCGTCGCCCAGGAAATCCTGCAAACCATGGGCCTGCGCGCCTTCACTCCGCTCGTGGCGGCCTGCCCCGGTTGCGGGCGCACCACCAGCACGGTGTTTCAGGAACTTGCGCAGGACATCCAGAACCATGTGCGCGAGCGCATGCCGGAATGGCGCCTGGCAAGAGTGGGCGTCGAGAACATGACGCTGGCCGTAATGGGCTGCGTGGTGAACGGTCCCGGCGAAAGCAAGCACGCCAGCATCGGCATCTCGCTGCCTGGCACGGGCGAGGCGCCCGTGGCGCCGGTGTATATCGACGGCGAACGCGTCATTACGCTGCGCGGCGACAACATTGCCGCCGAGTTCCGTCGGATCGTTGACGACTATGTGTCAAGAACCTATCCGGAAAGAGCCAGTCATTGATCGTGACGGGCGCGGAGCCACCGTGCCGCTCGCGATAGAGAAACCATGAGCCAGACACTGCAAGCCATCCGCGGCATGAATGACATTCTGCCGGTCGAAGCCGAACTCTGGGAGCAGTTCGAGGAAGCCGTGCGCGACTGGTTGCGCGCCTATGGCTATCGCCCGATCCGCATGCCGATGGTCGAGCCGACGCCGCTGTTTGCCCGCGCCATCGGCGAAGTGACCGACATCGTCGAGAAGGAAATGTATTCCTTCGAGGATGCGCTGAACGGCGAAAGCCTCACCTTGCGTCCGGAAGGCACGGCTTCCTGCGTGCGCGCCGTGCTGCAGCACAACCTGCTCTACGATGGACCCAAGCGCCTCTGGTACATGGGACCGATGTTCCGCCATGAACGGCCGCAGAAAGGCCGCTATCGCCAGTTCCATCAGGTGGGCGTAGAGGCGATGGGCTTTACTGGGCCCGACATCGATGCCGAGCAGATCGCCATGTGCGCCCGCTTGTGGGATGACCTGGGGCTGGAAGGCATTCGTCTCGAAATCAACTCGCTTGGACAGAGCGAAGAGCGCGCACGTCACCGTGCCGATCTGCTGGCCTACCTTCAACAACACCATGGCGAGCTCGATGCGGATGCCCAGCGCCGCCTGCACAGCAACCCGCTGCGCATCCTGGATACCAAGAATCCGGCAATGCAGGCTCTGGTCGAGGCGGCGCCGAAGCTGATCGACTATCTCGGCGAAGAATCCCTGAAGCATTTCGAGGGCGTCCAGCAGTTGCTCAAGGATGCCGTGATTCCGTACAGCATCAACCCGCGCCTGGTGCGCGGGCTGGACTACTACAACCTGACCGTATTCGAATGGGTCACCGATCAACTGGGCGCGCAGGGCACGGTGTGCGCCGGTGGCCGCTATGATGGCCTCGTCGAGCAACTCGGCGGCAAACCCGCGCCGGCCTGCGGTTTCGCGATGGGCATCGAGCGCCTGCTCGCGCTGTGGCAGGATCAGGGCCATCGTCATGAAACGCCTGCGCCCGATGCCTATCTCGTGCATCAGGGCGAGGCCGCGGGGCGTTTTGCCTTTCGCATCGCAGAAGCCTTGCGCAGCGGCGGATTCGCAATCCATCTGCATTGCGGCGGCGGCAGTTTCAAGTCGCAAATGAAAAAGGCCGACGGTTCCGGCGCGCAGATTGCTCTGATAGTCGGCGATGACGAGACGGCGGCCAATGAGGTGAGCGTGAAACCCCTGCGTTCCGGCTTCGATCAGCCGGCAGCGCAGGTGCGCGTGAGTTTCGATGCACTGGCCGATCATCTCGGCGATATTCTTTTCCCCATGGAAGACGACAATGGCAACCTATGATCTGGAAGAACAGGAACAGCTCGACGAGCTGAAGACCTGGTGGAAGATGTACGGCAATCTGGTGACCGGGATCGTGGTCGCGGTGGCGCTGGCGGTAGCCGGCTGGCAGGGCTGGAACTGGTGGCAGCGCCAGCAGGCGGTGCAGGCATCGGCGATATTCTCCGGTCTGCAAACCGCGGCGACGCAGAAGGACGCCAAGCGCGCGCGCGAACTGGCCGGCGAATTGATCGACAAGTACTCGACCACGGCCTATGCGGGCATGGGTGCGTTGCTGGCAGCTCGTGCCCAGGTTGACGCGGGCGACGCGAAGAATGCCCGCGTGCAGCTGGCCTGGGCGGCGGAGAACGCCAAGGACCCCGGCCTGCGCGAACTGGCCAGGCTCCGTTTGGCCGCGGTGATGCTCGACGAGAAGGCCTACGACGAAGCCATCAAGCAGCTTGCCGCCGAGCCGCTTGCCGGATTTGCGCCGCGCTTCGCCGAACTGCGCGGCGACATCTTTGCCGCTCAGGGCAAAGCCGCCGAGGCGCGCAATGCCTATGATCTGGCGCTGCAAAAATTCGATGCCCTGACCAAGGACGATGAAGTCAGGCAACGCAGCGGCTACAAGGACGTCGTCCAGTCCAAGCGTGACGCACTCGGGGCGGCCAAGTGAAAGCCCTGTCGCTGCCTGCGGTGTCTATTGCTTCAGTGTTCTTGCTGGGCGCCTGCTCGACGGTCGAGAAACTCAATCCGTTCGGTTCCAGCGCGCCCAAGGTCCAGCCGACGGAACTAGGAGTGATCCAGCCGACCGCGGAACTGAAAATCGTGTGGCAGGCGAACGTCGGCAGCGCCGGTGAATTCACTTTTTCACCCGCGGTGGTGGGTGACAGCGTCTACGCGGCAGGCCGCGACGGCACCGTCGCTCGCTTCGACGGCGGACGCCAGATATGGCGGATTGCAGCCGGCCAGCCGATATCGGGCGGCGTCGGCAGCGACGGCAAACTGGTCGTGGTGGGCACGCCCAAGGGAGAAGTGCTGGCTTTCGAGGCGGCGACAGGTCGCGAGACATGGAAGGCGCGCGTGAGTTCCGAAGTGCTGGCCGCGCCGGCCGTGGCCGACGGGCTGGCGATCGTGCGCTCGGGTGATTCGCGCATCTTCGGTTTTGATGCGGTGGATGGCAAGCGACGCTGGGTTTATCAGCGCAGCACGCCTGCGCTGTCGCTGCGGTCGAACGTCGGCGTGGTGCCGGCGGGACAGTTTACGCTGGCTGGGTTCCCCGGCGGCAAGCTGGTCGCCATCGCCAACAATAACGGCGCCGCCGTGTGGGAAGTGACCGTCGCCCTGCCCAAGGGCGCGACCGAGCTCGAGCGCGTCGCCGATGTCACCAGTTTGCCGGTGGTAAGCGGCAGCACAGTCTGCGCCGCGGCATTTCAGGGACGCGTTGCCTGCTTCGACGCCAGGAGCGGCAATACCATCTGGTCGCGCGACATGTCTTCCAGCGCCGGTCTGGATATCGACAGCCGCTACGTCTATGTTGCCGACGACAAGGGGGCCGTGCACGCGCTGGATGCCAAGAGCGGGGCCAGCATCTGGAAACAGGACAAGTTGTCCCGGCGGGATCTGTCGCGGCCGCTGGTGGTGGGCAATCAGGTTGCGGTAGCGGATTATCAAGGGGTGGTGCACCTGCTGCGCCGTGAGGACGGAGCTTTTGCGGCGCGCGCCAACACCGACGGCAGCGCTGTGCGTTCAGAGCCGGTGCACTCTGGCGCCGGCCTGCTGGTGCAGACCGTGAAGGGCGGCTTGTATGCGCTGGAATCCCGTTAAGCTCGTGTCAAACCCCCATGCACATCAAGCCTCGGGTGCCGGCTGCGGCGGATTAGGATGAAGCCGACTCTGGTAATCGTCGGCCGGCCGAACGTCGGCAAGTCGACCCTTTTCAACCGCCTCACGCGCTCGCGAGATGCGCTGGTGGCCGACCAGCCGGGTCTGACGCGGGATCGCCATTACGGGCATGGCCGGTTGGGGAATAAGCCCTATCTGGTCGTCGATACCGGAGGTTTCGAACCACTGGCCAAGGAAGGCATTGTGCAGGAGATGGCACGCCAGGCCGAGGCAGCGATTGCCGAAGCCGATGTGCTGATTTTCCTGGTGGACGTGCGCACCGGCCTTGCGCCGCAGGACAAGGTGATTGCCGAACTGTTGCGCCGGAGCGGGCGCCCCGTGCTGCTCGCCGCGAACAAGGGCGAAGGCATGGATCGTGCGGTGGTTGCAGCCGAGTTCTACGAGCTTGGCTGCGGCGATCCCTGCGTGATTTCCTCCGCGCATGGCGAGGGAGTGCGCGAACTGGTCGAACTCGCGCTGGCACCGTTTCCCGACGAGAGCGAAGCGGACGATGTCGCAGAGGGTCCCCGGGTGGCCATCGCCGGCCGGCCCAATGTCGGCAAGAGCACGCTGGTGAATACCCTGCTTGGCGAGGAGCGCATGATCGCCTTCGACATGCCCGGGACCACCCGCGATGCGATCGAGGTTCCGTTCGAACGCAACGGCCGCGCCTATACCCTGATCGACACGGCGGGCCTGCGGCGCAAGGGACGCGTGTTCGAGACCATCGAAAAGTTTTCGGTGATCAAGACCCTGCAGGCCGTCGAGGAAGCCAATGTGGTGGTGTTGATGGTCGACGCCACTCAGGAGATATCGGATCAGGACGCGCACATCGCCGGTTTCATCATCGATGCCGGGCGGGCACTGGTGGTGGCCGTGAACAAGTGGGACGCGGTGGATGACTACCGGCGCGAGCAGATCAAGCTGGACATTGCGCGCAAGCTGAACTTCCTCGGCTTTGCCCGAGTGCATTACGTTTCGGCGCTGAAGGGGCAGGGCATCGCCGGCATCCTGTCCTCGGTGGACAAGGCCTATGCCGCGGCAATGGCCAAGATGTCCACCCCGAAGCTCACCCGCGTGCTGATTGGCGCCGTGGAAAAGCAGACGCCGCCGCGGCATGGGGCCTTTCGTCCCAAGCTGCGCTACGCCCATCAGGGCGGCAGCAATCCGCCGATTATCGTCATCCACGGCAATGCCCTGGAGCACATTCCGGATTCCTATACCCGCTATCTGGAGCGCTACTTCCTCGAGGCCTTCAAGCTGCAGGGCACGCCCCTGCGCATTCAGTACAAGACCAGCAAGAATCCCTTTGCCAATGAAGATCGGCCGGCAAAGTCAAAGCTCCGGCGCGAGAAGAGTGAAAGTCGGCGCTGATGGCACGGCGCCGCGAAATCGATTACAGTATTTGACTCAAAAACCTTCAGTTTGAAGTGATGTTTCAGTAACAGCTGACACCAGCCGCATCGGCGTCAAGCGCAGGCCATAACTAAAAAGGATCACCAACCATGAGTAATAAAGGGCAAATGCTACAAGACCCGTTTCTGAACACCTTGCGCCGTGAGCACGTTCAGGTTTCCATCTACCTGGTCAATGGCATCAAGCTGCAGGGGCAGATCGAATCTTTCGATCAGTACGTTGTTCTGCTCAAGAATACGGTGACCCAAATGGTGTACAAGCACGCCATTTCGACAGTCGTTCCCGCACGCCCCGTCAATTTTGCCCAAGAGGCCGAAGCCGATTGACGGCTTTCCGCCGCTGCAGGCGGCTGTCATGAGGGCGTCGCCCTGATGTTCGAGCGTCCCGCCAGCGGCGAGAAGGCGGTTCTGGTGCAACTGGATTTCGGCGAAGGCGACTTTGCCGAACGTCTTTCCGAGTTCAATCTGCTGGTCAGCAGCGCAGGTGCGCGCCCGCTGGCGGTGATTTCGGGCAAGCGCTCGCGGCCGGACCCGGCGCTTTTTGCCGGCAAGGGCAAGGTGACCGAAATCGGTGATGCCGTGCGCCTGCACGAAGCCGATGTGGTGCTGTTCAACCATGAACTGGCTCCTGGGCAGCAGCGCAATCTCGAGCGCATCCTCGAATGCCGCGTGGTCGACCGTACCAGCCTGATTCTCGACATCTTCGCCCTGCGCGCCAAGAGCCACGAAGGCAAGCTCCAGGTCGAGCTTGCCCAGCTCCAGCATCTTGCCACGCGGTTGGTGCGCGGCTGGACGCACCTCGAGCGGCAGAAGGGCGGCATCGGCTTGCGCGGACCGGGGGAAAAGCAGCTCGAAACCGACCGTCGCCTGCTGGGCAAGCGTGTCTCCCTGCTCAAGGATCGCCTGAAACAGCTGGAGCGCCAGCGCGAAGTGCGCAGGCGTGCGCGGACCCGTAGCGAGGTGCTGGCGATTTCACTGGTGGGCTACACCAATGCAGGGAAGAGCACGCTCTTCAATGCCCTGACGCGGGCCGGGGCCTATGCCGCCGACCAGTTGTTCGCCACGCTCGACACCACCTCGCGCCGGCTGTTCATAGAGGGAGCCGGGCCGATAGTGCTGTCCGATACGGTCGGCTTCATTCGCGACTTGCCGCATGATCTGGTGGCGGCATTTCAGGCCACTCTGGAAGAGACCGCACAAGCCGACCTGCTGTTGCATGTCGTGGATTCCGCCAGCCCGGACCGCGACCAGCAGATGGACGCGGTCGCCTCGGTATTGAAGGAGATCGGGGCGATTGACGTGCCGCAGATTCTGGTGTGGAACAAGGTCGATCTCACCGCGGCAAGTCCCGGAATCGAGCGTGATGACTGTGGTAACATTTCAGTCGTTCGCTTGAGCGCCCGAACCGGGGCCGGGGTATCGTTGCTGCGTGAGGCTATTGCCGATGTGGCGAGTCGGCATAATGAACTTCCTGCTGCCCCAGCCTGATAATTTCTTGACGCCTTTCCCCTTCTTCTACTACCCAAATCAAAAAAACGTGATCGCCGGAATCCTCATGTCTCTCAACGACCACGGCTGGGGCAACCAGCCCGGTGGTGGCAAGCGCGGTGGCGGCAATCAAGGCCCTCCCGATCTCGAAGAACTCTGGCGCGATTTCAACCGCCGCTTGTCCGGCCTGTTCGGCAAGAAGGGCGGAAGCGGCGGCGATGGTGGTGGTGGCGATGCCGGTAACCGGATGCCGTCGATCAGTCCGCGGCAGTTTGGCGGTGGCATCGGTTTGATCCTGACACTGGTGGCGGTGATTTGGCTGGGCAGCAGCTTCTACATCGTCGATGCCTCCCAGCGCGGAGTGGTGCTCCAGTTCGGTCGCTTCAAGGAAACCACCGAGCCGGGTTTGCGCTGGCGTTTGCCGTGGCCGATCCAGAGCCACGAGATCGTCAATCTGACGGGCGTGCGCACGGTCGAGGTCGGCTACCGTGGATCGGACAAGAACAAGGTGCTGAAAGAGGCGCTGATGCTGACCGACGATGAAAACATCGTCATGGTGCAGTTCGCCGTGCAGTACCTGCTTCGCGACCCCAAGGCCTATCTGTTCAACAACCGCCACCCCGATGATACAGTCATGCAGGCGGCGGAAACCGCAATCCGCGAGGTGGTCGGCAAGAACAAGATGGATTTCGTGCTCTACGAGGGGCGCGACCAGATCGCTGCAAATACGCAAAAGCTGATCCAGGACATTCTCGATCGCTACGACACAGGCATTCAGGTTCGATCGGTCAACATGCAAAGCACCCAACCGCCGGAACAGGTGCAGGCCGCCTTTGATGACGCCGTAAAGGCAGGGCAGGATCGCGAGCGGCACAAGAACGAAGGCCAAGCCTACGCCAATGATGTGATTCCCCGGGCGCGTGGCGCCGCCTCGCGGCTGATGGAGGAAGCGACGGGCTACCGGCAGCGCATCATCGTTACTGCCGAGGGTGATGCCTCGCGCTTCAAGCAGATCCTTGCCGAATACAGCAAGGCACCGGAAGTCACTCGCAGCCGCATGTATCTCGAAACCGTGCAACAGGTTTACGCCAACACCAGCAAGGTAATGATCGATGCCAAGGGGCCGGGCAACCTGCTCTATCTGCCGCTGGACAAGCTGATGCAGGCCACCGCTGCCACCGCAGCACCCGCCGCCGCGGAAGCGACGCTGGCGCCGCCGCGCGGTGCCGCCGCGCCCGGGACACCGGCGGCTCCCCCGGAGGCGCCGCCACAGACCGAGCGTTCAGCACCGGGTGATGCGCGTGCGCGCGGCAACCTGGGCTCGCGCGAGCGGGGAGAGCGCTAATGCAACGCCATTTGTCTTTCGTCGCCTCGTTCATCTTTGGCCTTCTGGCGATTTTCGCGATGACCATCTTTACGGTCGACCAGCGCCAGTTCGCAATCATTTTCCAGCTCGGCGAGATCAAGGAAGTCGTGTCCGAACCGGGTTTGGCGTTCAAGTGGCCGCTGATCCAGAACGTTCGCATCTTCGACAAGCGCATTCTGACGATGGATACGCCGGAGCCCGAGCGTTTTCTCACGGCGGAGAAGAAGCCGGTGCTGGTGGATTCCTTCGTCAAATGGCGCATTCATGACGTCAAGCAGTACTACATCTCGGTTGGCGGCGATGAAACCCTGGCCAGAACGCGTCTTGCGCAGACCGTCAATGCGGGTTTGCGCGAAGAGTTCGGCCGGCGCACGGTGCATGACGTAGTGTCCGGCGCGCGCGACGACATCATGGTCGTCGTGAAGAAGAAGGCTGATGCCGACATGCGCGCGATCGGCGTCGAAATTGTCGACGTGCGACTCAAGCGTGTCGACTTGCCGCCGGAGGTCTCCGAGTCGGTCTATCGCCGCATGGAGACCGAGCGCAAGCGCGTAGCCAACGAATTGCGCTCCGAGGGTGCCGCGGAGGCCGAGAAGATCAAGGCCAATGCCGATCGGCAGCGCGAGGTGATTTTGGCCGAGGCCTATCGCGATGCGCAGAAAATCAAGGGCGAAGGCGATGCCAAGGCAGCGGGGCTCTACGCTCGCGCCTTCGGCGAGAATCCCGAGTTCTATGCGTTCTATCGCAGTCTCGAAGCCTATCGCGGCAGCTTCAAGAACAAGAGTGATCTCATGGTCATCGAACCCAATTCCGAGTTCTTCAAGTACCTGAAGAACAGCGGCAAGGGCAAGTAGTTCGGGTTGGTACCGGTTTGAAATGCTCAATATCCTGCTGCTGGCTTTTGCCCTGATGCTGGTGATCGAAGGTCTCCTGCCCTTTCTCGCGCCGCGCGTATGGCGGGAAACCTTCCGCCGCGTGACTGAACTGACCGATGGGCAAATCCGCTTCATCGGCCTGTCTTCGATGCTGGTCGGCGTTGTCCTGCTGACTGTGTTTCGTTGAGCGTTCATGGCTAATCGGCGCTGGCTCCTGCCCGAAGCGATCGAGGACGTGCTGCCGCGCGATGCAGTGCGCATAGAGGCCCTCCGGCGCAGTCTGCTGGACGAGTTCGCCCGTCACGGCTATGAGTTCGTCATCCCGCCGCTGCTTGAATATGTCGAGTCGCTGCTCACCGGCAGCGGCCACGATCTTGACTTGCGTACCTTCAAGCTGGTGGACCAACTCTCCGGTCGCAGCATGGGCGTGCGTGCCGACATCACGCCGCAAGTGGCGCGCATCGATGCCCATCTGCTGAACCGCAAGGGCGTCACCCGGCTGTGCTATTGCGGCAGTGCACTGCATACCCTGCCCGCCGGCTTCAACGCCACGCGCGAGCCTCTGCAAATCGGCGCCGAACTCTACGGCCATGCCGGGCTTGAGGCCGACATCGAGGCGATTCGGCTGCTGGCCGCGGCGCTGGGCTTGTGCGACATCACCGCGTCGCGTTTCGACCTCGGCCATGTCGCCGTCTTTCGCGCGCTCGCCAAGCACGCCGCTCTGGCCGCGGAGGCCGAGGAGGAGCTTTTTGGCGCCCTGCAAGGCAAGGACGTGCCGACGGTGCGTGAACTCGTTGCGGGCCTCGCCGATCCCGTCCGCTCAGCCCTGCTGGCCCTGCCCGAGCTTTACGGCGATCGGGGGGTGCTGGACCGCGCGGCAAAGATACTGCCTGCATTTCCGGAGATCACTGCGGCGCTGTTCGACCTGCGACGTCTGGCCGATGCGCTCGCCGACTTGCCCCTGAGTTTCGATCTGGCGGACTTGCGTGGTTACCACTATCACAGCGGTGTTGCCTTTGCCGCCTATTGCGCCGGCAGTGCCGGTGCCGTGGCATTGGGCGGCCGGTATGACGATTTTGGCCGGGCTTACGGTCGCGCCCGAGCGGCCACCGGCTTTTCCATGGATCTGCGCGAACTGGCGCGGCTGTCGCCGAGCGGTGAGCCGCGCGGTGCGATTCTGGCTCCATGGCCCGAAGACGATGCCCTGCACGCCGAGGCCTTGCGCCTGCGCGCGCATGGCGAGCGCGTGGTGCTGGCCCTGCCGGGGCATGAGGGCACGTGGCGCGAAGCTGGTTGCGACCGGGTCCTGGTACGCAGCAGTGATCGCTGGATCATTGAATCCCTGAAGGAAGACTGAAATGGCAAAGAATGTCGTAGTTGTCGGCACCCAGTGGGGCGACGAGGGCAAGGGCAAGATCGTCGACTGGCTGACGGATCACTCGCAGGGAGTAGTGCGCTTCCAGGGCGGGCACAACGCTGGTCATACTCTGGTCATCGGCGGCAAGAAGACCGTGCTGCATCTGGTGCCTTCCGGCATCCTGCGCGAGGGCGTCACCTGCTATATCGGCAACGGTGTAGTGCTCTCACCCGAGGCGCTGATGAAGGAGCTCGATGAGCTCAAGGAGGCCGGCATCGATGCCGAGGCGCGGCTGAAGATATCCGAAGCCTGCCCATTGATCCTGCCCTACCATCAGGCGATGGACGTTGCCCGTGAAGTTGCGCGCGGCAGCAACAAGATCGGTACGACCGGGCGTGGCATCGGCCCTGCGTACGAGGACAAGGTGGCGCGTCGCGGTATCCGCCTGCAGGATATGACCAAACCGAAGCGGTTTGCCGAGCGGCTGGGCGAGATTCTCGAGTATCACAACTTCGTGCTGAAGAATTTTCACGGCGCGCAGCCGGTGGATTTCCAGCAGGTCTATGACGGCGCCATGGCCATCGCGCCGCGTCTGACACAAATGATCGCCGATGTGCCGCGGGCGCTTTACGACGCCCACAAGGACGGCGCCAATCTGTTGTTCGAAGGTGCCCAGGGCACTTTGCTCGACATCGATCACGGCACCTATCCCTTCGTGACCTCAT
>JBAZOF010000063.1:0-12702 GCA_041648855.1 Sulfuritalea sp. | reverse complement strand
CGGGTCCCGGGGAAGTGGCAGATGTACTTGGTCTTGTTGCAAGGCCATTTGACGTCGGCCTGGCCGGCTTCGAGCGGATGCCCGACGCTGTGCAGGCAGGGCACGAAAAAGCCGTCGGTGCCTAGCTGGTCGAGCACCGCACGGCCCATGCGGGCCATGATGCGCATGTTGACCACCACGTAGGGGCTGTCGGAAAGCTCGACCCCGATGTGCGCGATCGGCGAGCCGATGGGACCCATCGAGAACGGGATGACGTACATGGTGCGCCCGCGCATGCATCCCTTGAACAGACCGCGCAGGGTGGTCTTCATCTTTTCCGGATGCTCCCAGTTGTTGTTGGGACCTGCATCTTCCGGGTCCGAGGTACAGACGTAGGTGCGGTCTTCGACGCGGGCGACATCGGAGGGGTCGGACAGGGCAAGGTAGGAATTCTTGCGCTTCGCCGGATTGAGCTTGATCATGCTGCCGGACGTGACCATCTGGGCAAAGAGGCGATCGGCTTCTTCCTGCGAGCCATCACACCAGACGACGTCGTCGGGTTGGGTAAGCGCCGCGATTTCGGCAACCCAGGCGCTCAGCTTGGCGTGCTTGACGTAGGCGGGGGTCTGGATTTGCTTGGACTGGTTCATGAGGCGAAAATCTCCACTTTGATTGTGAGTTCGCGCCGGTCGGCCGCTCGATCGGAGGGTAGGGATCGGCGTGGCTTCCGGCAGTCCGCAGCGGCGGGCGGGGTGGCCCGGGTCGCGGAGCTAAATGAGCCGGCGATTATCCCACAATCGACTGTTGCACGCGGCGCCTTGGCGCGGGCGGCGCAGAAGGCGGAAAGCCGATTCTTTCTGATGGATTCCTTCCGCTTCGGAGACGCACGTCCGAATTGTCCCGTGAAATATCCGGGGTGCGAAAGTCGGCGCTGGCGGCACGGCGATACAATCGCAGACAAAGCATAAGGAGAGTTCTCATGGACGAACGCATTCGCGCTGCGGCACTGGAATATCACCGCAGCCCCAAACCCGGCAAGATCGCCGTTACCCCGACCAAGGCGCTGACCAGCCAGGCCGACTTGTCGCTGGCCTATTCGCCGGGCGTCGCCGCCGCCTGCGACGAGATCGTGCGCGATCCGGCCACGGCGGCCTTGTACACCTCGCGCGCCAATCTCGTCGCGGTCATTACCAACGGTACGGCGGTCCTGGGACTGGGCAACATCGGCCCGCTGGCCGGCAAGCCGGTGATGGAAGGCAAGGGCGTGCTGTTCAAGAAGTTCGCCGGCGTCGATGTGTTCGACATCGAGGTGGCCGAGAACGACCCGGACAAGCTGGTGGACATCATCGCTTCGCTGGAGCCGACCTTCGGCGGCATCAATCTGGAAGACATCAAGGCGCCCGAGTGCTTCTATGTCGAGTCCAAACTGCGCGAGCGGATGAAGATCCCGGTGTTCCACGACGATCAGCACGGCACGGCCATCATTGCCAGTGCCGCCGTCCTGAATGGCATGCGGGTCGTCGGCAAGGACATCGCCAAGGTCAAGCTGGTCTGCTCGGGGGCAGGGGCGGCGGCGATCGCCTGTCTCGATCTGCTGGTGAGCCTCGGCCTCGATGCAAAGAATGTCTTCGCGGTGGATAGCAAGGGTGTGATTCACACCGGACGCGAAGGGCTCGACCCTTCGAAGCAGCGCTATGCGCAGGCAACGGCCGCACGCTCCCTGGCGGACGCAACGGTCGGCGCCGACATTTTCCTTGGTCTGTCTGCGGGAGGCGTGCTGAAGCCGGAGATGGTCAAGACCATGGCGCGTGATCCGCTGATCCTGGCGATGGCAAATCCCGACCCCGAAATCCGTCCGGAAGACGCCAAGGCCGTGCGCCCCGACGCCATCATCGGCACCGGTCGTTCGGACTATCCGAATCAGGTCAACAACGTTCTGTGTTTTCCCTACATGTTCAGAGGCGCGCTGGACGTCGGCGCAACGACGATCAACGAGGCGATGAAGGTGGCCGCGGTGAGGGCGATCGCAGAGCTTGCGCACGCCGAGCAATCGGAGGTGGTGACCGCTGCCTACGGTACGGAGGATCTTTCCTTCGGCCCCGAGTACCTGATTCCGAAGCCTTTCGATCCGCGGCTCATCATCAAGGTTGCGCCGGCCGTGGCTCAGGCAGCGATGGATTCCGGCGTTGCCACGCGGCCGCTGGCCGACATGGATGCCTATGTCCAGCAGCTGAACGACTTCGTCTATTCGACCGGGCTGCTGATGCGCCCTGTGTTCATGGCCGCGAGGAAGAAGCCGGCCCGGGTGGTTTTCTGCGAAGGCGAGGACGAGCGCGTGCTGCGCGCTGCGCAGACCGTGTGCGACGAGGGTCTGGCGTGGCCGATTTTGATCGGCCGTCCCGAAGTGGTGGACAAGAGCATCGCCCGTCACGGCCTGCGGATTCGCGCCGGCGAGCATTTCGAGCTGGTCAATCCGGATTTCGATCCGCGCTACAAGGAACTCTGGCAGGACTATCACGGCCTGATGGCGCGCAAGGGCGTCAGCGTCGAATACGCCAAGCGCGAGATGCGCCGGCGCACCACGCTGATCGGCGCCATGCTGGTGCGCCACAACTATGCCGACGCGATGCTCTGCGGCACCTTCGGCAAGCATTCCCTCCATCTGCGCTACATCGAGACGGTGATCGGCAAGAAGCCGGGGATCGAGAATTTCTACGCCATGAACATGCTCGTCTTGCCGCGCCGCACGTTGTTCATTGGCGACACCTATGTCAATTACGATCCGACGGCCGAACAGCTCGCGGAGATGACCCTGCTGGCGGCCGAAGAAGTCGCGCGCTTCGGCTTGGCGCCCAAGGTGGCGCTGCTGTCGCATTCGAGTTTCGGCACCGAGGACACCCCGACGGCGATCAAGATGCGCCGCGCGCTCGAAATTCTGCGCAACAAGGCGCCGCAACTGGAAGTGGATGGCGAGATGCACGGCGATGCGGCGCTTTCCGAGGACATCCGGCGCCAGGTGTTTCCCGACTCGACGCTGAAAGGCCAAGCCAACCTGCTGATCATGCCGACGCTGGATGCCGCCAATATCTCCTTCAATCTGATCAAGACCTCGGCGGGTGACGGGCTGACGGTGGGTCCGCTGCTGCTCGGTGCGGCGCGTCCGGTGCATATCCTGACGCCGACCGCGACCGTCAGGCGCATTGTCAATGTCACCGCCCTGTTGTCGGTCGAAGCGCAGCAGCAGGCCAAGAGCGGGAGTTGATGGTTTCTTGACTTGAGTTAATGTGATTGGCGAGTTTTGGCGCTTAACCCCTTTATTTGCATAGAAAACTGCCTGTACCACTTATTTCGGAGGGGATATCTTCTGCTAGAATAAGTCGATTGCAGGAGGGTCATCTCCATGAAAAAGGCATTACTGATGTTGTTGGTGGCCGCAACTGTCGGCGCTGGTGTGACGCCGATTCAGGCCGAGGCCGCCCCCAAGAAGAAGAAGGCAACGGCCGCCAAGGCCCCGCGCGTATCGATGCAGATCACCGCCAGGCACAAGGTGCGTACCCATACCGCACGGCGCGGTGCATCGTTTGATGACGCGCAGCATCTTGCATTGCAGTCGTCGGCCGCGTTGGTGCTGGATCAGGCCACCGGTGCTGTCCTGTTCGAGAAGAATCCCAACGTCGTCTTACCGATCGCGTCGATCACCAAGCTGATGACGGCGATGGTTGTGCTCGACGCCAAGCCCGACCTCACTGAAACCCTGGCCATCGGCGACGAGGATGTCGATGTCCTCAAGGGAACGCGTTCGCGTCTCAAGGTCGGCACCCATCTGGCACGCGAGGAAATGCTGCGCCTGGCCTTGATGTCTTCGGAAAACCGTGCGGCGTCTGCCTTGTCGCGCCACTATCCGGGCGGTCGGGACGCTTTCGTTGCCGCCATGAACCAGAAGGCGCAACTGCTCGGTCTGGTCGATACGCGGTTTCAGGATCCGACGGGCCTGACTGCGGCCAACGTTTCGAGTCCGCGCGATCTGGCGAAGATGGTCGATGCCGCCCACCATTACCCGCTGATTCGCGAATTTTCGACGACGTCGGAAGGCGAGTTCAGCATCGCCGGTCGGGCACAGCAGTTCCGCAACACCAACACCCTGGTCAAGAGCCCGACCTGGGAGATCGGCCTGTCCAAGACCGGTTACATCAACGAGGCCGGAAAATGTCTGGTGATGCAGGCTTGGCTCAACAATAAGCCGACCATCATCGTGCTGCTCGACTCCTGGGGCAAGATGACCCGCATCGGTGATGCCAACCGCATCAAGCGCTGGGTCGAGAGTGCTTCGCTGATACGGGCGAGCGCCGGCTGATACTCGTCGCCACACGACTGAAGGCCTCCTGCGGGAGGCCTTTTCGCTTCCGGCGCGCCGCGCGGAAAGCCCCGCGGGCTGCTAGAATTGCGAGCAAAATCATGCTGCTGCAAGACCGCTGAGGCGGCCCGGCGAGCGGCACAAGCCAGACTTTCAATCTCCGTCGATCGGTCGTCCAGTGAGTTCAGCAACCTCTCCCGCATCCACTCCAAAGCGCATCGTCATCGCCACGCGCGAATCCCGCCTCGCCTTGTGGCAGGCCGAGCACGTGCGCAGTCTGCTGCAGCAACTGTATCCGGCCTGTCAGGTCGAGTTGTCCGGCATGACCACGCGCGGCGACCAGATTCTCGATCGGCCCCTGTCCAAGGTCGGCGGCAAGGGCCTCTTCGTCAAGGAGCTGGAAGCTGCACTGCTAAACGGCGCGGCCGATCTCGCGGTGCACTCCATGAAAGACGTACCGATGCAGATGGAGCCG
Organism: Sulfuritalea sp.; assembly: GCA_041648855.1. GTDB lineage: Bacteria > Pseudomonadota > Gammaproteobacteria > Burkholderiales > Rhodocyclaceae > Sulfuritalea. Next base: position 7,894 of record JBAZOF010000063.1, on the reverse strand, counting down.
GAGTTCTCGCTGGTTGCCATCGGTCCGCGCGAGGTGCCGCTGGATGCCCTGGTGTCGAGCAAGTACGCCAGCCTCGGGGACATGCCGCCCGGCGCCGTGGTCGGCACCTCCAGTCTGCGTCGCGAGGCCCAATTGCATGCGCGCTACCCCCGGCTCGCCGTGACACCCCTGCGCGGCAATCTCGACACCCGCTTGCGCAAGCTCGACGAGGGCCAGTTCGACGCCATCATTCTCGCTGCGGCGGGCCTCACGCGCCTGGGCCTCGGCAATCGCATCCGCGCCGTGCTGCCCGCCGGGGATTCGCTGCCCGCCGCGGGGCAGGGCGCGCTCGGCATCGAAGCGTTGTCTTCGCGTGCGGACGTGGCCGCCTGGCTCGCGCCCCTGAATGATCCGGATACCGCCGCCTGCGTGCGCGCCGAGCGCGCAGTGTCGCGCGCCCTGGCCGGCAGCTGCGAAGTCCCGCTGGGTGCCTTTGCCGAAATGCGTGCCGGCAGCATTTTCCTGCGTGGCTTCGTTGCCTCGCCCGACGGTGCGCGCATGGCACATGCCGAGCTCAGCGGCAGTTCAGCGGATCCCGAAGCACTCGGTCTGAAACTGGCGGAAGAACTGCGCAAGCAGGGCGCCGCCGAAATCCTCGCAGCGCTCGGCAGCTGACAATGAGTTTGGCCGGCCGCCATGTCGTGGTGACGCGCCCGGCCGGGCAGGCGGCGCATTTCGCCACGGCATTGACCGAGGCGGGGGCGATACCGGTGCTCTACCCGGTGCTGGAAATTCGCGATGTCGAAGATGTCGCACCGCTGCTCGATGTCGCGATTCGCCTCGACGGCTTTGATCTCGCGGTTTTCGTCAGCCCCAACGCGATAGAGAGGGCGCTGAACGTGATCCTGCCGCGCCGTTCGTGGCCAGCCACGCTGCGTGTCGCGGCGCTGGGCAAGAGCAGCGAACGCGAACTCGCCCGTCATGGCATACATGACGTCATCTCGCCGCCGCTGCGCTTCGATTCAGAAGCCTTGCTGGAACTGCCCGAACTGATCGATGTACGCGGTCGCCGCGTGATCATTTTTCGCGGCGACGGCGGCCGCGAGCTGCTGGGCGAAACGCTCAAGTCGCGTGGCGCGGCGGTCGAGTACGTGACCTGCTATCGCCGTGGCCAACCGCAACTCGACCCCGCGCCCCTGCTCAAGTTGTGGGAGGAGGGACGGCTCGACGCCGTGACCCTGACCAGCAGCGAAGGCCTGCGCAATTTTTTCGACATGGTCGGTCGTCTCGGTCAGGCGTGGCTGAAAAAGACGCCGGCGTTCGTGCCGCATCAACGCATTGCCGAACAGGCCGAGGCCCTGGGCCTGACCAAGGTGATCGCGACCGAGCCCGGCGATGACGGCTTGATGGCCGGACTCGTGCAATACTTCGCATCTCATGGAAACTCCCGTTCAAACTGATTCACCTCCGCCCACCGGAAACTGGCGCGCTGCCTTGCGCCGGCCGGTGCTGCGCGTTGCGCTGGTGGCGACGGTGATTGTCGTCGCGCAGTGGGTCGACACCCGCATCCAGGTCAACAGCCTCCAGCAGGAACTCGCGCGCCGTCTGGGCGAGGGCGATGCAGTGGCCAAGGAAGGGCGCATGCTGGCACGGCAAAGCCAGGAAACCCTGGCGGCCTTGCAGGCCAAGGTCGGTGCGCTGGAAGCGAAATTGGCTGAAACCCAGAGCCAGGCCCTGGCGCTCGAAGCCATGTACCAGGAACTCTCCAGCAGCCGCGACGAACGCGTGCTGGCCGAAGTCGAACAGGCCGTGGTCATCGCCATGCAGCAGCTTCAGTTCGCCGGCAACGTCGAGGCGGCGCTGATCGCGCTGCAGGGCGCCGACGCCCGTCTCGCGCGCTCGGTCCAGCCGCAATTCCTGCCCGCCAGAAAACTCATCGCGCGCGACATCGAGCGCCTCAAGGCGACGCCGGGCGCCAATGTCACCGGCCTGTCGCTGAAGATCGAAAGCGTCGTGGCCGTCGTCGACGGATTGCCGCTGGCCTATGAGCAACGGCCCAAGGCAGAGACGACAAAGCCGGCATCCAGGGCGAAACCGGCAAGCGTGGATTACTGGCGCGAACTGGGCGCCGACTTGTGGCGCGAGTTCAGGCAACTGGTGCGCCTCGAGCGCATCGACCAGAACGATCCCGCGCTGCTCTCGCCCACCCAGAGTTTCTTCCTGCGCGAGAACCTTAAGCTGCGCCTGCTCAATGCCCGTCTGGCGCTGCTGCAACGTGACGGCAAGACTTTCCGCGAAGAGATCCGCCAGTCGCGCGAGCACCTTGATCGCTACTTCGACGGTCGCGCCAAATCCGTGCAGGCCGCGCAGGGAACCTTGAAAACGCTGGCAACCACGGACGTCACTTTCGACCTGCCGGGTCTGGCGGAAACGCTCACGGCCCTGCGCAATCTGAAGTTCGCCCGCGAGCGGGGCGCGGGCGCTGCCCGGTAGCATCGCGATGCGCGCCGTGCTCTGGTTGCTGATTCTCGCCGCGGCGGCGGTGGGCCTTGCGCTAGCCGCGCGCTACAACGACGGCTACGTGTTGCTGGTGCTGCCGCCGTGGCGCGCCGAAGTTTCCCTCAATCTGTTCCTGCTGGCTTCCATCGTGGGATTCTTCGTGATTTACCTGCTGGCGCGCGCCGTCAGCCACACGCTCGGACTGCCGCGCGCGGTGGCTGAATTTCGCCGGCGGCGGCGACAGGAAAAAGCCGCGCTCGCCCTGCGCGATGCCTGGCGCCTGTTGCAGGAGGGCCGCTACGGTCACGCCATGCGCTGCGCCGAGAAAGCCTGGCCCGATCAGACTCGTGCGGGCATGCTGGCGCTGGCCGGCTGGCGCGCCGCGCACGCCTTGCGCGATGCGGAGCGCACGGCGGAATGGGCCAGACGCATGCGTGCGTACGACAGCAAAGGCTTGCAGGCGGCGCGCCTCATGACCGAAGCCGAATTCGCCCTGGAAGAGCGTCGCTTCGAGGATGCCCGCGACGCCCTGCACCAGTTCGCTGCGGCTGAAGGCCGGCATATCGCCGCCTTGCGCCTGAGCTTGCGTGCCGAACAGGGCCTCGGCAACTGGCGCGAGGTGGCGCGCCTGGTGCGCCAGCTCGAAAAGCATCAGGCGCTGACGGCCGAACAGGCGGCGCCGATTCGCAGCCGCGCCGTGCGCGAAGCCCTGCGCGGCTTGCGCGAAGACCCTCCGGGACTCATGCGCTACTGGCGCGAACTCGATGACGCCGACCGCGGTGAAGCCTCACTGGCACTGGAAACCGCTCGTGCACTGATGGCTGCCGGCGACTGCCGCGAGGCCCAGCGCGTGATCGAGGACGCGCTCGACGAACACTGGGATACCACGCTGGTGCTGGCCTACGGCGAGTGCGGCCGGCCCGGCGAACCTGCCGGCGACGTGCTCGGACGCATTGCGCAGGCGGAAAAATGGCTGCAGCGCATGCCGCGCGACGGCGCTCTGTTGCTTACCCTGGGCCGCTTGTGCCGCCAGCAGCAACTGTGGGGCAAGGCGCGGAGCTATCTGGAAGCCGCGCTGGCCATCGCGCCGTCACGCGCGACCCATGTCGAACTCGCCCAACTACTCGATCAGCTCGAAGAGTCGGCGCTGGCGATACGCCACTACCGCGCGGCCGCGGTACTCTGAGCCGACGCAGCGTCAGCGCCCGGACGCCGGAGCGTCAGGGTTCGGCGGCAGCTCGATCCACTTCGGCGCGATGCCGCGCGCGGTGAGCCAATCGGCCAGCGCGTAGCCCGTGCCGGCGGGCCAGCACTTGAGATCTCCGGGGCGGAACAATTTGTATTCGGCGAGTTCGGGAGACAGCACGATCTCGCCGCTGGCGACCACGTGGTAGGCGATGATGATCTGGTTCATGCGCTGGAAGTCATAGACGCCGACCAGCGCAGGCGCATCGATACTCAAACCGGTTTCTTCGAGGACCTCGCGGGCGATGCCTTCTTGCGGTGTTTCGCCGGCTTCCATGAAACCGGTGATCAGGGCGAACATCCGGCCCTGCCATGCCGCATTGCGCGCCAGCAGCACCTGCCCGTCGCGGTCCGCCATCTCGACGATCGCGGCGAGCACCGGCGTCGGATTGTTCCAGTGCGTCCACTCGCAGGCCGGGCAGCGCAGCCGCACCTTCGGGCCGCCGTCTTCCATCGCCGAGAGCAACTGCAAGGGCGTTGCACAGTTCGGGCAGAAGTTGAATTGATGATCCATGCAGTCCCTCGGACAAGGCGCACGCCTGAAAGTCGGCGCTGGCGGTACGGCGTTCGCCGCCTATAACCAGTCGCGCGGCGGCAGGAAGTCGCTGTAAAGCCTGGCTTCCTCGGTGCCGGGCTCGGGCTGCCAGTCGTAACGCCACTTGACGATCGGCGGCAGCGACATCAGGATCGACTCGGTGCGGCCGCCCGATTGCAGGCCGAACAGCGTACCGCGATCCCAGACCAGGTTGAATTCGACGTAGCGTCCGCGCCGGTAGGCTTGGAAATCCCGCTCGCGTTCGCCGTAGGCAATGCCGCGGCGGCGTTCGATGATGGGCAGATAGGCGGTGGTGAAATGGTCGCCGACGTTCTGCGTCAGCGCCTGGCAGCGCTGAAACGGAGTTTCGCCACCCTCGCCGCCCTCGTTGAGGTCGTCGAAGAAAATGCCGCCGATGCCGCGCGCTTCGTTGCGGTGCTTGAGGAAAAAGTACTCGTCGCACCATTTTTTGTAGCGCGGATGCACCTCGGGGCCGAAGGGCGCCAGCGCGTCCCTGCAGGTCTGGTGGAAATGCCGGGCGTCGTCCTCGAAGCCGTAGTAGGGCGTCAGGTCCATGCCGCCGCCGAACCACCACACCGCTTCCTCGCCCTCCTTCTCGGCGACGAAAAAGCGCACGTTCATGTGCGAGGTCGGGCAATACGGGTTGCGCGGATGCAGCACCAGCGAGACGCCCATGGCCTCCCAGCGGCGACCTTCCAGTTCGGGGCGGTGCGCGGTCGCCGAGGCGGGCATCCGATCGCCCTTGACGTGCGAGAAATTGACGCCGCCGCGTTCGAAAACCTTGCCTTCTTCGATCAGTCTGGAAATGCCGCCGCCGCCCTGTGGCCGGTCCCATGCGTCGCGCCGGAAAGCCTGGGCTTCGATGACTTCGAGTTTCCCGACGATGCGCTGCTGCAGGCCGGTGAAATAGCCTCGAATCGAAGCAATATCCATCAGAGCTCGGGCAGCTTCATCGCCAGCACCTTCTGGCTCTGTTGGCTGCGGAAATCTTCGAGCTTGCGCGCCAGCTCGCGGCCGTAGTCGTCGTTGGCGGTGGCGATGATGGCGATCGCGGTGAGGGCCGCGTTGGCGGCGCCGGCTTCGCCGATGGCGAAGGTGGCGACCGGGATGCCTTTCGGCATCTGCACGATGGAAAGCAGGGAATCGAGGCCGTTGAGGTGCTTCGACGGCACCGGCACGCCGAGCACCGGGACGATGGTCTTCGCCGCCAGCATGCCGGGCAGGTGTGCCGCGCCGCCGGCGCCGGCGATGATCGCGCGCAGGTCTCGTTCGTGGGCCACGGCGGCGTAGTCGAACAGCAGGTCGGGCGTGCGGTGGGCGGAGACGACGCGCGCCTCGTAGGGCACGCCGAATTCCTTCAGCATCTGCGCCGCTGCCTGCATTACGGGCCAGTCCGAGTCCGAGCCCATCACGATCCCGACCAGTGGCTTCATTTTGCGCACCTCATTTGCGTACGTTCAGCGGCTTCAAGCGTGTTGGTCAGCAGCATGGTGATGGTCATCGGGCCGACGCCACCGGGCACCGGGGTGATGACGCCGGCAACTTCTTTCGCGGTTTCGAAATCGACATCGCCGCAGAGCTTGCCCTCGGCCGTGCGGTTGATGCCGACGTCGATCACCGTGGCGCCCGGCTTGATCATGTCGCCGGTGATCATCTTCGCGCGGCCGACTGCAGCCACCAGGATGTCGGCGCGGCGGGTGTGGAAGGCCAGGTCCTTCGACTGCGAATGACAGATGGTGACAGTGCAGCTCTGCGCCAGCAGCAGCATGGCCATCGGCTTGCCGACGATGTTGCTGCGGCCGACGATGACGACTTCGGCGCCCTTCAGCGGAACATTCGCACTCTCCAGCATCTTCATGACGCCGTAGGGCGTACAGGGGATGAAGCGCGGGTTGCCCTGCATCAGCGCGCCGACGTTTTCGGCGTGAAAGCCGTCGACGTCCTTCTCCGGCGAGATCGATTCGAGCACCGCCTCCGAATCGAAATGCTTGGGCAGCGGCAGCTGCACCAAAATACCGTGCACCGAGGGGTCGGCGTTGAGTTCGGCGATCCGCGCGAACACCACTGCCGGATCCACGTCGGCGGCGTAGACGTCCTTGATCGAGCGCATCCCGGCTTTCTCACAGGCGGCGACCTTGTTGCGAACATAGACCGCGGAGGCCGGGTCTTCGCCGACGAGGATTGCCGCCAGGCAGGGCGTGACACCCTTGGCCTTCAGGGCGGCGGCCCGTTCCGCCAACTGGCCGCGGATTTCCGCCGAGAGGGCATTGCCGTCGATGATTCTTGCAGTCATGTTGTGTCCTGTGTTCTGTTGTTTCAGGCGTGCGCCGGCGCCGGGTTGCTCGAATTCGCGCCGAGTTGCTTTGCCACTGCCTCGCGACCCGCAGCGAACGCCTGGCGATTGGCCTCCACCACCTGTTCGCCCTTGCGCGCGAAGCGCTGGACGATGCAGGCCAGCAGCACGTCCGGCGAGAAGGGCAGATAGTCGGCGATGGCACCCAACATAACGGTATTGCCGAGGCGGACTTCGCCCAGATCGCGCGCGATCGACATGGCATCGAAGGAGACGACGCGGCGGCCTGCGGCGCGCATCTGGCCGGTCGGGTCTTCGGGATAGTCGAACAGGCCGAGTTCGACCACCGGCGGCACCAACTTGGCGTTGTTCACCAGCGCCAGGCCATCGGGCCGCAGGTAGTGCGACCAGCGCAGCGCCTCGGCGCCTTCGAAGCCGAGCAGCACCTGCACCGTGCCCGGCTCGATCTGCGGCGAGAGCACCTTGCGGCCGAAGCGCAGATGCGAGGTGACCACGCCGCCGCGCTGGGCCATGCCGGCCACTTCGGTTTTCTTGACGTCGTGTCCTTCGGCGATGGCCGCTTCGGCCAGAATCTCGGTGGCCGTCATGACGCCCTGGCCGCCGATGCCGCAGACGAGGATGTTGGTGATGTCGTTCTGGCTCATGACGGGTTCAGGTCTTGACGATATGGATCGGGATGTCGCGCCGCGGCACGTGCTGGATGGCATCCGGCGCGCAGGGCTGCACGCACAGGCCGCAACCGGTGCAGGCCTGGTTGTCGATATTGACGAAGGCCAGTTCGACTTCCTTGCCGGAAGGCTTGATCACCTTCTCGCGGTGCGTGACGTGGATCGCCGGGCAGCCGACCTCGATGCAGTTGCCGCAGCCCGTGCACTTGTCCTCCTCGACCAGATAGGGGCGGAAGGGCTTGAAGTCGTCGATCAGCACGCAGGGACGGCGCGCGATGATCACCGAGGGACCGTCGATCTTGATTTCGTCGCGGATGGTCTTGAACAGCACGGGCAGTTCGTAGGGATCCACCACCTTGATGCGTTCGTTGGCGACGCCGAGCGCCTCGACCACCTTGGCCAGATCGACGCGCGGCGCCTCCTTGCCGTGGATGTCCTTGCCCGAAGCCGGCGTCGCCTGGCCGCCGGTCATGCCGGTGGTGTTGTTGTCGAGCAGCAGGACGGTGACGTTGCCCTTGTTGTAGGTGATGTCGAGCAGGCCCTGCATGCCCATGTGCATGAAGGTCGAATCGCCGATCACGGCGATGATCCGCTTGTTCTTGTCGACAGCGCCGCGACCCTTGTCGATGCCGA
>JBAZOF010000062.1:0-12869 GCA_041648855.1 Sulfuritalea sp. | reverse complement strand
GCAAATGTTTCCAGCGGCGGATCTCCTGCGCCACGGTTTCCGCCGTGTCGCCAGCGCCGACTTTCACCAGCACCGCATTGACGCTGTGATTGATGGTCTGCGATGCCGTCACCGCGTCGAGCAGGCCGGGCACGCCGGGGCGGTTCAGGGCGGGGTTGGCCGCCGTGCGTGCGCGGTCGGCGATGATGGCGTCGTTGTCCTTGAGGAACTGCGCCTCCTGCGCGTCCTTGAGCGGAATGAACACCATCGGATCGCCGCCGGAGGACACCATGCGCCGCGTCAGCCCGACCACTTCGTAATCGTGGCGACGGATGCGGATGCGCTCGCCGAGGCGGAAGCCGGTCTTCACATCGGCGATGGCCTCGAAGTGGCCGCGCAGCAGGCGCCGCCCCGCCACCAGATAGCCCGGCTCGCCGGGCTGACCCGGCTCGAAGCCGACCACCATGGTGCGCGAATCGGTATCGCCATGGCGTACCTGCATCGTCAGGTAGGTGACGTTCGCCGCCTGCGCGACGCCGGGCATGCCGAGCAGTCCGCGATACACGTCGTCGCGGATGCTGGACGCCTCGGCATACGGTCCCTGGGTGTCCTTCTGCACCACCCAGATGTCGGCACCGCTGTTGGTCAGCAGTACCCGCGCGTCATCGACCATGCCGCGATAGACGCCGGCCATGGTCAGCGTGGCGCCGATCAGCAGGCCGAGACCGACCCCGGTGAGGACGAACTTGCCCCAGGAATGCAGGATGTCGCGGCCGGCGAGACTGATCATGATGTGATCATGACGGGCTCACGAACCCGTGAGGGTGGAAACCACCTTGATGCGGCTGTCCGCGGCGAGCTCGCTCTCGCTGTGCACGATCACCACATCGCCCTCCTTGAGGCCGTCGATGATCTGCACCCTGCCGTCGGCGCCGGTGGTGCCCGTTTTCACGGGGACAAAACCCGGCTTGCCCGCAGCCAGCAGCCAGACGCCGGTCTTTCCTCCGTGCAGGCGCAATGCTGCGCCGGGCACGGCCAGTGCCTGCTTTACGCCCGGCGGGTGCAAGGTGATTTCGCTCATTTCGCCGACGGACACGTCTTTCGGCGGCGTGTCGAAGGCCACCTGGGCGATGCGCTCTTCGGTCACGCTGTCGCTCAGCATTTCGACGCGCGCGACTTTCCCGGGCAGCACCTGGCCCGGCCGTGAGCGCAAGACGATTTCAGCCGGGAGCCCGACTTGCAGTCCGGCCGAGCGATGCTGATCGAGGCGCATTTTTAGCCACAGGCTGTCGGCTGCGACCAGCCGCACGACGGCCTGTCCGGCGACCACGGTCGAGCCCGGCTCGGCGTCGCGCGCGGTCACCACGCCGTCGGCTGGCGCCAACAACCGCAGGTTGCCGCGCTGCTGCTGCGCGCCGGCGCGTTCTGCGTCGAGGCGTGCGAGGTCCTGGCGCGCGCCGGCCAGCGCTGCTTCGGCGGCGGCAAACTGGGCCGACGCGGAATTCATCTCCTGTGTCTTGCCCTCGGTTACGCTGGAACTGACGAAGCCCTTGCGCCCCAACTCCTCATAGCGGCGCGCATTGGCGGCGGCCACTTCGCGTCGGGCGACGCTGTCGGCAAGCTGCGCCGCCGCCGTATCGACCGCACTCTTCGCGCGCTTGGCGGCCGCGCCGGTTGCGGCAAGGCGCTGATCGAGGTCGACCGGGTCCATCTCCGCCAGCAACTGGCCGGCCTTCACGACTTCGCCGACATCCACGGCAACGTGGCGCACGCGCCCGGCAGTGGTGGGGCCGACCAGATAGCTGCGCCGCGCTTCGACCACGCCGATGCCGAACAGCAAGGGCGCCAGATCGGCCCGCGCGGCCGGCGCGACGGTGACGCGCATCGACGCCAGCGGCCCGCTGCGCGCGACGAACAGCACCAGAATGGCCACCAGCAAGACGGCGGCGGCAATGAGGATGGTGCGACGATCGAAGGAGAAATTCATCGCGGGCTGCTCCCTGCCGGACTCGCCTTCATGGCGCGCATGGCGACCAGCGCCACCGCGATCCAGAACAGCGATCGCAGCGACAGGGCGCCGACGGTGCGCGCTTCAAACGCGCCGCCGGCGACGATGTGCACCGCAAAGGCCAGGAAGACGAGAACGGTCGACACTGCCAGGAGCAAGGCCATCGGGGCAGCCCAGAGTCTGGTCCGCAGCAGCGCCGCCCCGGCGAGGACATAGACAAAGCCGGCCAGGAAATTGAACCAGAGTACGAAGGGCACGATGTTGCCAAGCTCGGCGCGCGCCTCCATGCCGCCGAACAATGCGCGGCCACCGCTGAACACGGTGAGGACGCCAAAGGCGATGGCGGCGATGGACAGCCATTTCAGTATGCGTTGGGACTTCATGTGTCACTCCTGATTCCACGACGGTAAATGGCGAACACGACAGGAGCGTCGGCGCGCATTTGTGCCGCCCGGCCACTCAGCAGCGATTGCATGACCAGACCCTGAATGCTGCCAATGAAAGAAAGCGAAGCGGCTGCAGTATCGATCTCCCTCGCCACTTCACCGCGGAGCTTCGCCGCGTCGATCAGGCCGCTCAGGCGCTTCCGGTAGGCGCTCATCAGGGTGCGCGCCATGCGTTTGGCGGGAGTGTCCTCGGCGCGCTGCAGCTCGCCGAACAGCAGGCGTGGCACCCCGGGGTGCGCGACGACAAACTCGATATGAGTCATGAACACCGCTTCCAGTGCCTGAAGCGGAGACTCCGCAGCTTGCATGGCGCGATCCACCCGCTGCAGCAGGCGCTCGGCGACCCATTCCATGACCGCCTGCCAGATTGCATCCTTGCTGGGAAAATGGCGAAACAGCGCGCCCTGCGTGAGATTCATCCGTTTGGCAATCGCGGCGGTAGTGATGTCGCCGGGATTCTGCTCGGCAGTCAGTTCGACGACCGCTTCGACCGTAACGGCCCGGCGCTGATCCGCAGGCAGATTTCGTGGCTTCGCTTTGGCGTCCATCGCTTCTCAGTCCAAAAGATAGTAACTGATTACTATCTTATCAACAGCGTTCGGCCGCGTCAAGCAAGACGTGCCGAACCACGAACTGCATGATTGCTCAGGGATGGGGTTGAAAGAGTTTGCCGCTGGCGACGCCGCCGACGGTCTTCACCAGCGTCAGCGTCCAGATGGCGGCGAGCAGAACCCACGCCAGCCAGCCGAAGGCCAGCGGCGTAGTCAGCCCGGTCACCTCGCTCAGGCGCTGGCTGCCGAGCGTGAATGCGGCCAGCGGAAAGGTGAAGGCCCACCAGGCCAGGGAGAATGGCAAGGGGGCGGTTTTTCTGACCGCCCAGGTGAACAGCATCGCCAGCAACAGCCAGAAGGCGCCGAAGCCCCAGATCAGGAACACCGCCAGCAGATAGGCTGATTTGTCGCCGGCGAAGGGGGCTGCGGCAACAAGATTGAGCAGGCTCACCACGAGCACGCCCAGCGGCGCCAGGTTGATCCAGAAGGTCGGCACCATCATCGGCGGCAGGCGCTTGTGCACGTAGAAGCGATGGAAGGCCAGCGCCAGCAATGCCATATACATGAAGATGCCGGCGCCCAGGCCGATGCCGTTGATGGTCAGCGCCAGGTCGCGCAGGGCTTCCGGCTGGACGGCGAGCAGCGGGCCGCCGGCCACCGGAATCACCACCAGGCCGACCGGCGGAATGAAGATGCCGGGCGTGATGTGGTCGAGATTGACGTGCTCGCCCTCGAAAATCGAGATCAGCACGGCAAGGGTCAGGCCGAACAACAGCGCCACGCCCAACCACCAGGCGACCAGCGCGGCCGAATCATGGCCGCCGAAGACGCGCAGTTCTGCCGCCAGCACCAGCACGGCGATGGCATAGGAAGGGTAGAAGTTGGCCGCCACCGGATGCTTGAAGGTGGCCGCGACCGCCGGAAAGGCCGTGGCCCAGCGCAACAGCCAGGGGATGCTGATCAGCGCGAACAGCACCAGGTTGAACCAGTGCAGCGCCCAGGCCAATCCTGCCAGCATCGGCCACTGATGGGAGAAGTGCAGCGTCGCCAGGGCGAAAGCCCCGGTGCCCATGACGGCAGCCGGCCAGCCGGGGGCAAAGGCCTTGACGATGAGTTGGAAGTTCATGGGGGCAGGTGAGGTCGGGCTGTTCATGTCGAGAGGCCGGTGAGGGGTTGCGCGCAGCCATGATCGAGCCCGTTGAACTCGATCTGGATGGTCGGATGGGTAATGTGGAAACGATCGTGCAGGGTCTCGGCGATATGCTCGAGAAATGCGTCGCCCGGATGTCCGCCGGGCATCACCAGATGCGCAGTCAGCGCGATGCCGGTGGTGCTCATGGCCCAGACATGCAGATCATGCACATCGTCGACGCCGGGCAGGGCTCGCAGCAGGTCATCCACCTCGGCGAGCACCACGCTTTCCGGCACACCGTCGAACAGCAGGTGCAGGGATTGGCGAAACAAGCCCCAGGTGCCGGCGATGATCACCAGCGCGATCGCCATGCTGGTCACCGGATCGAGCCAGGCCCATCCGGTCCACAGATACAGCGCACCGGCAGCCACCACGCCGAGCGAAACCAGTGCGTCGGCCGCCATGTGCAGGAAGGCGCCGCGAATATTCATGTCGCCTTTGCTGCCGGCCATGAACAGCGCGGCCGTTGCACCGTTGACCAGCACGCCGATGGCAGCGACGACCATGATCGTGATGCCGTCGGTCGGCGCCGGGGATTGCAGTCGATGCGCCGCCTCCCACAGCAGCGAACCCATCGCCACCAGGAGCAGCACCGCGTTGGCGAAGGCGGCGAGAATCGAGGCGCGCTGCCAGCCGTAGGTGTGGCGATGATCGGGCAGTCGCCCCGCCGCCAGCGCCGCCCCCCACGCCAGTACCAACCCGGCGACATCCGACAGGTTGTGACCGGCATCTGCCAGCAGCCCGAGTTAACCGACGCGCCAGCCGTAGAAGGCCTCGACAGCAACGAAGCCGATGTTGAGCGCAATGCCGATGGCAAAGGCGCGACTGAACGACGCGGCGCCATGGTGGTGCGAATGTTCACTCATCGGCAGATGGAGGCCGCAAGGCCCCCGGTCGCGTGCGACCGGGGGCTTGCCCTACGTTGCAGCATGACGCCGGCTACTTGAAGAAGCCGCGAGCCTTCATACGGTCGCAACCGTTGTAGCGCGGTGCCGGCAAGGTCACGCCCTTTTCCTTGGCACGAACTTCCATGGCCTGGTGATGCTCGGTCTGCAGGGCCTTGCATTCGTCGTAGGTCTTGGCAGCGCGCATCTTGCCGCTATGCGCGGTACGCTCATCGGCACTCATCAATGCCCAACCGGGCGTGTTGTCCTTGTCGAAGCTGAAGCGCATTGCCTTGCCCCCCCCGGGGCCCATGCCACCACCGCCGGGACCCATCCCGCCGCCCGGGCCCATGCCCTGACCGGGACCCATGCCTTGACCGCCGGCAGGTTGCGCGACAACCGGTGCGGCAAGCGATGCGCCAAGAACTGCCAGAAGCGCAATGTATGTAAGTTTCATGATCAATTCCTTTCTCGTTGATTAGGGGAATCAGGCCAATTTTATTCGACCTCAATATTAGGCTAGACTAATCTACTCCAAATCCAAGCGGTGAATGGTGAGATTTTGTGACAAGCACTATGCGCTGGCAAAATCCCGTTCCCGTTTCAAACACACTCCTTATATCCATGGTCAGTCGCCGACAATTCATGCGGGGGGATTTCAAGGCCCGCCGCCCGCCGCAACGTCCGCCCTGGGCGCTGGCGGAGGAAGCCTTCCTGGATGCCTGCACTCGCTGCGGCGCATGCGTGCCCGTCTGCCCGACACGGATCATCGTCATCGTGCGCGGCTATCCGGAAGTGGATTTCAAACGCGGCGAATGTACCTTCTGTGGAGCCTGTGCCGACGCCTGCAAGGACGGCGCCCTGCCGCGCCCGTATGCTCTGGCCTTGCCTTGGAACATCAAGGCGCAGATCGCCGAGAGTTGCCTGCCGCGGCGCGGCGTGGAATGTCGGATTTGCGGCGATCACTGCACGGTGACGGCGATCCGCTTCAGCCCGCGACTCGGGGGGCCCCCGATTGCGGAGGTCGACCCCGGTTCATGCACCGGCTGCGGCGCCTGCGTGGCTCCCTGTCCAGTGGCGGCTATCAGCCTGGCCTGATGGCCTTCTGGCGCAATTGCTGCGCCAGGCAGACCTGCTTACTTGAGGTTGCCGATGAAGCGGTTCTCGACCAGCGCCGGCGCATCGACCTGCGGCACATGGCAACTGGTGCACACATGGCGTGACGCATCGAAGGCCTTGGTCGCGGCGACGAAATGGCTGTCGCCCAGCTTCGGCGAATTCTTCTTTACGTAGTTGGCCGGTCCATGGCAATCCATGCACTGGTTCTCGGTGAGCGTCACCTCGTCGAAATTATCCACCGCATGCGGAATCACCGGCGGCTGCGTGCTGAAGGTGCGGGCCACGACCGGTTGCGTACCCGGCCGCTTGCCGGCATAGGCAAGCGACGTCGGAGCCTTGTCGGCTGAGGCGACATCGGCGCCGCGCATCGAAACCAGGGGTTCGTAGCTGGCGCAACCGACAATGACGGTCAGCAGCGACGCCAGAAGAATGGTGACTGTTTTGTTCATGATGGACTCCCCAGACGAGATTGAGCGTTGATCACTTTGGCGCCGCTTGCGGGACGCCGGCTACGGGTACGACGGTATGGTTGAAACGGGTGCCGAAGGCAAACACATCCTTGGAACAGACATCGATGCAGCGACCGCAGTTGGTGCAATTGGCCTCCAGAATCAGTGGCGGCGTGCCGCCGATGGCCTTCAATGCCGGACGGATCACCTGCGGTTCCGGACAGACGGCGAAGCAGTCCATGCAATCGTTGCAGGCGGCGCGAGCGGGCAGCGTGACGCGCACCAGCGACAGCTTGCCGATCAGGCTGTAGAACGCACCCACCGGACAAAGATGGCCGCACCAGCCGTGGCGCATGACAAACAGGTCGAAGAGGAACACGGCCAGCAACACCGTCCAGGCCAGACCGAGACCGAAGATCAATCCACGATGCATCATCGATACCGGATTGACCATCTCCCAGGCGATGCTGCCGGTGACAACGGCCATCACCAGCGTCATGCCCAGCATCCAGTAACGGGTCGGCCGGCTGATGTGCGCGCTGCCCTTGAGGCCGAGCCGCACGCGCAGCCAGTAGGCGGCATCGGTCAAGAGATTGACCGGACAGACCCAGGAACAATAGCTGCGGCCGCCGACCAGCAGGTAGAACAGCGTCACGATGAGCACGCCGATCAGCGCCAGCTTCTCCGGCATCTGCCGCGCCAGCAGCGACTGGAGAATGACATAGGGATCGGTCAGCGGCAGGAAGTTGAGGGTGTAGCTGAAATTCAGGTTTCCCTTGACGATCCACCAACCGAACCAGGGGCCCACCAGAAACAGCAGCAGGATGCCGATCTGGCTGCTGCGCCGCAGGATCAGCCACCTGTGCGCGGCCAGCCAGCCCTTCGCAGCGATGGCTTCGGTGCCGGGACGCGCGGGCGAAGTTTTCAGCGAAGTTGTCACTGAATCTTCCTGGATGGCGCTCACAGCTTGCCTCCCTGGAAGGCCTTGGGCAAGGCGGCCGGGGCGGGAGAAGTCGGCGCTGGCGACACGGCGTCCGGACTTCCCGACAGTCCCTTGCCGCTCTCATACTTCATGCCCTCGGGCATGTTGTACTGATGCTCGACGTCCGGCGCCACCAGGCTGCCGCCGGCCTTTTCCTTCTCGACCCAGCCCAGACGGTAGTGGGCGCTCAAAGCCCCTTTGGCCATGTAGAGCGGCAGCACCTTGATCGAAGCAATCTCGGTCGGGCAGGCCTTTTCGCATTTGCCGCAACCGGTGCAGTGATCGGAATGCACCACCGGAATGAACAGTGTGTGCTTGCCGGTGCGCGCATTGCTCTGGGGATCGAGCGTGATGGCCTTGTCGATCACCGGGCAGACGCGATAGCAGATGTCGCAGCGCAAGCCGAGGAAATTGAGGCAGGTCTCGTGGTCGACCAGCACCGCCAGGCCCATCTTCGACTTGTTGATGTCTTTCAGCGAGTGATCCAGCGCCCCGGTCGGGCAGGCCTTCACGCACGGGATGTCCTCGCACATTTCGCAGGGCAACTGGCGCGCGACGAAGTAAGGCGTGCCGGTCGACAAGGGTTCTTCCGGCTTGGCCAGGTGCAGGATATTGAAGGGACAATCGCGCACGCACAGGCCGCAGCGGATGCAGGCCGCGGAAAAGTCGGTCTCCGGCAAGGCGCCGGGCGGCCGAATGGCGGCCGGCGGCAGCGCCCTGGCATGCCGTGCATAGAGTCCGACCCCCAATCCGAGGAGGCCGACACCGCAGGCCATGCGTGCGGTATCGGCGAGAAACTGGCGACGCGCCGCGGCACTGGGCTTGGTCTCGTTGTCCATGATCGCTGGACGAAGAGCGCATGTATCTCGCGCTCTCCGCGACTCCATGCATGTTCGATCAGGCCTTGACCACCTTGGCGGCGCACTTCTTGAAGTCCGTTTCTTTCGAAATCGGACACGTGGCATCCAGGGTGAGCTTGTTGACCAGGCGGTGCTCGTCGAAGAAAGGAATGAAGATCAAACCCTCCGGCGGCTTGTTGCGGCCCTTGGTGTCGACCCGCAGCTCGATCTCGCCGCGCCGCGTGGATACCTTGACTACGTCGTTGCGCTTTAGCCCGCGCTTCTCGGCGTCCTTCGGATGCATCCACACCACCGCGTCGGGGAAGGCCTTGTAAAGCTCGGGAGCGCGCCGCGTCATCGAGCCGGTATGCCAGTGCTCCAGCACACGTCCGGTGCACAACCAGAGGTCGTAGTCCTTGTCCGGCATTTCGGCAGCCGGCTGATAGGGCAGCGCAAAAATCTTGGCCTTGCCGTCGGGATAGCCGTAGAACTTTACCCCCTCGCCTTTCTTCACGTACGGGTCGTAACCCTCGCGGAAGCGCCACAGGGTTTCCTTGCCGTCAACCACCGGCCAGCGCATGCCGCGCACCTTGTGGTAGGTCTCGAAGGGCGCCAGATCGTGGGCGTGGCCGCGGCCAAAGCCGGCATATTCCTCGAACAGACCCTTCTGGACATAGTAGCCAAACGCCTCGGACTCGTCGTTGGTGTAGCCGGCCCACGCGTGGGCATTGACCTTCGCCAGATCTTCCTTGGGAAACTTGTTGACCTGGCCATTGGCATACAGCACGTCGTACAGGGTCTTGCCCTTGAGTTCGGGCGCCTTGGCCAGCAGGTCGGCCGGCCATACTTCCTCGACCTTGAAACGCTTGGAGAATTCCATGTACTGCCAGAGGTCGGAACGGGACTCGCCCGGTGCCTTGACCTGCTGGCGCCACATCTGTCCGCGGCGCTCGGCGTTGCCGAACATGCCTTCCTTCTCCATCCACATCGCGCAGGGCAGGATCAGGTCGGCGGACATCGCGGACACCGTCGGATAGACGTCCGACACCACGACGAAGGCCTTCGGGTTGCGCCAGCCGGGATAGATTTCGCCGTTGATGTTGGGGCCGGCCTGCATGTTGTTGGTGGTCGAGGTCCAGTAGAAGCCGATCTTGCCGTCCTTCAGCATGCGCGACTGGAGCACGGCATGGTAGCCGGGCGTCGGTGGAATCGTGCCGGCCGGCAGCTTCCACGCCTTCTCGGCGAACTCGCGGTGCTTGGGATTCATCACCACCAGGTCGGCAGGCAGACGGTGGGCGAAGGTGCCGACCTCGCGCGCGGTGCCGCAGGCCGAAGGCTGGCCGGTCAGCGAGAAGGGGCTGTTGCCCGGCTCGGAGATCTTGCCCACCAGCAGATGCACGTTGTAGATCATGTTATTGACCCAGGTACCGCGCGTGTGCTGGTTGAAGCCCATGGTCCAATAGGAGGTGACCTTCACCTTCGGATCGGCATAGGCCTTGGCCAGTGCTTCCAGCTTGTCCTTGGGCACGCCGGAAATCTCGTGCGCCTTGTCGAGGGTGTATTCGGAAACGAACTTGGCGAACTCATCGAAAGTGATCGGCGCGTGCTTGTTCGGATCGCCCTTGGGCTTGCCGTCGGCGCCGGGGTAGCCGTTGTTCATCGCCACCTGTTCCAGCGGATGGTTGGGCCGCAGGCCATAGCCGATGTCGGTGACGCCCTTGAAGAAGCCGACGTTCTTCTTGACGAACTCCTGATTCACCGCGTTGTTCTGGATGATGTAGTTGCAGATGTAATTGAGGATCGCCAGATCCGACTGCGGCTTGAAGATCAGCTCGTTGTCGGCCAGTTCGCAGGAGCGATGCGAGAACGTGGACAGCACGTGAATCTTGACGTGATTGGCGGTGAGGCGGCGATTGGTGATGCGCGACCAGAGGATCGGGTGCATTTCGGCCATGTTCGAGCCCCACAGCGCGAACACGTCGGCGTGCTCGGCGTCGTCGTAGCAGCCCATCGGTTCATCGATGCCGAAGGTGCGCATGAAGCCCGCCACGGCCGAGGCCATGCAATGCCGCGCATTCGGGTCGATGCTGTTGCTGCGGAAGCCGGCTTTCATCAGTTTGGCGGCGGCATAGCCTTCCCACACGGTCCACTGGCCGGAACCGAACATGGCGACGCCGTAGGGGCCTTGAGTGGGTTCTTTCAAGGTCGCCTTGACCTTCTCGGCCATAATGTCGAAGGCGGCATCCCAGGAGATCGGGGCGAATTCGCCGTTCTTGTCGAACTTGCCGTCCTTCATGCGCAGCAGCGGCCTGGTGAGGCGATCCTTGCCGTACATGATCTTCGACAGGAAGTAGCCCTTGACGCAGTTGAGACCCTTGTTCACCGGCGCATCGGGATCTCCCTGGGTGGCCACCACGCGACCATCCTTGACGCCGACCAGCACCCCGCAACCGGTACCGCAGTAGCGGCAGACGCCCTTGTCCCAGCGCACGCCGTCCTGGCTTTGCGGCGTTGCGGCCAGCGCCACGCCGGGAATGCTCATGCCCGCCGTAGTTGCCGCAGCGGCGATGGCATTGGTCTTGATGAATTCACGTCGCGTCAATTTCATTTCAGATCTCCTTGTCTGGCTCAGATTCGGTTTGGTGATAGACCATGGCCGTCGACATGACACCGTCAAGCTGGCCGATGCGTTCGTAGGTGGCGACGTTGCTCCCGTCGTCGTCCGTTTCGATGGTGACAATCAATTTGCCTTCGGGCGAGATCGCATGCACCTCGACGCCGGCCAAGGCGGCCAGCCCCGCCTGAACTACCGCCACGTCGCCCGGAAGGGCGTGGATGATGGCGCTTGATATGTTCATTGGGTGACTCCTGATGTTCGGTGCGGCTCGACGCTTCAATCACCATGAACACATCATGGGATTGTGCACGTGCAACATCCTAGGCCTGTGCCGAATGGCGGCCTTGATATTGGTCAAGCGTCAAGGAAATCAACGGCACGCCGCCATCAGCGCGGCGCCCAGAGGAAATCTGTGGCCGAAATCAGGGAAAACCAGCCGCTGTGCTGCGGACAGCGCCTAAGGCGCCGCCGCTTGCGATGCGCCGGCCGGCGTCAGGGAGTGACCTGGTCGATCACTATCCGCAGGCCTTTTGCTCCAGGCTTCACCGCGGCACTCTTGCCGGAGAGATCACCCTTGCCCGGTGTTGCCTGGCCGGTTTTCGAGATGCGCACTTCGACGCGCACCTGCTCTGCAGACGAAATGTTGGCAGTGGGCATCACCGCCTGGCTATCGTCGAGCACGAAGTCCAGCGGCAGATCGGCCGCGCGCGCGCGCAGGGCCGCGAGCGGCATGCGGGGACCATCGACGGCCCGGGCAAAGATGAAGACGACGTCATCAGGACTGGCCTTGGCCTTCAATGCCGCAGAGAGCTCAACCCGGCCGCTGACGGACTTCCCGGTCGCCTTCGGCGCAGCGGATTTGTCCTTGCTCCCTGCAGCGCGATGCACCTCGTCCTGGGGAGCGACAGTTCCCGCCAGCACGTCCCTTCGTGGAACCCCTGGTTTGGCGCCGCCGCTGCGCTCGAGCGCCCTGGCGATATTGGCCTCGACCATCTGCGCATCTTCGCTGCCTGGCTCGAGCTGCGGCAACAGACGCTGCCAAAGCGCCGCGGCTTCTGCGTAGCGCCCGCTGGCAACGGCATTGCCGCCACCCAGAAACAGGGCCAGCATGTGGTTCGGTTCGAGACGCAATGCCTGCTGGATCAACTGGCGCGAACGATCGTCGAATCCGTTGTTCTTCTGCACCAGCATTTCTGCCAGCTCGGCGAGAAGTTCGGCATTTTTGTTCAGTTCAGGACCGATGCGGGTGAAAGCGCGCTCGGCGTCATCCCAGCGGCCCAGCGATTTGTAGGAACGCGCCAGCATGGCCCATCCCTCGGGGTTGTCGGGGTTCTGCTCCAGCTTTGCCGCCAGCTTGGCGGTGAGTTGCTCCATATCTGCCGTGGCGCGCTGCGTCTGCACCTCGCTGGGGAGCACCGCCGCGGGGCTACCCAGCAGCGCATACAGTCCAACGGCGATCAGCGGCAGCAGGATGGCGATCGCGATCGCGCTGCGGCGGCCGAAACCGTCGGCAGCGGCGACTTCGATGGCAGCCGTGTCGTCGATCAGCTGCCGCTCCAATTCATCCCGCGCCTCGGCAAGGTCGGCAGCAGACAAGGTGCCGCTGCTGCGGTCCCGCTCCAGTTCGCCAAGGCGGTCGCGATGGATGGCGGCATTGAGCGCCGGCGAAAAGTCGGCGCTGACGGTACGGCGGGAGGCGAGCCACCATGGGCGCAACAGCAGCGCCAAAGCGACGACGACCAGCGCCGCCACTGCGAGATAAAAGGAGATCATGAGTTGGATTGGTCCAGCAAGGCCGCCGCG
>JBAZOF010000061.1:0-13011 GCA_041648855.1 Sulfuritalea sp. | reverse complement strand
TCGGACGGGAAGGGGTGCGGCGAGCCTGACCCCCGGCACTTGCGGAAAACGGCTGTGGCTGCTTCCTTCCGGACCTGACCAAGTTCACCACCCCGCAATGCGGGGAGACCCGCCGCAGATGGATTTTATCAGCTTTCGCCACCGGGCCGCCGCGTCGCCGTTGCCTGCCCGCGAAGCGGAATCCCAGGCATGCAGAGCGCGCCAGCGCCGACTTTCGCAGGCCGCGAGTTGTCAGCCGCCGCCGCGCTGGTAGTGCAGCGTAAAGCGACGCATGAATGCATCCTGCGCGGCCTCGTCAAGGCCATCGAACGCGATCTCGACGCGATGGCGTTCAAGCCGCACCAGGCCAATCGTCAGCGGCGAAATCGGAGTCAGGCGGATGGACCAGCCCCGGCCGCGGAAGCTGCCGTCAATTTCGCATAACTCCGCCTCTCCGGTCGCTTGCGGCAGCACGCGGACAAAATCCTCGCGCGTGGTCGTCGCGTCGTAAGCCAGGGGAAATTTCATCCGCCGGCGACGGGCGGCCAGATGGCCAGCGTTTCCCCTTCGCGCAGCGTGCGGCCGGCACGCTCTCCTGGCGGAATGAAGCTGCCATCGATGAGGACCAGATGCACCAGCTTCATCGGCAGGTTGAAGCGCTCGATGATCTGCGCCACCGTGGTGGCCTCATCGATTTCGAGCGCGAGCGCATTGGTTCTTTTCGCCTCCTGCGGAAGATAATCCTGCAGGGCGGCAAAGAGCTTGAAGGTGATCTTGATTTCAGCCACTCCGTTCAACGCCGACTGGAAACGGCGTCAGCCTACCTTGAAACCCGGCCTTCATGCCTGCTTCTCGGCCGTCGCCAGGTAAGCCTCCATGAACAGCGACGGATCGGCCAACAGGCGCTCGCGCCACGGGCCCAGCTTCACCTTGCTCTGGATCAGGCCACGCAGCACGCCTACGTTTTCCGTGAAACCGACCATCGTGGCGCCTATCAGGTGGTCGCCGCCGAATTGCAGGGACAGGTAGCGGTGATTCGCGGCATCCACCTGCTCGACGCCCTGCCCGCCCGGCTCGCCCTGCCATTGCCCGAAGGAACAGGAGATCAGGCCCATCGTGTCGAGCACGTTGATCGCCAGGCTGCCGATGAACGGGGTATCGCCTCCGGTCATATTGACCGCGGCGATGCGCGCCTGTTCCACCGCATTGGGCTGGATGGCGTTGATCTGGTACTTGCCGTAAAGACGGTCGCGCGACTCCGCCGCGTCGCCTGCGGCATAGATTCCGGGCACGTTGGTGCGCAGGTGTTCGTCGACGATGATCCCGTCTTCGATGGCGATGCCGCTGCCGGCGAGGAAGTCGATGTCCGGCTTGACGCCGACGACGCTCAAATAAATGTCCGCAGGCAGCGTTTCGCCGGTCGTCAGCGTCACCTTGAGGGCCCCGCCGTCGCGCTCGATGCGTGCCGTCTGGGTCTTGCCCATGATGCGGACACCATGCTTCTCGCACCAGCTTGCGATCATCTCGCTGGCCTTCGGCGGCATCATGCGCGACACCATGCGGCCGCTGCGCACCAGGATGGTCAGCTCGGCGCCGCGCGACATCAGGCTCTGGATGATGATGCTGCCGACGAAGCCTGCGCCCATCTGCACGATGCGCGCACCCGGGCGGATCTCCGCGGCAATGGCGCGCGCATCGGCGAGCGTCCAGCAGTGGTGCACCCCGGGCAGGTCGATGCCCTCGATATTCTCGTGGCTCGGCACCGATCCGGTCGCGATCAGCAGACGGTCGTAGGGAATCGTGCGGCCGTCGCCGAGTGCGACGGTGCGGCCCGCCGTGTCCACCGCCGCGGCGCGCCCCTTCTCGATGTCGATGCGCAAGCTGCGGTAATGCTCGGGATCGTGCCGCAGGCGCGTGCCCTCTTCGCCGATTTTCTTCGACAGCAGGTAGGGGATCGCCATGCGCGCATAGGGCGTCTCGCCCTCGCCGTCCAGCACCGTGATGACGGCTTGCGCGTCCAGTTTGCGCAGCGTCTCGGCTGCCGCGATGCCGGCCGCGCCGGCGCCGATGATGACGTGCTTCATATGCCTTTCCCTGCCTTCCGCGGAATTGCCTGTGCCGGCTGCTCAGGCAACCTTCTGCGCCTGCGAGACATAGGCGGCCATGAACTGGGTCGGATCCTTCAGCAGTTTCTCCTTCCAGGGACCCAGGCGCATGCGGCCCTGCACCAGGCCGCGCAGGGCGCCGACGTGGTCGGTGCGGCCGATGCTGGTGGCACCCACCAGCACGTCGTCCTTGAACTGCAGAGAAAGGTAACGGTAGTTCTTATCGTCCACCCGCTCGACGCTTTCCCCGCCTTCCACGCCCCACCACTGCCCGAAGGAGGTGGAGATCATGCCCAGCGTGTCCAGCACGTTGATCGCCAGCGCGCCCTGGAAGCGTGCTTCGCCGCCGGCCATGTTGATCGCGGCGACGCGCGCCTGGTCGGCTGCGTTCGGTTGGATGGCGTTGAGTTCGCGTTCGCCGGTATGGAAGCCTGACGCCTCGGTGACGTCGCCGGCGGCATAGATGTTGCGCACGTCGGTGCGCATGTGCTCGTCAACATGAACGCCGTGGCCCATCGCGATGCCGCTGCCGGCGAGGAAGGCAACGTTGGGCCTGACGCCTGCGGCGCAGATGATCACGTCCGTCTCGACCGTGGCGCCGTCGGAGAGCGTCGCCACCAGCGCATCGCCCTTGGCGACTATCTTCGTCACGCCGGCATTCACATGCACCGCGACGCCCTTCTTTTCCACCCAGTGGCGAATCATGGTGCCCGCCTTGGCAGTCATCATGCGCGGCACCATGCGGTCGCCCATCTCGACCACGGTCAGCTTGACGCCGCGGGCGCACAGCGCCTCCATGATGATGCAGCCGATGAAGCCGGCGCCGATCTGCAGCACCCGGCTGCCCGGTGCCGCGCGCTCGGCGATGGCCCGCGCATCTGCCAGCGTCCAGCAGGTATGCACGCCGGGCAGGTCGATGCCCGGCAGGGGCGGACGCACCGGGTGACAGCCGCTGGCGACCAGCAGGCGGTCGTAGCCGAGCTCGCTGTCGTCGGCGAAGACGACGGTCTGGCTTTCCGGCTCGACGCGCACCACGTTGCCCTGCCGCAAGTGGATGCCATGGCGCTCGTAATGGTCGCCGGCCTTGCGCAGGTGCGTGCCCTGATCGGGAATGCTGCCGTTCAGGAAATAGGGTATCGCCATGCGCGAATAAGGCGCCTCGGCTTCGTCGCCGATCAGCGTGATTTCGGCCTGGGGATCGTAACGGCGCAAGGTTTCGGCGGCGACGACGCCGGCCGGACCGTTGCCGATGATGACGTGTTTCATGGCGGAATCCTCAAAGAAAAGAACGCCAAGGCAGCTCCCGGGCTGCCTTGGCGCCAGACGGTGAGTCTAGAGTCCCAGACGCGCGAGGGTTTCCTTGTCGGGAACGCCGGCCGTGTCCCAGCCGCGCAGTTTGTAGTACTCCGGGACCATCTTGTCGATGCCGCTGACCAGGCCCTTGGCCGGGCCGGACTGGGCCGGCTCGGTCTTCAGCCTTGCCGGCAGATCGTCGTCCTTGGCCGTAAAGCCGGCCGCGTTGTTGAACACGCGCTCCATGTTCCAGATCCGCGCACCCAGTTCGGCCAGCCGCTCGACCGACCAGCCGGCTTCCCCGCCTTCGCAGGCGGCGTCGATCTGCGGCGCCAGGTCGTTGAGCGACCAGGCGAAGGTGGTGAAGATGCAGGTGCCCGAGGAATCGAAGGCGGCCGTCGCGTCCTGGAACGCCATGACCAGCGCCGGCTTGCCTTCGGTCACCAGCGGATCGGTCTTGACCGGAATGCCGAGAACCTCGGAAGCCACGGTGTAGGAGCGCAGGTGGCAGGCGCCGCGATTGGACGTCGCGTAGGTCAGCCCCATGCCCTGGATGCCGCGCGGATCGTAGGCCGGAAACTCCTGGCTCTTGACCGACATCGACAATTCGGGATGGCCGTATTTCGCCGTGAGACGGGCCGAACCGAGGCCCATTTCCTTGCCGAAGCCGCGTCCTTCCGCAGTCATGTGCGCGATCTCGAGCAGGGCCTGCGCCGAACCGAAGGGCGCTTCGATGCCGATCTGCTCCTTGGTCAGCACGCCCATGGTGTAGAGCTCCATCACCGCACCGACGGTGGCGCCGAAAGTGATCGGATCGAAGCCGTCTTCGTTGCAGATCATGTTGGCGACGGTCAGCGCATCGAGGTCATCCACGCCGTCGGCAGCGCCCAGCGACCAGGCGGCCTCGTATTCGAGGCCGCCCGTGGCGCCCCAGTACTTCGGACTGTTGACCACGCTCCAGTGGTTCTTGTCCACTTGCGAAATGCGCCCGCAGGCAATTGTGCAGCCGAAGCAGGCGGCATTGGTGACCAGGTTGGCCTTGCCGTCGGAAAGCCGTTTCTCGTGCATCGCCTCCGCGGAAATCTTGCGCGCTCCCTCGAACTGCACATCCTTGGCGTTGCGGGTAGGCAGTGCGCCCATTTCGTTGATGACGTTCATCAGCACCTGGGTGCCATAGGTCGGCAGGCCCTGTCCGGTGACGGCGTTGTCGGCCAGCACCTTTTTCGCCGCCGTGGTGGCGGTCATGAAGGCCTTGAAGTCGCGAATCCCGGAAACGCCTACGGTGCCGCGCACCGCAACCGCCTTGAGGTTCTTCGAGCCCATTACGGTGCCAACGCCTGAACGGCCGGCCGCGCGATGCAGGTCATTGACGATGCAGGCATAGAGGACGCCGTTCTCGCCGGCGCGACCGATCGAGCAAACACGGACCTGCGGATCGTGGTGGCTGGACTTGATGATCTCTTCGGTATCCCAGGTCGTCTTGCCCCACAGGTGCGCGGCATCGCGCAATTCCGCGACATCGTCCTGGATCGAGAGATAGACCGGCTTGGGCGACTTGCCCTCGAAGATGATCATGTCCCAGCCGGCCATCTTGAGTTCGGCGCCGATGTAGCCGCCGGAATTCGAGCAGGCGATGGCGCCCGTGAGCGCCCCCTTGGTGATGACCGAATAGCGGCCGCCGGTGGAGGCCATGGTGCCGGTCAGCGGCCCGGTGGCCATGATCAGCTTGTTGGCCGGCGACAGGGGATCGACCTTGGGGTCGACTTCCTCGACGAAATACTTGGTGGCCAGACCGCGCTGGCCGAGGTATTGCTGAGCCCACTCCATGTTGAGGGGTTCGGATTTGCAGGTGCCCTTGCTCAGGTCAACGCGGAGGATTTTTCGTGCCCATCCCATGTCAGTCTCCTTAAGCGCTGGCGCGCGATTGAGTGTTGGTCTTGCCGGCCCACTGGCGCATCTTTTCGAGCCCGGTCCAGTCGGCATCGACGTAGGTGATCGCAGCCGTGGGACAGGCCGTGACGCAGGCGGGATCGCCGCCGCACAGGTCGCATTTCTGCACTTTCCCGGAGTCGGCCACGTAGTTGATCGTACCGAACGGGCAGGCGATGGTGCACACCTTGCAGCCGACGCAGACATCCTTGTGCACCACCTTGGCGCCGGTGGCGGCATCGATGCGTATGGCATCGACCGGACAGGCGTTCAGGCACCAGGCCTCGGCGCACTGGGTGCAGGTATAGGGCACCTTGCGTCCTTCGTGCTCGAAATTGAAGACCTTGATGCGCGACTTGGCGATGTTGAACACGCCATGGTTCTCGTAGGAACAGGCCATCTCGCATTGCAGGCAGCCTGTACATTTGCTGGGGTCGATGTGCAACGATTTCTGCATGATGCCTCCTGTCGTGGTTGCGGCTACTGCGCTTGGCGTCCGAGGGGCCGACATTGCTCTTGCCTGAAATGCCGTTTGGGTTGCGACCGGTATATGCGAACGCGTTCCTATTCTAGGCTGCGAAAAATCTTGATATGTGAACTTTCGATGCTGCAGAGCAGCATCGATTCCTTCAAGCCAGCAGAAACTCCCGAACCGGCGCCACTTGCGCCGTATCCATCAGCATCGGCGCGTGGCCGACAGCCGGCACTTCGATCAGTTTCGCGCGCGGTCCGCGCTGGCTCATTTGCTGTGCCGCATCGTGCGGCAGCAGATCCGATGTCGCACCGCGCATCAGCAGGGTCGGGCAGGCGATCGCATCGTAAACCGGCCATATTTCAAGGTCCTTGCCGCCGCTGGTCGCGAACGCGTCGCGAAATGGCTGGGCAATGCCCGGGTCGTAAGCGAATTCCACCTTGCCGTCGGCGGCAGTGCGGGTTGTATGCAGCGTCAGATGCCGCCATTGCTCATCGCTCAAACTGCCGAAGGTCGCCGAAACGAAGCGGACGAAGGCCTCCGCCTGCTCGATGCTGTCGAAGCGCGGTGCCTGCCCGAGATAGGTTCCGATCCGCTCCAGCGACGCCGCGGTGATCACCGGGCCGACATCGTTGAGCACCAGCCGGGCGATCGGAGTTTCCGGCTGGCTGGCGAGCGCCATGCCGATCAGGCCACCCATCGATGTCCCGACCCAATCCACCGCCTCTGCATTCAGCTTGGCCAGCAGCGTCGTCATGTCGGCACAATACTGCGGCAGCGCGTACAGCGACTTGTTGCGCAGCCAGTCGCTGCGCCCGCGCCCGACCACATCCGGGCAGACCACGCGATACTCGTCGGCCATCGCCTGCGCGAAAAAATCGAAGTCGCGCGAACAGCGCGTGAGCCCATGCACGCAGACCAGCACCTTCGGATTCGCCGCATCGCCCCACTCCACATAGGCCATGTGATGAAAGCCCGCCGCACTGAGACACTTCACTTTTCCTTCACGCATTTCCAAACTTCCTCTTCAAAATTTGCGGGCAAAGCCCGCCATTCTTTGTCACCCCCTTCCCGGGGACGGGGGCTGGGGGGATGGCTGTCAACAGAGCCACGGTAATGGTTGGGGCGGATTCCCGCCCCAACCATTACCGTGCCACCAAAGCCGACTCCTGCATTGCGGCGATCTGCTCGCGCAGTTCGAGTATGCGTTCCTCCCAGTAGCGGTTCGTCGCAAACCAGGGAAACGCCGCCGGGAAAGCCGGGTCGTTCCAGCGTCGCGCCAGCCATGCCGAATGATGCAGCAGGCGCAGCGTACGCAGCGCCTCGACCAATTGCAGTTCGCGATCGTCGAATTCACGGAAAGTCTCGTAGCCGGCCAGCACATGGCCGAACTGCAGCCCCATCTCCTCCGCATCGCCGGAGAGCAGCATCCACAGATCCTGAATCGCCGGTCCCATGCGGGCATCGTCGAAATCGACAAAATGCGGGCCATCCTGCGTCCATAGCACGTTGCCGGCGTGGCAGTCGCCGTGCAGCCGCAGATGGGCGACCTGCCCGGCTCGCGCGTAGCAGTGCCGCACGCCTTCCAGCGCCTGGTCGGCGACGCCCTGCCAGACCGTCTCCAGTTCCGGCGGAATCACGTGGTTGGCCAGCAGCCAGTCGCGCGAATCGATGCCGAAACGCTGTATGTCCAGCGTCTCGCGCACCGCGAAGGGCTCACGCGCGCCTACCAGGTGGATGCGCGCCATCAAGCGCCCCATCCATTCCAGTATTTCCGGCTCGGCGAATTCCGGAGCGCGCCCGCCCTGTCGCGGGAAGAGCGAAAAGCGGAAACCGCCATGGACGAACAGGGTCTTGCCGCCGATCACGAGAGGCGCCACTACCGGCAGTTCATCCGCCACCATGGCTGCGCTGAAGGCGTGCTCCTCGGCGATCTGGGCGTCGCTCCAGCGCTCGGGCCGGTAGAACTTGGCAATCAGTGGCGGACTGTCATCGATGCCGATCTGCCAGACGCGATTCTCGTAACTGTTGAGCGCCATCAGGGCGCCGTCGCAGCGGTAGCCCAGGCTTTCCACGGCGTCGAGGATGCGCTCCGGCCTGAGGCCGGCAAAGGGAACGGAATCGCTGTGAGTCATGGCAAGTGCCGCAAGGTTCAGGGGTCGATTATCGCCTACCGCGCATGCCAGTAACGACGCCGCTCCTCGCGCTCGTGGCGGAAGGCGATACCTGCCCTGCCCAGGCCGACCCTCACCGCACCGTCGGCATCCGTCCGATGCAGCCGGGCGCCGCTCTGCACGTAGCGCGCCACCACCTCGTCCTTGGGATGGCCGAAGCGGTTGCGATAGCCGACCGGGAATATCACGTCGCGCGCCGCGACGGCGGCGATGAAGCCGGGCGTCGAAGACGTCTTGCTGCCGTGGTGCGGCACCGTCATCACGTCGGCGGCCAGATCACCGGCATGGCCCCCGAGCAGCGCACCTTCAGAAACCGCCTCAATGTCCGAGGTCAGCAACAGCGACTTGCCGGCCGCGGTGACGCGCAGCACGCAGCTCAAGTCGTTGGTTTTGCGCGAGAGCGGATCAGCGCCGGGATGCAGCATGTCGAGGCGCACGCCGTCCCAGTTCCATGCATCGCCGTCGCGGCAGGGCAGTTGCGGCACGGGCTGCGCCGACAGGGCGTGCTCGAAAGGCAGCGAACTTTTGAGGATCACCACTGGCAGCGCCGCCAGCACCGATGCCGCACCGCCCTCGTGATCCTTGTCGGCATGGCTGATCACCAACGCATCGAGGCTGCGCACGCCCATCGCCCGCAGGTAGGGCGCGATGATCCGATTGCCGCTGTCGGCATCCGCCGAAAAGGCCGGCCCGGCGTCGAACAGCAGATCGTGCGTGGCCGTCTGCACATGCACCGAGAGGCCCTGGCCAACATCCAGCACCGTGACTTCCGCTGTGCCGGCTTCAGGACGTGGCGGCGCCACGGTCAGCAGCGGCAGAAACGCCAGCAACCCCAGCCAGCGCGCCGGGAAGCTGCGCGGCAGCAGCAGCCAGACGCCGCCGGCCAGCGCCAGCAGGACCGACCATGGCGGCGGTGCGGCCTGCTGCCACATGGCCATCGGCAGGCCGGCGAGCCAGTCGATGCAGACCATCAGCCACACGGTGACGAGGTGCGCCAACGACAGCAGCGGAGTGAGGAAGGGCAGCGTCCCGGCAAGTGCCAGTGGCGTGATGACGAAACTGACCAGCGGAATCGCGACGGCATTGGCCAGCGGCGACACCAGCGAGAACTGCTGGAACAAGGCCAGCAGCGCCGGCAGCATGCCCAGCGTGACGGCCCACTGTGCACGGCCCCATTCGATGAGCCAGTGCGCGGCGCCGAGCCGCCCGCTGCCGATCTGGAACAACAGCGCCACCGCGCCGAAGGAGAGCCAGAACCCGGCCGCCAGCACGGCCCACGGATCGAGCAGCAAGACGATCAGCAGCGCCAGCAGCAGCACTCGCGAGGCCGCCACCTCGCGCCCCGACAAACGCGCGACGGCCACCACACCGAGCATGTAGAGCGTGCGCTGCGCCGGCACCGCAAAGCCGGCCAGCAGGCAATACAGGAATGCCGCAATGAAACCGCCGGCTGCGGCCGCATGCTGCGCCGGCAGACGCAAGGGCAGAATCGCCGAACGCCGCCACAACCAGCCGATCAGCGCGTATGCCAGCCCCGCGAACATGGTCACATGCAAGCCGGAGATGCTCATCAGGTGGGTGATCCCGGTGCGCGCGAAGCTTTGCCACAACTCGGCGTCGATCGCCTGCTGGTCGCCTACCGCCAGCGCGATCAGAATCCCCGCATAGGGTGCATCGGGCAGCGCCGCGCGGAAACGGTCGCGAATCGTTTCGCGCAGCATTTCAACCGCATAGCGCGGTCGCCACACCTGCGCATCGATGCGCTCGGCGCTGCGCGGGCGCACATAGCCGGTGGCGCGGATGCCGCGCTCGAACAGCCACGCCTCATAGTCGAAGCCATGCGGATTGAGGTTGCCGTGCGGCCGCTTCAGCCGCACCGTGAAGCGCCAGCGCTCCCCGGCGCGGACGGGAATCAGCGCCGACGCTTCATCGCCGGCTTCATCGCGGCCGCGATACCACGCCAGGGAAATATGCGGCGGCACGCCGGGCACCGCCTGTTCGACGTCGAACTCGAAGCGCACGCCCCGTTCCAGCGCCTGCGGCAGCCTGGCGACGACGCCAGTCAACTCGATGTCACGGCCCTCGATCGCTGCCGGAAGTTCTTCCGCCAGACGCAGATGCGCGAAGCCGGCCGCCCAGAAGAAGCCGAGAGCCACGGCGGCTGCCACCAGCAGCGCCGTCGCACCGGCTCGCCGTACCGCCAGCGCCGACTTTCCGAGTTGAATGCGCAACCCCAGCAGCAGCAAAGCACCTGCGCCGAAACCGGCAAGCCACGGCACCGACGGCAGTTCCGCCTGCTGCTGCAACAGCCAGACACCGCAGGCGAAACCGAGGATAAAAATACGCATGGCCGGCATTATGTCCCGGGCGCCGGCCCGGGACGGTATCCCCCGGTGGGATATGTCCCCGGCGAAGGCTGGGGACGGTATCCCCCGGCGGGATAGACCATGATGCGCCCGGCGTCATCCGGTGGCGCAGCAGGCTAACGCCCGGCGGTGCGAGCGTGTGACTCCTGCCGAAACAGGCTCAAGCCTTGAGTGCGATGCTGATCTCGGCGAAGGTCTGGGCAATCTCCGGGGTTTCTACCGGCACGCCCAACTGGCGCGAAATCTGGGAGCAGGCGAACAGCCCACGCAGGATCTGATTGCCGGAGGCATCCTCGTCCACCACGGCCGCATGCTGCCGCCCCTTGCCCTTGAGCGTCGCCACCACATGCCCGACATGCGCGTACCGCACGTCGTCCATGCTGATGACTTCGAGCTGGCTCTCGGGCGTCATGATGTCGCGCACCAGGGCGTCGGCGCGCGAAATGCCGCGGGCAGAGATGCACTTCAAGGCTTTTTCGCCGAGAATATCGTTCGAAGTGATGATGCCGATCACATGGCTCTCTCCGCTCATCACCAGCAGCAGATGCACCTTGCGCCTGCGCATGACGCGCGCGGCGGTATCGACGCTGACATCCGGATCGATGGTGAAGGCGGTGACTTTCTGGAAATCGGTCATTACCGACAGCGCAGGGTCATCGAGCGTGACCCTGGGCGGCAATACCTGGCATGGACTATGAACGCCGGTGCGTGGCTGCAGCGGCCGATTGGGCAAAGCGGAATACTGGCGCATCCTGTTTCCTCCTTCGAATCGTTGCGGGCCCGCCTCTTTGGGAAGGTTCGCCGCATTCTTCGCCTCCGGGATCGGCACTGTCAAAACCGTAATTTCTATGAGGCCATTGATCCGGGGCATCAATCGGCCCGAACCGGCAATGGGCGATAATCGTCCCGATATCCAATGGAGCCGCCATGAACTACGTCATTACCCCCGCCGCGATTCCCGCCATACCCGTCAGCGGCAGTATGGACGGCTTCGACGAACTACCGATCCGCATCGCCTGAGGCGGGGCGGACCTCAGTCAAGACAGCACATGCGCCATCGCATCCGCAAGTTCCTCCCCGACCATGAAGCGATTCGCGGCAACCGCTGGCTGGCGCCGTTCGAGAACACGCTGCTGCATCCGCGGCTGTGGCATCTCAACCGCCGTTCGGCGGCCGGCGCGGTGGCGGCGGGCCTGTTCTGCGGGCTGATTCCGGGACCGCTGCAGATGCTGGGCGCGACAATCTGCGCCGTGATCTTCCGAGTCAATCTGCCGCTGGCCATGCTGACCACGTTCTACACCAACCCCTTGACCATCGTCCCGCTCTACATCGTCGCCTACACCATCGGGCAGTGGACGCTACCCGGGGAACATCGGAGCTTTGTCGCGCCACCCGAGCCAGGCGAAAGCGGCATGATCGCCTGGATGCATGCATTGAGCGACTGGATGATCGGCCTCGGCGCGCCGCTGGCCCTGGGCCTGGTGCTGCTCGCCGCCGGACTGGCGCTGGCAGGCTATGTGCTGGTTCGCGTGACCTGGCGGGCATACCTGATACGCGCCTGGCATCGCCGGCGCCAGCGCCACCGGGCCGCATGAACCTCGACTGCTGCGCCGGGCGCGAGGACGACTGCCCTTAAACCAGCACCCCGTCCTGCAGGCGCATCACCCTGGCAGCGCGCGCCGCCAGGTCGAGGTCATGGGTCACCAGCACCAGCGCCGCATGATGCTCGCGACACAGTTCCAGCAGCAGGCCGAATACGGCATTGGCCGCGCTGCGATCCAGGTTGCCGGTCGGCTCATCGGCCAGCAGGCAGGCAGGTTCGGTGACCAGGGCACGAGCCACCGCGACGCGCTGGCGCTCACCCCCGGACAATTCGCCGGGCCGGTGAGTCAGGCGATGTCCGAGACCGACGCGATTGAGTACCGCAGTGGCCTGCCGCTCGGCTTCGGCGCGCGGCAGGCGCCGGATCAGGAGCGGCATGGCGACGTTTTCCACGGCGGTGAATTCCATCAGCAGATGGTGGAACTGATAGACGAAGCCGAGCGACTGGTTGCGCAGCTGACCGCGCTCCGCCTCGCCGACCTGCGCCAGGTCCCTGCCATGCAGCAGGATCTGGCCCGCGGTCGGTTTGTCCAGGCCGCCCAGGAGATGCAGCAAGGTGCTCTTGCCCGAACCGCTGGTACCGACGATGGCCACCGTATCGCCAGCGCCGACTTTCAGATCGACACCAGTGAGGACCGGCACCTCGGCCGCTCCCTGCCGGAAGATCTTGCTCAGGCCGCTGCATTCGAGCACAACGTCCGAGCCGCGCAGCGGCGAACTACGGTCACCCCCTTCCTTGGGAAGGGGGCTGGGGGAAAGGCCCACCAATTCCCCAGAGGGGCGCTTCCGCGCCCCTTCCTCGGGAAGGGGGCCGGGGGGATGGCTAAGCGCGTCACTCATAGCGCAGCGCCTCCGCCGGTTGCGTGCGCGACGCGCGCCAGCTCGGATACAGCGTCGCCAGCAGGGTGAGGACGAAGGACACCACGCCGATGGTGCCGACATCCGACCAGTGCAGGTCGGAGGGGAGCTCGCTGATGTAATACACGTCCTTGGCCAGGAACTGCATCCCCAGCACGCGTTCGAGTGCCGGCACCACGACGTCGATGTTGAGCGCCAGGGCCACGCCCCCGCCGATTCCGGCAGCCAGCCCG
>JBAZOF010000060.1:0-13019 GCA_041648855.1 Sulfuritalea sp. | reverse complement strand
CTTCAGCCCCGCCTCGCGCATCTGGCCGAGAAAGATGATCGCGTAGAACTTGACCATGGCAAAACCGGCCAGCGCAGCGACGAGAACGACCAGCGCCGCCGCCACCGGAACCACCATGTTGAGCCAGGGGTGCGGCAGGCCCGGCGAGAACAGGAAGCTTTGCAGCAGCAGCCACTCCGAAACGAATCCCGAGAGCGGCGGCAAGCCCGCGCTGGCGATCACCCCGGCCAGCGCCAGCCAGGCCACCCAGGGCATGCGATGGATCAGGCCGCCGAGCTTGCCCAGGCTGCGTTCCTTGGTCGCATGCAGCACCGAGCCGGTACACAGGAACAACAGGCTCTTGAAGGCGGCATGGGCCAGGCAGTGGTAGAACACGGCCGTCATCGCCAGCGCCGCCAGCCCTTCCATGCGATAGGCATGAAAGATCAGGGTCAGGCCGATGCCGACGGCAATCAGACCGATGTTCTCGATCGAGGAATAGGCCAGCAGCCGCTTCATGTCGCTTTGCACCGTGCTGTAGAGCACGCCGAACAGCGCGGTGACGAGGCCGATGGCCAGGGCCACGACGCCCCACCACCACAAGGTTGCCGGCAGCAGGTCGAGGCTCACCCGCAGCAGCCCGTAGATGGCGGTCTTCAGCATGACGCCGCTCATCATCGCCGAAACCGGCGAAGGTGCTGCCGGATGCGCCTCCGGCAGCCAGACGTGGAGCGGCACCAGACCGGCCTTGGCGCCAAAGCCCGCCAGCGCCAGCAGGTAGGCGACCGAGGCCCAGAATGGCGACAGTTCCTGGGCGCGCATGCCGGCGAAGCTGTAGTCGCCGGCCCCTCCGGTCATCACGCCGAAAGACAGCAGGATCGCGATGGCACCGACGTGCGCGATCAACAGGTACAGAAACCCCGCACGGCGAATTTCGTCGTGGCGATGATCGGTGGTGACGAGGAAGAAGGACGACAGCGCCATGGTCTCCCACGCCACCATGAAGGCATAGGCGTCGTCGGCCAGCAGCACCATCAGCATGCTGGCGAGGAAGACGTGGTATTCGAGGCACAGAACGCCGGGCGCGGTGCCCTCGCCCTTTCTGAAATAGCCGGCGGCGTAGATCGAAATACCGACCGAGACGAAGCCCAGCAGCAGGGCGAACACGGCGGAAAGATTGTCGAGGCGCAGATGGAAGGGCAGATCGGGCAGGCCGATGGCCAGCACTGCGGTTTGCGCCGGGCCGCCGAGCGAATCCAGCGCGACAAGGCCTACCATCATGCCCACTGCGGCGCCGAGCGGAAACAGGGTCTTGCTGATGAAGCGTGTGTTGCGCGGCGCCACCAATCCGAGCAGCCCGATGACCCCCCACGCACAGGCGGCAATCAGGAGGGCGTCGATGGGCAGCAGCGTGGACATGGGCGGCAAGGAATTCAAGCGGACATTTTAGCAGCGGCCGCAATCTCGGCGCTGGTGTGACGGTGTTTTCGCCAACGAATTCTGGCTGTTCATTTCTTCAGCAGCGTGGACGCGTGCTCCCTGCCGGCCGCCGAGGCCGCTGCATAGGCCGCCTCGATGGCCAGGTCGGCGGTGGCGAAGATGTTTTCCTGGCCGATGTACTCGAACAGGTGCGTGGCGTGCATGACATCGATCACCTGCTTCTTGAGGCCGGAGAACAGCAGCGTGATGCCGCCCGCGCGCAGGCGTTCAACCAGGTGGTGCACCACCTCCTCCCCGGAAGCGTCGAGTTCGTTGATGCCGTCGCCGACGACCAGCAGGTAGGCGACCTGCGGATTGTTGGCCACGGCCTCGAGGATGGCGTCCTCGAAGTAGGAGACGTTGGCGAAATAGAGGCGGCCGTCGAACCGCACGGCGACGACCACGCGCGACTCCGGCAAGTTGTGCACCTTGACGTCACGCAGCGTGCCGTCGTGATAGCGGCCGAGAATGGCGACGCGCGGCGTCATGGTGCGGTAGAGGTAGAGCATGATGGCAAGCCCCGCGCCGACCATGATGCCCTTGTCGAGATGCGGCGCCATGGCCAGCGTGGCGGCGAAGGTGACGATGGAGGCGATGCCGTCGTGCTTGTTGGCCTGCCAGGCGTGCCTGATGGCGCCGAAATTGATCAGGCCGATCACGGCCATGATGATGACGGCGGCCAGCACCGCCTGCGGCAGGTGGTAAAGCAGCGGGGTCAGGAACAGCAGCGTCAGCAACACGAAGACCGCGGTGATGACCGAGGACATGCCTGTCCTGGCTCCGGCGTTGATGTTGACCGCCGAGCGCGAGAAGGAACCGGACACGGGAAAGGACTGGGTCATGGCGCCAACGAGGTTGGCCAGCCCCTGGCCGATGAGCTCCTGATTGGGGTCGATCTTGTCCTTGGTCTTGGCGGCGATGGCCTTGGCGATCGAGATGGCCTCCATGAAGCCGACCAGGGAGATGACGATGGCGGCGGAGAGCAGGCTGCCGATCATTTCCCAGGAAAACTTTGGCAGGCCGAAGGACGGCAGGCCCTCCGGAATCTTGCCGACCACCTGGCCGCCTCCAGTTAGTTTGATCTCGCCCGCGGCCCCGTGCACGGCCCGGGTGATGCGCCAGCGATGGCCATCGGTTTGCAGCCCCGCCGGCACCTTGCCCTGGGCGAAATACATCGGCGGCTTGCCGTCGGTGCCGGGCACCTGCTCAAGCACGGTAGCGCGAATTGCGCGGCTGCGGCGACGGTTTTCGTCCTCGCGATCCTTGAGCTGCAGATTGAGCAGTTCGATCTCGTAGCGCAGCCGGGCCACATCGTGAGCCGATTCGACACCGGCCTTTTGCAGTTTTTTCAGTTCGACATTTCCGGCGGCAAGCTGGTCGTTGATCTCCTTGATGCGTGCCTCGGTGCGCATGAATTCGCCAAGCAGCGTCTGTGCCTCGGGCTCGGCGATCTGCTCCGGGGTCGCGGTCGCGTTGTGCTCGAAGCCGATTTGCCATGAAACGACAGTGGTCAGCGCCACGGCGATCAGCACGCCGGGCAGTTTCGGCGCATGCCGGCGAATCACCCACATGATGGCGATCGCCGCCACGCCCATGGCCAGCGTCGGCAAATGGGTATCGCCGACCAGCTTCAGGACGCCCCATATGTCGTTGATGAAGGACTCCGAGCGGCCCATCGGCACACCGATCAGCTTATTCACCTGCGACAAGCCGATGATCATCGCCGCAGCATTGGTAAAGCCGACGATGACCGGATGCGAG
The DNA here is from genome assembly GCA_041648855.1 of Sulfuritalea sp. Classification (GTDB taxonomy): domain Bacteria; phylum Pseudomonadota; class Gammaproteobacteria; order Burkholderiales; family Rhodocyclaceae; genus Sulfuritalea. The sequence goes on along the minus strand of JBAZOF010000060.1, from coordinate 9,800 downwards.
AGGAAATTCACCACCACGCCGAGTTTGAAGGCGCCCAGCGTGAGCTGGAAGATGCCGACCAGCAGCGCCAGCACGATGGCCAGGGCGACGAACTGTTCCGAGCCCGGCGCCGCCAGCGGCGCCAAAGACGATGCGGTCAGCAGCGAGGCGACCGCCACCGGCCCGGTGCCGAGCTGGTTGGATGAGCCCCACAGCGCCGCCACCGCCACCGGCAGGAAGGCTGCGTAGAGACCGTAATAGGGCGGCAGGCCGGCGAGCTGGGCATACGCCATCGACTGCGGCACCAGCACCAGCGCCACGGTGAGGCCGGCGAGAAAGTCGGCGCGCAACGTCGTTCCGGAATAGGGAAACCAGCGCAGGAAGGGCAGGAAGCGTTGCAGCAGAGGGGAAAAACTCATGTCCTGGGAACCCATGTTCGTCGAGCGCACCGGTGCAACTGGCTGGCTCTTAACGAAATCTTGACGGAGCCCGTGATATTAGCAGTCCACTTCCAGCATCGATCAACAGGATTTTTATTCGCCAATCAGGAGCCCGTATTTCGCGCCGCAACAAATGCTGCCTGGCGCCGGGAGAGGAAACCATGGACCTGCACCACCCGCACTGGGGACGAACCATCTTTTGGGGGAGCCTGGCCGCACTGATCTACGCGGCGATGTTCTATTACTCCGACGTCATCCTGCACATGGCCCATACGACGCCCGCGGCCTGTGTAGTCGGGCATGGCGCCGATGCCATCTACTACCACAAGCCCGACGCCGCGGCCTGCACCGCCCTGGGCGGCCACATCGAGCCGGGTGTCTGGTGGCATGTGCTGATCCCGATCCTGCTTGCCTTCCTCATTTCCTTCGCGCACGGAGCCTTCACCGGCCTGTTCTGGGATGTGATGGGCCTCAAGGCCGCCTCCCACGCAGAGAAGAAATAAACACTCCATGGAAATCACCCAGTTCATCGAACTCAATGCCGCGACAGTCTTTCTGCTGGTCCTGATCGGCTTCATCGGCGGCATGGTGTCGGGTTTCATCGGCTCCGGCGGCGCCTTCGTCCTCACGCCGGCGATGATGGCCCTTGGCGCGCCGGCCATCGTCGCCGTCGCCTCGAACATCTGCCACAAGTTTCCCAAGGCCTTGGTCGGCGCCACCAAGCGGCACAAGTACGGCCAGGTCGACGTCAAGCTGGGGCTGATTCTCGGCCTCTTCGCCGAATTCGGCATGCTCGCCGGCAAGTATCTGATGGTCGGGATCATGAGGCAGTTCGGCAAGGTCGGCACCGACCTCTACGTTTCGGCGATCTTCATTGCCGTGCTCGCCGTCGTCGGCACTTTCGTCCTGCGCGACTACCGCAAGCTGAGGAATGCTCCCCAGAGCGATACGCACGAGGTACCCAGGATTGCGCGCTGGGTGCTGGCCATCGACATCCCCGGCACCATGATGTACTTCGATGCCATCAAGGGCCGCGTCTCGCTGCTGTTTGTCATTCCCATCGGCTTCGCCACCGGACTGCTGGCCTCGGCCATCGCCGTCGGCGGCTTCATCGGCGTGCCGGCGATGATCTACATCCTCGGCGTGCCGGCGCTGATGGCCTCGGGCACCGAACTGGTGATTGCCTTCGTCATGGGCCTGGGCGGCACCTTCCTCTATGGCCTCGAAGGCGCGGTCGACGTGCGCCTGTCGATGCTGATCCTGCTCGGCTCGCTGTTCGGCATCCAGCTCGGCGCCATCGGCACCACCTACGTCAAGGACTACCAGATCAAGCTGGTGATGGCGGTGATCATGCTCACCGTCCTGTTCTCTCGCGTCTTCTACGTCCCCGGCTATCTGTCGCAGCTGGGCATGATTTCGCCGATCGAGCACGCCCATGTCGCCACCCTCAAAACGCTGGGCGACAGCGTGCTGGCGGTGGCCCTGATCCTCGGCGCGATCACGGTGCTGACGGCGCTCACCAAGGGCATCGCCGAGCACCGCAAGGCCGATTTCGCGCGGCAACTGGCCGAAGGCATGGCCGCCTTTGCCCCTAGCCTCGGCAGCCTCGAAACCGGAATGCGCTGGAAACGCATCCTGCTCGCCACCGACGGCTCGGAATACAGCGGGGGCGCCATCCGCGTCGCCGCTTCGCTGGCCGCGCGCAATCAGGCCAGACTGTTGATCACCAGCGTCGCGGTCTACAACCCGGAATATGCCACCACGGTGCCGGGCCTCGAGCAGATGGCGTTGGACATGGCCCGCCGCAACGTCGAGGCGGCGGCGCAATCAGCCGGCGGAATCGATCATGAAATCGTCGTCGCCGAGGCCGATGACCCCTATCGCGGCATCGTCGACACCGCCAGTGAGGATCACGCTGATGTGATCGTCATGGGTCGACGCGGCAAGCGCGGCCTGGCGCGCGCCATGGTCGGCGACGCCACGGCGCGGGTTATCGGCTACGCGCCATGCAACGTGCTGGTCGTGCCGCGTGGCGCCCAGGATTGCCGCCAGGGCATTCTCGTCGCCACCGACGGCTCGCGCCATGGCGACGCCGCCGCGCGCCTGGCCGGACAACTGGCACTCACCTGGAATCTGCCGCTGACGGTGGTATCGGCTGTGCTCGCCAGCTACAACGAGCAGCGCCGGCACGAAGCCGTCGCCGCAATCGACCGGGTCAAGGCCGGCCTCGCCGGCCTGCCGGTCACGGTCACCGGTGTCGTCGCCGAAGGCCGGCCCGAGCAGGTGATTCTCGATCAAGCACGCAAGGCCGGTGCCGACTTCATCGTCGTCGGCACCCACGGTCGCACCGGTCTCGATCGGCTGCTGATGGGCAGTGTCGCCGAGCGCGTGATCGGCTTCGCCGACTGTCCCGTACTCGCGGTGAAAATCTAGGGAGCGCGCGCACGCCCCTGTTGCCGTATCGCCAGCGCCGACTCTCTGGCCTTGCGCCATAATTGAAACATGAATGCGCCGCTGAAGATCCTCGTCGTCGAGGACAACCCCGATCTCGCCGCCAACCTGGTCGACTATCTGTCGGCACGAGGCCATCTGGTCGATGCCGCCGGCGACGGGCTGACTGCCCTGCACCTCGCGGGCACGGAAAATTTCGACGTGATCCTGCTCGATCTGATCCTGCCCGGCATGGACGGCATCACGCTGTGTCGTCACCTGCGGGAGAGAACCGGTACGGCCACTCCCGTTCTTATGCTGACCGCACGCGACACCCTTGACGACAAGATCGCCGGCCTTGAAGCAGGAGCCGACGACTATCTGGTGAAGCCCTTCGCCCTGAGGGAAGTCGCCGCACGCGTCCTGGCGCTTGCCCGCCGTGCACAGGCCACCGTGACAACGGGCCCGCTGCGAGTGGCCGACCTGAGCTTCGATACCGTCACATTCCGCATTACCCGCGCAGGCCGTGACATCGCGTTGCCTCCCATCCCGCTGCGCATGCTCGAAGCCCTGATGCGCGCTTCGCCGCGCGTTCTGGGGCGTGAGGAGCTGGAGCGCGCTGTCTGGGGCGACGCGCCGCCCGACTCCGATGCAATGCGCACCCATCTGTACCTGCTGCGCGCCGCCATCGACAAGCCCTTTGGACAGCCGCTGCTGCGCACCCTGCGCGGGATCGGCTGGCAGATCGCACCGCCCGCGCACGATCTCGGCCCGCCGTCCGATGACCCGCCGGCATAGCCTGCGTTTCCGCGTCGCCATTGCCTTCGCCGGACTGGGAGCGGCGTTGAGTCTGCTGCTCAGCGTCGGCATCTGGTTTGCCGCCCGCGACGTTTCGCAGCGGCTGATGGACCAGACGCTCAAGGCCGAGCTCGAGGACTATATGGCGCGCCGCGCGCGCAATCCGAACTCGCTGCCGCCGGACACGGCCAGCCTGCGTGGCTATCTCGGCAAGGCCGGCACGGCCTGGGACGACTTGCCGGAACCGGTGCGAACGCTGCCGCCTGGTCAATACGAAATCACCCTTGGCAAGGTTCCTTACCGTGTCGCCATCGCCGAGCACGACGGCGATCGTTTTGGCATCCTGTTCAACGAGGAGCGCCAGAAGCGGCGCGAGCAGCGCTTTCTCGGCTACCTGGTCGCCGGCGCCGCGTTGATGACCCTGCTCGCCGCCGTGGGCGGGTTGTGGCTGGCCGGTCGGGTGATCGCGCCGGTCACCGATCTGGCCCAGGCGGTGAGCCGCGCCTGCCCGGAAGATCCTCCCCGCCTCGCACGGGATACCGGCCCCGACGACGAGATCGACGAACTCGCCCGCGCCTTCGACCGCTATCTGTTGCGCCTGGCGGCCTTCGTCGAGCGCGAGCGCGCCTTCGCCGCCGATGCCAGTCACGAATTGCGCACGCCGCTGGCCGTGATTCGCGGCGCCGTCGAGGTACTGGCTGACGACCCCGGCCTCACCGCGGCGCAACTCCAGCGCGTGGCCCGCATCGAGCGAGCGACCGCGGAAATGGCGGAACTGATCGCCGCCCTGTTGCTGCTGGCGCGGGAGGAGCAGGCGCCGGTCGATGAGTCATGCGATGCCCGGCGCATCGCCGCCGACTGCATCGAACGCTACCGGACGCTTGCCGCCTCGCGCGGGACGATACTGGCTCTCGAAGCGCCTGTTGCGGTCGAGCTGCGGGCACCACCGGCCCTGTTCGCCATCGTCGTCGCCAACCTGGTGCACAACGCCGTGGCGCATACCCGCGATGGGCAGATCACCGTCTGCCTCGATGACCGGACCCTCATGGTGCGCGATACCGGCAGCGGCATCCGCGGCGACGAACTCGCCTATGTCTTCGAGCGTTACTACCGCGGCGCGGAAAGCACCGGGGCCGGCATCGGACTCTTTCTCGTCAAACGGATTTGCGACCGCCTGGGATGGCAGATCGCCCTCCAGAGCCACGTCGTCGAGGGCACCACCGTCACCCTGAGCGTTCCTTCTTGACGTTTTCTTGACGCGGCGGCGGCTAGGATCGGGGTTCGCTCCCTGCGGCTTCGGGCGCATTCACCTCCGCCGAAACTCATGCCTACAACAATCTTGCCGTCCGCCGACGCGGACCGGGCGTCGCCGCCGCCGAAACTGCTTTCAGGCCCTCTGAAAAAATTTTTCCCCTTCCTGGCTTGGTGGCCCATGGTCACCCGTCGTACTGCCCGCGAGGATCTGCTGGCCGGCTTCACGGGCGCGCTGATCGTTTTGCCGCAGGGCGTCGCCTTCGCCACCATCGCCGGCCTGCCGCCGCAATACGGCCTCTATGCAGCAATGATGCCGGCGGTGGTCGGCGCACTGTTCGGCTCGAGCTGGCACCTGGTCTCCGGCCCGACCACGGCTATTTCCATTGCGGTGTTCGCCGCGCTCTCGCATCAGGCTGAACCGGGCTCGGCGCATTACATCAGCCTGGTGTTGACGCTGACTTTCCTCGTCGGCGTCTTCCAGCTGGTCCTCGGGCTGGCGCGCATGGGCGCACTGGTCAATTTCATATCGCACACGGTCGTCATAGGCTTCACCGCGGGAGCGGCCATCCTCATCGCCGCCAGCCAGGTGCGCAATTTCTTCGGCATCGACATTCCGCGCGGCACGCCCTTCTACGAGATCGTCCATCAACTGGTGGTCCAGGCTGGCGAGATCAATCCCTGGGTCGCCGGCGTCGGCGCCGTCACACTGGCCAGCGGCATCCTGGCGCGCCGTTACGTCAAGAAGGTTCCCTACATGATCGCGGCGATGATCGTCGGCAGCGTGGTCGCCGAGGGGCTCAACCTCTGGCTGGGCGAGGACGCCACCGGCATCAGGACGGTCGGCGCACTGCCGGCGACGCTGCCGCCTCTGTCGGTGCCCGACTTCTCGCTCGACACCCTGCGTCATACGGTCGGCCCGGCTTTGGTCATCACCATGCTGGCGCTGACCGAGGCGGTATCGATCAGCCGTGCCATCGCGGTGCGTTCCGAGCAGCGCATCGACGGCAACCAGGAATTCATCGGCCAGGGTCTGTCCAACATCGTTGGCGCCTTTTTCTCGGCCTATGCCTCGTCGGGCTCCTTCAACCGCAGCGGGGTCAACTACGAAGCCGGCGCGCGCACTCCATTGGCATCGGTATTCGCCTCGATCTTCCTGGTCCTGGTGCTGCTGCTGGTGGCACCGCTCGCCGCCTACCTGCCCACCGCCGCGATGGCCGGCATCCTCTTTCTGGTCGCCTGGGGCCTGATCGACTTCCATCACATCGGCCGTATCTGGCACACCAGCATGGCCGAGTCGGCAATTCTCGCTGCCACCCTGATCGGCACCCTGTTCAACCTCGAAGCCGGTATCTTCCTCGGCGTCTTCCTCTCGCTCGTGATGTTTCTCTACCGTACGTCGCGCCCCGAGATCGTCCCGGTGGTGCCAGCGCCGGAGGAGGGCGCTTACCACTTTGTCCGTGCCAGGGGCCGACCGGAATGTCCGCAGCTGCGCATCGTGCGCATCAACGGCGCGGTCTACTTCGGCGCCGCCAACTATGTGCAGCAGGCATTGCAGCAAATCGACGAGGACAACCCGCAGCAGAAATCCGTGCTGATCGCGGCGGCCAGCCTCAACACCATCGACATCGCCGGAGCCGAAGTGCTGGCCCAGGAAGCGCGACGGCGGCGGCGACTCGGCGGCGGCCTCTACTTCTATCGCCTCAACCGGCCGGCCTATGAGTTCCTGCGCCAGGGTGACTATGTCAAAGACATCGGCGAGGGCGCCTTCTTCCCGGTCATGACCGACGTCACCAAGGCGCTCTACTGGACGCTCGACCCCGATGTCTGCCGCACCTGCAAGACGCGCATTTTCAAGGAGTGCAGCAGCGGCCTGCTGCCCGACGGCTTCCGCCGTCAGCGCCTGATGTTCGCCACCGATGGCAGCGAGTTCAGTCACGCGCCGCAGGAAATCGCCATCGCGCTGGCGAGCGCATTCGGCGTCACGCTCGACGTCATGACCTCGGTGCATGCGCCGGAGGACGGCGAAATGGCCCGCGCCCGCATGGCGGTCGCCGCCAGAGCGGCGCTGGCAGCCGGCGTCGATGCCGAGGAGATCGTGCGTCACGGCAAGCAACCGGTACAGGAGGTCGTTGCCGCCGCGGCAGCGGCCGATACCAACATCCTGGTCATCGGCCGTCGGCCGGCGCGTGGCGACTTCAAGGAGAGGCTGGTCGGAGACATTGCCGCCCGGATCGTGGCCCAGGCGCCCTGCCACGTATTGGTCGCCGGCTGGCAGTCGAAAATGTGGCAGAACCGTATCCTCGTTGCCAGCGATGCGTCACCCGACAGTGACCGCGTCGCGGAAATCGCGACACAAATTGCCAGGATTACCGGCACGCCGGTTACCCTCGTCGTCGCCGTCGCCTCGGGCAGGAACCGCGAGAAGGCCGAGGAAGACCTGGCGCAAAAAGCTGGGCGAATGCGGGTCGAAGGCGTCGAATGCGACACTCTGGTCGCCGAGGGCGCGCCGGAACAGGTCATTGTCGCCATCGCAAGGGACCGCGGCGCCGACCTGGTGGTGATCGGCCGCCACCACAGGCTGGGCGGCGGCATTGCCGACCGCATCATCGGCAGCATAGGCTGCGCGGTGCTGGTGGTGCATTCCGGCACCGAGGCGCCGGATATCGACAATGCCGTCGCCAATCAGGCCTGATCGAACAGCCGTTCTATCTGCAATAATCCGGGCCATCCCCCAACGACCGGATCGCCCACCATGGGACACCGACTTTCCAAAATCTACACCCGCACCGGCGATGCCGGCACTACCGGCCTCGGCGACGGCTCGCGCACCGGAAAGGATTCCCTGCGCGTCGCCGCGATGGGCGACGTGGATGAACTCAATTCGCTGATCGGCGTGATTCTTTGCGAGGAATTGCCCGCCGACCTGCGCGAGCTCTTCACCGGCATCCAGCACGACCTGTTCGATCTCGGTGGCGAAATGTCGATTCCCGGTGCGGTGCTGCTGAAAGCCACGCAACCGGCGCGACTCGAAGCTGCCATCGACCGCTACAACGCCGATCTCGGACCGCTCAAGGAGTTCATCCTGCCGGGCGGGAACCGTGCCGCCGCCTTGACGCATCTGGCGCGCACCGTCTGCCGCCGCGCCGAACGCGTCACGGTGGCACTGGCCGTCGAAGAATCCGTATCCGACGCCGGACGGCAATACCTCAATCGCCTCTCCGATCTGCTCTTCGTCCTCGGCCGCTGGCTGAACAAGGCGGCCGGTGGCGGGGATGTGCTCTGGCAGAAAGGCAAGCACGCCTGATCAAGCAACGGCCCCGGGCAAAAGTCGGCGCTGGCGGTACGCCGGCCGAGGGTAAAAACCTACTTTATTAGTATGGTTTTAAGTTTTTGATTTATAAATGATTTGCATCAATTTCCCGGCGGGCGTGCAGGTGCATAGTGGGCCTACTCCAACCCACAGGAAGCCACGCCATGCACGTTCATCTGTCCCCCGATTCGATCTATCCCTTCGACGCCCGCGGCATTGCCAAGCGTTTTCGCCATGCGGCCATCTTCGGTTCGCTGGACGCGCTCCGCGCCGGCGAGACGATGCGTTTCGTCAATGACCACGATCCCCTGCCGCTGCTCGACCAGCTCGTGCAACGCTACGGCGACGCGGTCGAAATCACCTACAAGGCGCGCGAACCCGGCAACATCGTGATCGACTTCGTGAAGAAGAAATAGGACCAGCGCGATGCAGACGCCGGCCTTCTACGGCCAGGTGCGCAGCCTCATCGTTTATGACCCGCTGGCCGAGTTCCTCGGCGCCGCGGAGGACGGCCGCATCGAGTACCGCTACATCGATGCGGTCAAGCTGGCCGGCCACTCCTGCCCGACCGTTGCCGCGGCCTACTGGATGACGCTGAAGGCGCTGGGCAGCCTTTACCCCGACTCACTGCCGCAACGCGGCGGGATTCGCGTCGAATTCCGCCAGGAACTGTTGTCGGGCGTCACCGGCGTGATCGCCAACGTCGTCGCCATGCTCACCGGCGCCACGCATGACACAGGCTTCAAGGGCATCGGTGGGCGCTTCGACCGGCGCAAGCTGCTGTATTTTTCCGCCGATGTCGCCGATGAGATTCGCTTCACGCGGGTGGATACCGGCCAGGCCGTCGATGTCGCAGCGCGCCTGCAAGGCGTTCCCTTCGCCCCGCAGACAGTCGAATTGATGCAGAAGTGCCTCGACGGCAGCGCCACGCTGCAAGAAACGGCGCAATTCCGCGAGAACTGGCAGGCACGGGTGCGCTCGGTGCTGCTCGACCACGGCGACGATCCAGAAGTTTTCCCGGTATTCCCGGTCGCGCGCTGAAGCAAAGCGCGCGGCAGGCTGCCTAGCGAATGCGCGAACGCCGCGCTTCCACACAGTCCATGAGTTGCGCGCTGACGCTGCGCAGCCGCTGATTGAGCAGCATCAGCAGTTCCATCATCAGCTTGATGCCGATGCGCGGCTCTTCGGTAAGCATGTGCGAAAGGCTTGCGCGATCCAGCACGGCGATTTCGATGGTATCGAGCGCCACGCAACTGGCAAAGCGCGGTTCGCCGTCGATCAGCGACATTTCGCCCAGGGTCTTGCCCGGACCGGCACTGCCCATGATCTGCGGCAGCCCGCGTACATCCTTCTTGATGATCTCGATGGCGCCATCCAGCAGCAACAGCATGAAATCGCCGTCGTCGCCCTCGCGGATGATTTCGGTGCCCGCCGGCGCGCGGTAGCAGCGCATGTAGCGCGCAAGCCCTTCCAGCTCGTCGGCCTCGAAGTCCTCGAACAGCTGGATGACCTCGATGATCTCGCGGATGCGGCCGACGAAGGGCGTGGCATCGCCGAGATACTCGACGTTGGGGATTTGGTCTATCGAA
>JBAZOF010000059.1:0-13520 GCA_041648855.1 Sulfuritalea sp. | reverse complement strand
AGCGATAATTTTCATTTTCATCGTGGTCTCCGATTCTTAGTTCGAGTTGGCGATAGCGGAGGTCAGAACATTGCGGGCATCAGATTGTGCCGCCTTGTTCTCAGCCTTCTTGGTGTATTCCGTGAACTGCGGAATCGCGATGGCCGCCAGAATGCCGATAATCGCAACCACGATCATCAGTTCGATGAGGGTAAAACCCTTTTGCAACGACTTTTTCATGCAGATTCTCCTTTAGGCAAAGTAACGACATCTGTCGCTGGATAAGATAAGGCACAAACCGTGCCAACGCAAAACCATACCTCTGAGTACCAGTGGCCCATCACCATGTGACAAAAAACGTCACATTCCCGCCCCATCCCGTCATGCAGCAAGACGATGACCCAATTCGCCGCCCAAGTCTTCAATTGCATCGAACCCTACTGATCGGATGCCGAAAAGTCGGCGCTGGCGTCACGGCGACCAACAATGATACGGGCGGCCCATCATCGCCCGAAATGCTTGCCGCAGATCCCCACTTGGCACGTGCCATCTTGACCGCGCTTTCAACCCAACCAGGAAGGGCGCCTATCCCGTCAGGGCCAACTCATCGACCCCGTCAATCTGCGCCGGATCGAGAAACTGCTCCGCATAGCGTCGATAAACGCCTTGCTTGACGAAAACGTCGAACAGGTCGGGATCGATATGGCCATTCTTCTTGAAATTGGCCATGATGCCCATGGCCTGCGACAGCTTCATGCCGTGCTTGTAGGGTCGGTCGCGGGCGGTCAGGGCCTCGAAGATGTCGGCGATACCCATCATCCTTGCCTGCACCGACATCTGCTCGCGAGTGAGGCCCCTGGGATAGCCCTTGCCATCCATGCGCTCGTGATGCCCGCCAGCGTACTCGGGTACCCGGGTCAGGTGTTTCGGCCACGGCAGTTGCTCCAGCATCTTTATGGTGGCAACGATGTGGTGATTGATGATGTCGCGTTCCTTCAGCGTCAGGGTGCCGGCGCGGATGGTCAGGTTGTCGACCTCGTCGGCGGTAAGGAACTCGGTTTCGACGCCATCGACATTGCGCCACTTTCGCCCGCTGCCGATGTCACGCACGTGCTGCAGATCCGCATCCTTCATCGCCTCGCCACCGACATTGGTCTTGCGCAGGAACTCGCGATCTTCGTCAAGCGCACGGACTTCATCGTGGTATTGCTGCCAGATCGCGTCGTCTGCCGCGACTTCGCCGCTTCCGCGCAGTGCCAGCTGCTTGCGCAGGGCATGAATCTCGGCGTCGCGCTTGAGCACTTCAAAACGGGTGTCAACCAGACTTATGCGATCGAAGAGGGTTTGCAGCTTGGTAGCCTTGTCGACCACATGAACAGGCGTCGTGACCTTGCCGCAATCGTGCAAGAGGCCGGCGATCTTGAGTTCGTAGCGGTCGCGCTCGTCCATCCTGAATGAGGCCAGCGGACCTGCCTGCGTTGCGTCTGCCGCCTCGGCCAACATCATCGTCAGGGCCGGCACCCGCTGGCAGTGGCCGCCGGTATAGGGCGATTTCTCGTCGATCGCCAGGTTGATCAGGCTGATGAAGGACTCGAAGAGCTCTTCGAGCTGGGTGATCAGCAGGCGATTGGTCAGGGCGATGGCCGCTTGTGAAGCTAGCGATTCGGCAAGGCTCTGATCGGCCGATGAAAACGTCTTTACCTGATGGCTCAGCGGATCAATGGCGTTGATGAGTTGCAGCACACCAATGATTTCGCCCTCATGGTTCTTCATCGGCACCGTGAGGAACGACTGCGAGCGATAGCCCGTGCGCTGATCGAAACTCCGGGTGCCGGAGAAGTCGAAGCCCGCCTCGGTATAGGCATCGCCAATATTGACCGTCTTGTCGTGAATGGCGGCATAGGCGGCCACCATCGAGTCGTTGGCCGCGCCCTGCTCGTTCTTCAACGGCAAATTCGGGAAGTTGATGGGATTGCCGGTGGTGCCGCCCATTGCGATGTGCAGCGAGTCGGTGCGCAGAATCTCGAAGCGCAGCGCCTGACCATCCTCCGTCATGCGATACAGCGTTCCGCCGTCGGCATGGGTAATTGTCTTCGCGGCGACGAGGATGGACTCGAGCAGCCGATTGATGTCGCGCTCCTTGGAGAGCGCGGCGCCAATGGCATTCAGTTGTTCGAGGCGGCGGAACAAATCGCTGGAACTATCCATCCCCATTACCTACTTGATGCAGACAGCCCGCACCTGCTTGAGGTCGGTCACCCCCTGCAGGGCCTTTTCGAGACCATCCATCTTCAGGGTCAGCATGCCATCCGCCAGCGCCTGGGCGAACAGTTGCACTACGCGGGCGTGTTCCTGTATCAGCTTCTTCAGCGGCTCCGTGCCGATCATCAACTCATGCAAGCCAACCCGCCCCTTGTAGCCGCTGCCGCCGCAGGCGTCGCAACCCTTGGCCCGGGTGAAAACCAGATGGCCATCCTTGCCATAGTCCTTGATCAGGCGCTCTTCCGTCGCAGCGTAGGCAGCCTTCATGTCTTTCTGGAAAATCTCGGTGTTTTCCAGTTCGCTGCAATACTCTTTCATGAACAGCCGAACTTCGTCCGCGTCGGGCGTATAGCTTTCCTTGCACTTGCACAAACGCTTGGCCAAGCGCTGGGCGAGAATTCCGAGCAGGGCGTCGGAGAAGTTGAAAGGATCCATGCCCATGTCGAGCAGACGAATGATCGATTCAGGCGCACTGTTGGTGTGCAGCGTGGCGAACACCAGGTGGCCGGTAAGCGATGCCTCGATGCCGATGCCGGTAGTTTCGGCATCGCGCATTTCGCCCACCATGATGATGTCCGGATCGGCTCGCAAGAAGGCCTTCATCACCATCGGAAAGTCCATCACCTTCTTGTTGACCTGAACCTGGCGCAGGCCTTTCTGTGTGATTTCCACCGGATCTTCGGCAGTCCATATCTTGGTATCCACGGTGTTGAGATAACCCAGCACCGAGTGCAGCGTAGTTGTCTTGCCGGAACCGGTCGGGCCGCAGACAAAGAAGAGTCCGTAAGGCTTGGAAATCGTCGCCTTGAGCTTGGTCAGATTGGTCGGCAGCACGCCCAGTTTGTCCAGCGGGATCGGTTCGCCACCGGCGAGAATACGCATCACGACGTCTTCGACACCACCTGAAGTTGGAATTGTCGCCACCCGCAGTTCGATGTCCAGCGGCCCGTATTTTTTGAACTTGATCTTGCCGTCCTGCGGCTTGCGACGCTCGGCGATATCCAGGTCGCACATGATCTTGAGACGCGCCACCATCGCATTGCGATAGCTGGCCGGCACCTCGATATATTTCTGCAGCGAACCATCGCGACGGAAGCGGATCAGCACCTTGTCCTTGCCCAGGCCCGGCTCGATGTGAATATCGGAGGCGCCCATCTGATAGGCATCGATGATGATCTTGTTGACCAGCTTGACCAGTTCGTTGTCGGCCGCCGCGGAAATGTCGTCGCCGACGCCGCCTTCGCCTTCACCCTCATCCTGATCGAGAGTCGACAGCAGATCGCCGACCGAACTGTCGTCGGTGAAGCCGGGAACTCCGGCAGCACCAAACAGCTGATCGAGCGTCTGTATGAACTCGTGGTTGGTGGTGACCCGGTAAGCGACCTTTGCCCGCGGGAAGACATTGTTGACCACACGCGATCCCTTGACCTGCTCCGGATCCATGCAGACAACCATCACGCCTTCTGGTCCCTCCTCCACGGGGGCCCATTTGGCCTGTTCCAGAAAGTCCCGTTTGAGATTCTTCAGGAGGTCTACTGGTTTGATGCGATCGGCCCTGAACGGCTCGTAGGGGACGTTGAAGAACTTGCCCAGGGCAGTGCCCAAAGCCTGATGCTTGACCTGGAACTCGTTGACCAGGACTTCTTCGATGTCGAGATTCTTCCGTCGCGCGGTGCGCGTTGCCAGTTCCAGTTCCTGCGGCGAAATGACGGCATCGGACACCAGGAAGTCGTACTTTGTCTTGACGGCCTGCGCCGGTTTGCTGCGCTGGTTGAAGGCGATCGCCAGCGTCTCGCACAGCCCCTTGGCACCTTCCTGCGCAATGGCGGCAAAAGGAGTCCCCGCCTTGTTGTTGATGATCTGGACGACGCCGAGCAGCTCGCCGCTCTGCGCATCGACGACCGGCGCCACCAGCATCTGCTTGGTGCGATATCCTGTTCGTTTGTCGACCTCCTGCAGAAAGCGCAGCGACGGGTTGATTGCCTTGAGTTCCGCGTCATCATAGACGTCGCGGATGTTCACGGTCTTTTTCGCCAGCGCGACGTGGCCGGCGATACTCTGGTCGGCGATCGGAAGACGCAGATCCTTGAAGGAATTCAGACCCGTCTTGACCTTGGAAACAATGGAAGCCTTGTCCTCACCGACCGAGTAGATCGTCAGGCGGTCGGCATTGAACAAACTGCAGATATCGCCCGACAGCTCCAGCATGATTTCGTCGATGTTGGAGGTGGCATGAACCTTGTTGGTGACGACCTGAAGATTCTTGAAAAACGCCAGGCGGGAGTCTACATCGGACGCAGCGGCCTCGGCGGGTGCAGCAGGAACGGCACTCATTCGACTGACTCCATGGCACCAGCGCGCGCCCTCATGCCGCCGTCAAGCAGGACGGCATGAAACCCTCGCTGGGAAAGCAAAAAAGCAGCGGCGGAACTGCGGCGTCCCGTCTGACAATAAACGATATATTCCTTTGCAGGATCGAGCGCCGCCGAGGCCTGACGAATATCGTTGAGCGGGATGTTGATGGCGCCCGGATAGCCGTCACTTTGATATTCGGCCGGGAAACGAACATCAATCCATGTCGCGCCAGCAGCAACCCTCCGCTCGGCCTCGGCACCCGTCACGCTCTGCAGCAGAGGGGCGCGCAGCAGTTCGTTGAAATCCTGCTTCGACAAGCGTAGCAGCACGCCATCGGTATTCATGGTCACGGTCGCGTTGCGCACCGTATCGGCCACCAGGGCCTCCTCGCCGAACGCGTCACCCTCCTTGAGTTCTGCCAGCTGCACGGGGGAACCGGCGACGAGGCGGGAAACCTTGCAACGTCCGCGTTCGATAAGGTAGTAGTAATCACCGGGGTCGCCCTGCTTGATGATGGTCTGGCCACGCTTCGCCGGGACGCGGCTGAACTTGGCCAACAGCGATTGGATATGGGCCGGGGGCAGGGAAGCAAACACACCGACCGTTATGTTATCCACGCCCAACATCCCGGACATCATTCGCCAGTCGGTCTGCTCATCGCTGCCCTGCTCGCCGTCGCCGGGAGCGGCCAACTGGTTCCAGGTCACGACGATATCCAGCAGATCTTCCTCCAGGCTGAGCAGTTCGACATCGGTGATAGCCTTGCTCGACACCGGCGTCTTCCCCGGGCGCGCCACCGGCTCAGTAGCAAGATCATGGCCGCCGACCAGAACCCGCGAAGTACCGTCCGGCATGCTCGCCAGAAGTTGCCCCCGCACCAGGTAGACTACTTGGCCGCTCCAACCGCCAGTGCCAAATGGGTCGCTGCCGCGCGTGAAGGAGTGCATTCGGCAACGTGGCAATAGCTCGCGCAGGCCCCCGCTACTCAGCAACGTCAGCGGTTGCAAGCGGGCCAGCAGGTCGATGCTCACCGGTTCAGCCATGGTCAGATCTCGAACAGCTGATTGTTCTGCAGCATGCCCGGGCGGAACTCGCCAATGCAGTCTTCGATCTCCTGCATGGTCAACTCGATTTGTCCGGGCTTCAGATGAGTGATGAAAACTTCGGCGTCGCGCTGCAGGTTGGTCAGTTCCTCCAGCAGCATGCTCGGGCACAAATGCAGCGACGCCACTGCCAGCCGCTTTTCCCGATCGGAAAACGCGCACTCGATGATCAGGTAGCGCAGATTGCGAATACTGTTGATGGTCTGCCACAGTTCGGGACACGGCCCGGTATCGCCGGTGAATACCAGGCTTGCCTGTCCGGAATCAAGCTGATAGCCGACCGCCGGCACCGTGTGATTCGCCGGCAGCGGAATCACCTTACGTCCGTCCAGGTCTATCGCCTCGCCCACGCGTATCGGAGAAAAACGGAGAAAAGGCTTCTCCGCCGTCGGTATCTGACTGAAGTCGGGCCAGATGGCCCAGTTGAAAATATGCGCGCGGATGATTTCAAGCGTCGCCTCGGTCGCATGGACTATCAGCGGGCGATTGCGCATATCGCCCACCGTATCGACCATGAAGGGGAGACAAGCGACGTGATCCAGATGCGAGTGGGTGATGAAGACGTGATCGATCTGGACAAGTTCGGCGATCGCCAGATCGCCGACTCCGGTTCCGGCGTCGATCAAAATGTCATTGTCGACCAACAGCGACGTGGTTCGCAGATGCCGTCCGCCGATTCCGCCGCTACAACCGAGAATGCGTACCTTCATTTTTTTGTGGCCGCCTGTGCCGGGCCGCCCCAAGCCGGCGGCCATTCAACAACCGGAAACCACGCAAGCGGTTGAACCGGTTTCGCCCTCTTGCTTGGGAAGAAGGATGACAAGTATTGTCTCATTTTGTTTCGAAAATGGTGACGCCGTCCCAGTTTTCTCCGGGCGGCTCCTTGCGCAGGTGCTCGACACGCTTGACGTACAGATCATAGAGATAGCGCGGTTTCATGCGCTGAAGATTCATCAGCGTTAGCTCCGCCTTGTCCCAGTCCTGCGCACGGTAGGCACGCAAAGCCTGGTTCCATAGCTTGATCTCGTCCATTTCCTCTTGCGAGACCTTGCCCTCCTCGCCGACCGGTTCATAAATCCCGACCGGGTCTGCCTTGCCTTTAACGCGCACGCGATCCAGTTCGCGGAAGACGAATTCCTTCTTCACCATATCGCGGGTGCTTTCACCCACGATCATGCCAACCCCGTACTGCTTGGTGATCCCCTCCAGACGCGAGCCGAGGTTCACCGCATCGCCCATAACCGTGTAGGACTGCCGCACCGGCGATCCCATGTCGCCGACGGTCATCGGGCCCGTATTGACGCCGACACCAATCTTGAGTTCGGGTCCGCCGTGCGCCACCAGATCCTTGTTCAGTTCATGCAGCGCAACATGCATTTCAAGCCCGGTAAGGACGGCATTTTTCGCATGTTCGGGATCGTCGACCGGCGCGCCCCAGAATGCCATGATGGCGTCACCGATATACTTGTCCAGCGTCCCCCGGTGCTTGCGCACGATCAGGGTCAT
This sequence comes from Sulfuritalea sp., assembly GCA_041648855.1. GTDB lineage: Bacteria > Pseudomonadota > Gammaproteobacteria > Burkholderiales > Rhodocyclaceae > Sulfuritalea. The sequence goes on along the minus strand of JBAZOF010000059.1, from coordinate 6,315 downwards.
GGCCCCAAGATACTGGTTCATCAAGGTAGCCAATTCGTTCGGTTCCAGCCCTTCGGAAATCGTGGTGAATCCCCGTATATCGGAAAACAGCACAGTGAGTTCGGCCTTGCGTCCGGCCATGCTGTAGTTCTCCGGGTCGCGGCTCATCTCCTCAACCAGTTCCGGCGGCACATACTGGCCGAACAATCCCGTCAGCTGGCGCTTGGTTCGCGACTCGACGAAGTAGCCCCAGGACATGTTCATCGCATAAAGGAGCACGACCGCAATCATGCCGTTGGCCAGCGGCAGAACGACATTGGAGACGTGCCAGAAGCTGAAATTCACGCTGAGCAGCAGCAACAAGACGATGACGCCGACGATCGTCGCGCGCAGCGGCGACAGCATCGGCAACAGGAAAGCCATCACGGCACCCGCAATCAGCACCAGCATCACATCGGCGCCGAGAATATAAGGTGGCTTGTGCTTCACCACGCCGTCGAGCATGCCGGCGATCAGGTTGGCGTGAATCTCGACCCCGGGATAAGCCGCCCCCACCGGCGTTGCCCGCAAGTCCATGAGCCCCGGTGCCGTAGTGCCGACCACCATCACGCGCCCGGCGAGCTTTTCCTTGGGAATCCTATCGTTGAGAACATCGGTGATCGATATATAGGGAAAGCTTCCCTGATAGCCGCGATAGGGAATCAGCGTCGCCGCATTTTCGTCCACTGGAATGCGCATCACCCCACCGCCGGCCGCCTTGAGGTCCAGCCACTCCATTCCCGCATAGGCTCCTGGCGCATTTTCCGGATAGCCCGGGGTGATCGGTGGATTGCCGAGCAGATTGCGAACCATCGCCAGAGAGAGTGACTCGTAGTACTGCCCCTTGTACTCGACCAGCAAAGGCACCCGACGCGAGATGCCATCAATGTCTACCAATGGATTGAAATGGCCGCCGCCTGCTGCTGCCTTCTGGAATTCGGGCAGATTGCCGCCATGACTGACCCACTGCGTGAAGGCAACATTGCGGCCATTGAACGTGCCCGCGGGGAATACCGGTTCCGGAGCCGCTCCTGAACTTATGCCGCCCTCCTTGCTGGAGAAGTAGTAACCAAGGATGACCGCTCGATTCTTCAGAGCTGCAGCGAAGCGTGCATCGTGATCGAGCTGAGGCCGCAATTCCCGCAGGGTCGATTGAAAGCCCCCTACATCCTTCAGCTCCTTCTTCGCCAAGGCCTCCAGCGACTTGAGGCCGGAACTCTCGTCAGGCTCGGCGAAGACAACGTCGAAGCCGACCAACTTGACTCCGTAGTCATCGAACAGCTTGTTCATCAAGATCGCCAGCTTGTCGCGACCCCACGGCCACCGCCCCTGTTCGGCGAGCGACTTTTCGTCGATGTCCAGTATCACCACGCGCTCGTCGACGGCTTGCGGCATCGTCAGACGCACTTTCACATCATAGATAAGCGCGTCCAGATGATTGATGAAAGGTATCTGGTAAATGCGCGCAGAATGGCCGAGCAGGACCAGAAGAATCAAGAATCCAAGTACGTAACGAGGAAGATACTGTTTCAAGAGATCTCCATGATCGCTTCTTCTGCCTCAGCTCTTCAAGAAGAATTCCATCTTGATGCCGGCCAATTCAATCACGTCGTGGTCCGCCAGTTGATGCGCCTGGGTCCCGATCGCCGAACCATTGACCACCGGAAAGCTGGCGCCTTCGACATGGGTAATGAAGTAGCCATGCGGACGACGCGCAATGACGGCCACCTGGACGCCCGGCTTGCCGAGCGTAGTCAGGGTCTTGGTCAGCTCCATCTCCTTGCCGGCATTGCCGCCGGAAAGTATCTGGATTGCCCCGAGGAGCAGCGCTGGCGCCGCCGGGGCTGCGGCTGCCGGCTGTTGCGGGACCATGCCCGGAGAGGTTGACAGATGGGGAGGGACGGCAGCAGCCGGAACCGCTCCAGGCGCAGCGGACGCGGCAGGTGCGGCGGATGCGGCGGGTGCGGCAGGGGTAGCCGCGGGCGCGGGCGCAGGCTTTTGCGCGGCACCAGGGCGCAGGATCATGGTTTTCTCGAAGTCCGCGTTGGAAGTCTGCTGTGGAACCTCGCTGACATACTTCAGCCGGTATTTGCCAAGTTCAATGGTGTCGCCGTTCTGCAGGAAATGCTTCTTGACCGACTGGCCGTTGACGAAGGTGCCGTTGGTGCTGCCCAAGTCCTCCAGAAAGGAATCATTGAGGATGGTGATCACCACCGCGTGTTCGCCGGAAATTGCCAGATTGTCGATCTGGATGTCATTATGCGGCTTGCGACCGATCGTGGTGCGCTCCTTGGTCAAGGGAATTTCCTTGAGCATTGTGGTTTCCATGCTGAGTATGAGCTTAGCCATTGTTTTCGTCCTTCGAGGTCACTGAGCGCTGCATTACTTGAACCAAGCCAGGAAACGGGGCCACCAGCCGCGCGCGGCCGGATATTCGCCCTTCACCTTGACCAGGATTATCGAGACATTGTCGCGGCCACCGTTGTCGTTGGCCATCTGCACCAATTGCATCGCACACAACTCCAGATTGGCCGACAAAGCGCCCAGAGTCATAGCAATTTCGTCATCCTCAACCATGTCGTTGAGGCCGTCGGAACAAAACAGATAAACGTCGCCCGGCAATACCTCGTGATCGTGTATCTCCGCCTCAACCTCGGGATCAATGCCGACGGCACGGGTGACCAGATTCTTGTTCTGAGAATGGCGCGCCTGCTCGAGGGTGATGATGCCTGCCTCGATCTGCTCCTGCAGCAGTGAATGATCACGCGTAATCTGCTGAAAGGTCTCGCCTCGCATGCGGTACAGCCGCGAATCACCGATGTGGCCGACGGTCACACGATTGTCGTGAAAGATACCCACCACCAGCGTCGTGCCCATCCCGGCGCACTGCGGTTCGTTCTGTGCCTTGCGGTAGATCGCGACATTGACATGGGCCATTTCCTTCTCGAGCGCGACATGTGCCCAGGATTTGCCAGAAGCCTCCTTGCTGCTCGGTTCACGCTCGATGAAGGCCTTTTCCAGTTCAGTGCCCAGCAGCGACGTTGCAATGCCGCTGGCTACCTCGCCCGCATTGTAGCCGCCCATGCCGTCGGCCAGCACGGCAAACCCGCGCAGCGGGTTGGCCATGACCGAGTCTTCGTTGTTCGAGCGCACCATACCCGGATCGCTGCGGGTGACAATCTCCAGAACGGCAGTCATATCCATGGCTCGGGCCCCTAAATGCTGATATCGACGCCGGAGTCATCGGCGGCGGCGCCTGCGGCGGTGCTATTCATCGCTACGCAGGTGCGAATATCCCGGGCGAATTCCGCACCGGTCTGGTAGCGCGCGTCTGGATCCTTGGTCAGCGCCTTGTCGATGATCGCCAGCAGGCAGTCCGGCAGGTCGGGATTGAAACTGCGAATGTCCGGATGCGGCTCGTTTGCAATACGGAACATCAGTTGCGCCATGGAATCGCCCTCGAAAGGCAGCTTGCCGCAGGCCATCTGATACAACATCACGCCTAGAGAGAACAGGTCGGAACGGCCGTCGATCTTCTTGCCGGCCAACTGCTCCGGCGACATATAGCTCGGCGTGCCGAGCACCATGCCGGTCTTGGTCTTCGACGAATCGGTAATGCGCGCAATGCCGAAATCGGTCACCTTGACCTGGTCGGACTCGGGCTCGTACATGATGTTCGCAGGCTTGATGTCGCGATGCACCACATTGTTTTCGTGCGCGTAGGACAACGCATCGGCAACCCGCGCGACAATGCTCATGACGCGCGGCAGCGGCATCAGATTGCCCGGCTTGGCATAGGGAACGAGATCCTTGCCCTTGAGAAATTCCATCGCGATATAGGCGAGATCGTGCTCCTCGCCGGCATCGAACATCGTGACGATGTTGGGATGATTGAGGCGCCCGGCGGTTTCGGCCTCGCGGAAGAAGCGCTCCTTGACCTCGACCAGTTCGTCGGCCTCGAACTCCTGTGACAGCGCCATGGTCTTGATCGCGACGATGCGATTGATCTTCGGGTCGCGACCCAGATAGACCACACCCATCGCCCCCTTGCCCAGTTCCTTCTCGATCTCGTAGCGACCCAGCATCGGCTTTTCCACGTTGCCTGCCGTATCGATCAGACTGGCGTTGCTGCGTCCCCCGCTGCCGCCGCCGAGAATCACGGTTTCCGAAAGCTGCTTGGCACGATTCACGCGCGACTCGATGTCGCGGAATTTCGGGTTGAAATCGAAGATGTAGCGGAACACCGCCTCGGCCTTGTTGAACTGCCGCTTGCGTTCGAAATCGAGCGCAAGGTTGTACATGTTCTCCATCAACTGCTCGTCCATCGGGCACTTGCGGAACTTGTCGAAGGCCATGTCGAGTTGGCCCTGGCCCTGGAAGGCGAGACCCAGCATGCGGTTGGATTCGGCCGAATCGGCATCGGACTTTTCCTTGCCGCGCTCGGTCACGACGAAACGCTTGACGGTGAGCAGCAAATGACCGACCAGCAGCAGTGTCGCCGGCACCATCAACTGAATCCACATCAGTTGTGTCGTCATCAGCACGAAATGGACGGTGATCAACGCCACCAGCAGGCCGACGGTTATCGCCGCGGCCATGCCCGCCTTGATTCTCGGCAGCAGGACAATCAGGTATGCGGCGATCAGCAGGAGCACCAGCCTTTCAACCCAGATGCCCCAAGTCGGCGCGACAAAGAAATGCTCTGATAGCAGGCTGGATACCGCATGCGCCTGCATCAGCACGGCAGGCATGGCGGGATTGATTGGAGTGACGAACACGCTGCCTACCGAAGAAGACGTCGGCCCGATCAGGACAATCTTGTCGCGGTACTTCTCGTAGGGGATCTTTCCGCTTTTCACATCGAAGAACGAATCGACCTGGAAGGCGGGGCTGCCGTCACGGTCCTTGTAATAGAAGGTCAGCATCCGCGTATCGATGTCGGTGCCGATCTTGAGCTTGCCCAGCTTGACCGATTCGCCGGCCGTCACCTGAATGTCCGCCACGGTCAAATTGTGACTTTTCGCCGCCACCAGCAGGGACAGGGACGGATAGGCCTGATCGAAGTGGGCCAGCACCAGGGGCTCGGTGCGGATCGCGCCATCCACATCCGCGATCACGTTCAGGTGGCCGATGGCAGTCGCCACCTTGCCCAGCGGCTCGATTACGCCCGCATCTACGCCGAGCGTCGGCCAGGGCGGAGCCTCGGTGGCACCCGAAAGCTTCACCGCATTCTTCTTCACGTAATCGGGCAGGTCCTTGTCGGGCCGCCCGCGCGGCTCGCCCACGACGAACAGCATCGGCAACGCAACATTGCCCGCCTTGGCGAAGGCGTCGGCCAAGCGACGGTCGGTATTCAGCTTCTGGTCTGCGTCGAGCAGTATCGACTCGATTTGCGGACAGGACGAAGGCGCGGGCGCGGGGGGCGGCGCGACTTCAGCCGGCGCGGGCGCGGGGACTGCTGCTGCATCGCCAGGCACCGATACCGCAGGCGCTGCCGGCGTTGCGGCGACGGCCACCACGGACGGCAAGGTCACACCGCAGGTTTCAATCAGCTTGTTGATATAGGCCAAGCCCTGATCGCGCTGCGGCTCGGAGTAGAACACCGTGGTGGCAATCACCTTGGCCTTGGCGGACGCCAGCTTGTCCACCATGTCCGCCATGATCTCGCGCGACCAAGGCCAGCGGCCGATGTTATCCAGGCTGGGTTTGTCGATTGCAATGACTGCAACCTTGTCCGAGGGGATGCGCGAAGCCGCCGCCACACCCATGTCATAGGCCTTGCGCTCCAGGCCCTGCAACAACTCGCCATTACCTAGAATCAGCACGACGACGCTGACCACAACACCGAAGAACCAGTCACTCTTCCAGAAGTCCGCCTTCTTCATTGGTCGCTACCCTGTGTGAGAGCCCCCATTAAAACAGGACAATAAACGCAATTCTTACAGTCCTGCATCAACTCCGTCAATCAATTTCATGACATTGGCCCTCGCTCGCCCGGCCGTGGTGCCATTCTATGCACAAAAAAGCCGCCCCGGCTTGCACCGGTGCGGCTTTTTGGCGTGTCGCCAGCGCCGACTTTGCTACTTCAACAGCGCCTTGAGCAGCTTGGCCATCTCCGACGGGTTGCGCGTCACCGTGAAGCCGCATTCCTCCATGATCGCGAGCTTCGCATCGGCCGTATCGGCACCGCCGGAAATCAGCGCGCCGGCATGTCCCATGCGCTTGCCGGCCGGCGCCGTAACTCCGGCGATGAAACCGACGATCGGCTTCTTCATGTTGGCCTTGCACCACACCGCC
>JBAZOF010000058.1:0-13567 GCA_041648855.1 Sulfuritalea sp. | reverse complement strand
GCCGATGGCGCCCTTGACGCGCACCTCGGCGACGCCGCCGAGTTCGCGGCAGGGCGCGAGTTCTGCGCTCAACTGCGCCTCGATCGCCGCCACCTGCGCCAGCCGCGGCTCGCTCGCGAACAAATCGAGCGAAGCATTCGCCGCGGCGCAGGCCAGTGCATTGGCCATGTAGGTGGGCCCGTGCATCAGTGCGGCGGCCGGGTCGTCGGCGAGGAAGGCCTCGAACACATGGCGGCGCGCCACGGTGGCGGCCAGCGGCAGCGTACCGCCGGTGAGCGCCTTTGACAGGCAGATGATGTCGGGAACGACATTTGCCTCCTCGCAGGCGAACATCCGTCCGCTGCGGCCGAAGCCGGTCATGATCTCGTCGGCGATCAGCAGCACGTCGTGGCGGGCGCAGGCTTCGGCAATGAAAGCAAGCGTGGGGGCGTCGTGCATCTTCATGCCGCCGGCGCCCTGCACCAGCGGCTCGATGATGACTGCGGCAAGCCGTTCACCGTGGGTTTCCAGCAGCAACTCGAAGGCGTGGCGCAGGCTCTCGTCGCTCGGCAGCTCGGCCATCAACTGGTCGGGCATGGTCCCGGCGAACAGCGTGTGCATGCCCTCCTCGGGGTCGCACAGCGCCATCGTGGCGAAGGTGTCGCCGTGATAGGCGTGGCAGAAGTAGACGATGCGCTTCTTTTCCGCCTGACCCTTGTTGCGCCAGTACTGGATGGCCATCTTGAGCGCGACTTCCACGGCCACCGAACCGGATTCGGTGAAGAAGACCCGCTCGAGGTCGCCCGGCAACAGCGCGGCCAGTCGTTGCGCCAGCCTCAGCGCCGGCTCATGCACCAGCCCGGCGAACATCACATGGGGCAGGGTCGCGAGCTGCCGTTCGACGGCGGCGCGGATGTGCGGATGGTTGTAGCCGTGGCAGGCGGTCCACCACGAGGAAATGCCGTCGATCAGTTCGCGGCCGTCGCCGAGGCGGATGCGCGCGCCCTGCGTGGCAACCACTGCCAGCGGTGGCGCGGCGGTGGCCATCTGGGTGTAGGGCAGCCAGATGTGGGGCAGGCCCTCGGTGAGCCAGTCACGGGCTTCGGACATTGTGGGAACCGGCAGGCGGCGGCGGCTAGAATGGCGCGCCAGCAGCAGCAAAAAAGGAGAAGCAGGGTGGAGGCGCATTTTATCACCGGCACCGGTACCGACATCGGCAAGACCTGGCTTGCCTGCGCCTTGCTGCGTCACTGGCGGGCCGGGGGGCGCAGCGTAGCGGCCTTCAAGCCGGTGCTGTCCGGCTTCGATCCGGCGCAGCCGCAGGCGAGTGATGCCGGAGCACTGCTGGCGGCGCTGGGCCGCGAAGCGAGCGCTGTCGAACTGGATGCCATCGCGCCCTGGCGTTTCGCCGCGCCCTTGTCGCCGGATATGGCGGCGGCGCGCGAAGGACGCCGGATCGATTTCGACGAACTGGTCGTCTTTACCCGCCGTTGCCTGCCCCCGCAGGGGAATCCCAGGCACGCAGAGCGAGCCAACGCCAACTTTGATCCTTGCCTGGTGGAGGGCGTCGGCGGCGTCATGGCGCCGCTGGACGCCACCCATACCGTGCGCGACTGGATCGCCGCCAGCGGCCTGCCTTGCATCCTGGTGGCCGGCAGCTACCTGGGCAGCCTGAGTCATGCGCTGACCGCGCTCGCGGCACTGGCAGAAGTCGGCGCTGGCGTCACGGCGATTGCCGTCAACGAATCGCCGGATTCGGCCGTTACGCTCGATGCCACGCTGGAAACCCTGTCGCGCCACGCGGCGGGAATTCCTCTGGTGGCGATTGCGCGGGCCGACCCGCAGGCCGGCGTGGCCCGGTTGGCCGGACTGCTGTCCTGAAAGCCGCGCAGGCCGTATACTGCGCCCCCTTGAATCCCTTTAGTTACGGCCGCTTCGCTTAACGCCGAAAACCAGGCATTAGCCTTCACTGAAACTTCGTTTTCTCCGGATGAAACATGACCATCAAGTCTGACAAGTGGATCCGCCGCATGGCGGCCCAGCACGGAATGATCGAACCCTTCGAGCCCGAGCTGGTGCGCGAGATCGACGGCCGCAAGATCGTCTCCTACGGCACGTCGAGCTATGGCTACGACATTCGCTGCTCGCGCGAATTCCGGGTGTTCACCAATATCTACTCGACCATCGTGGACCCGAAGAATTTCGATCCGAATTCCTTCGTCGAGATGGACGGTGACCATTGCATCATCCCGCCGAATTCCTTCGCTCTGGCGCGGACCATGGAGTACTTCCGCATCCCGCGCAACGTGCTTACCGTCTGCCTCGGCAAGAGCACTTACGCCCGTTGCGGCATCATCGTCAACGTGACGCCCTTCGAACCGGAATGGGAAGGTTACGTGACGCTGGAATTTTCCAACACGACGCCGCTGCCGGCCAAGATATACGCCGGCGAAGGCTGCGCCCAGGTACTGTTCTTCGAATCCGACGAAGTTTGCGAAACTTCGTACAAGGATCGCGGCGGCAAGTACCAGGGGCAGGTCGGCGTGACCTTGCCGAAGATCTAGAGCGAAGGATACGGCCGTGCGCTTCCACTTCCCCATCATCATCATCGACGAGGACTTCCGTTCCGAGAACGCCTCGGGCCTCGGCATCCGCGCCCTGGCCGACGCCATCGAAAAGGAAGGCATGGACGTGCTGGGCGTCACCAGCTACGGCGACCTGAGCTCCTTCGCCCAGCAGCAGAGTCGCGCCTCGGCCTTCATCCTTTCCATCGACGATGAGGAACTCGCCAACCGGGAAAAGGAAACCATCGCCGAACTGCGCGCCTTCGTCGAGCAGATCCGCTACAAGAACGCCGAGATCCCGATCTTCCTGCACGGCGAGACGCGCACCAGCCGGCATATCCCGAACGAAATCCTGCGCGAGCTGCACGGCTTCATCCACATGTACGAGGACACGCCGGAATTCATCGCCCGCCACGTCGTGCGCGAAGCGAAGACCTACATGGATTCGCTGCCGCCGCCCTTCTTCCGCGCGCTGGTGCACTATGCCGCCGACGGCTCCTATTCGTGGCACTGCCCCGGCCACTCGGGCGGCGTGGCTTTCCTCAAGAGCCCGGTGGGCCAGATGTTCCACCAGTTCTTCGGCGAGAACATGCTGCGCGCCGACGTCTGCAACGCGGTCGAAGAACTCGGCCAGCTGCTCGACCATACCGGCCCGGTGGCCGCATCCGAGCGCAACGCCGCGCGCATCTTCAACGCCGATCATCTGTTCTTCGTCACCAACGGCACCTCGACCTCGAACAAGATCGTCTGGCATTCGACGGTGGCGCCGGGCGACATCGTGGTGGTCGATCGCAACTGCCACAAGTCGATCCTGCACGCCATCATGATGACCGGCGCGATCCCGGTATTCCTGATGCCGACGCGCAACAACTTCGGCATCATCGGCCCGATCCCGAAGGAGGAGTTCCGCTGGAAGAACATCCAGAAGAAGATCGCCGCGCATCCCTTCGCCACCGACAAGAACGCCAAGCCGCGCGTGCTGACCATCACCCAGAGCACCTACGACGGCATCCTCTACAACGTCGAGGAAATCAAGGAGATGCTCGACGGCAAGATCGACACCCTGCACTTCGACGAAGCCTGGCTGCCGCATGCGGCCTTCCACGATTTCTACGGCGACTACCACGCCATCGGCGCCGACAGGCCGCGCTGCAAGGAATCCATGATCTTCTCCACGCAGTCGACGCACAAGTTGCTGGCCGGCCTCTCGCAGGCCTCGCAAATCCTGGTGCAGGACGCCGAGAACAACAAGCTCGACCGCGACGTGTTCAACGAGGCCTACCTGATGCACACCTCGACCTCGCCGCAGTATTCGATCATCGCCTCCTGCGACGTGGCCGCGGCGATGATGGAAGAGCCCGGCGGCAGGGCGTTGGTCGAGGAGTCGATCGCCGAGGCGCTGGATTTCCGCCGCGCCATGCGCAAGGTCGATAAGGAATGGGGCGCCGACTGGTGGTTCAAGGTCTGGGGCCCGGACGACCTGTCCGAGGAAGGCATCGAGGAGCGCGACGCCTGGATGCTCAAGCCCGGCGACCGCTGGCACGGCTTCGGCAAGCTGGCCAAGGGCTTCAACCTGCTCGATCCGATCAAGGCCACCGTCATCACGCCGGGTCTCGACGTCGATGGCGACTTCTCCGACGACTTCGGCATTCCCGCCGCGATCGTCACCAAGTATCTCGCCGAGCACGGCGTGATCGTCGAGAAGTGCGGCCTCTATTCCTTCTTCATCATGTTCACCATCGGCATCACCAAGGGCCGCTGGAATACCCTGGTGACTGCGCTGCAGCAGTTCAAGGACGACTACGACCGCAACCATCCGCTGTGGAAGGTGCTGCCCGAGTTCGTCGCCAAGCATCCGCGCTACGAACGGGTCGGGCTCAAGGACCTGTGCACCCAGATCCATGAGGTGTACAAGGCGCGCGACATCGCCCGCCTGACCACCAAAATGTATTTGTCGAACATGGTGCCGGCGATGCGTCCGGCGGATGCCTTCGCCAAGATGGCGCATCGCGAGATCGATCGCGTTTCGATCGACGAACTCGAAAACCGCGTCACCGCGGTGCTGCTGACGCCTTATCCGCCGGGGATTCCGCTGCTGATTCCGGGCGAGCGCTTCAATGGCACCATCGTGCGCTACCTGAAATTCGCCCGCGAGTTCAACGAGAAGTTCCCCGGCTTCGAGACCGACATCCACGGTCTGGTGAAGGACGCCAGCAACGGCGCGGTGCGTTACTACGTGGACTGCGTGGCGCAGTAATAGTCATGTCAGCCGGCTGAGCCGGAGACGGCATCCCTTGCGGGCCGCGCCGGCGCGGCGCAGCAATCCCTGGCCCATGGCCCATGGCCGCCCCGGAAAAGTTGATATGCTGGGGGTGTCGATCACGAGGACTTCCGCAGTGAAAATGTTTTTCCCGGCATTGACGGCGCTGCTTGCCTCCAGCCTCATCGCGGCGGCAGGCATTTGCGCTGCCGGGGACAGCGCCGCCGCAGGGAAGGCACAGCTCGGCCGCCTGCTGTTCTTTGATGCCACGCTGTCCGAGCCGGCCGGCCAGTCCTGCGCGAGTTGCCACGATCCGGCCGTCGCCTTCATCGATCCGGACACGGCCAAACCGACCTCGAAGGGCGTGCATGCCGGGCGCTTCGGCAGCCGCAACACGCCATCGGCGATGTACATGGCATTTTCCCCGGCGTTTCATTTCGACAAGCAGGAAGGCGTCTATGTCGGTGGACAGTTCTGGGACGGCCGTGCGGCGACGCTGGAGGAGCAGGCCAAGGCCCCCTTCCTCGATCCGCTGGAAATGGCCAACCCGGACCAGCGCGCGGTGGTCGAGAAAGTGCGCCGCGCGGCCTATGCCGGGCAGTTCGACGAGGTCTTCGGCAAGGATGCGCTCGCCGTAGTCGAGCCGGCCTTTGAGCGCATTGTGGCGGCGCTCGCCGCCTTCGAGCGCACCGCCGAGTTTCAGCCCTTCACCACCAAACACGATGCATGGCTCGAGGGCCGCGCCAAACTGACGCGTCAGGAATTGCGCGGGCTGGCACTGTTCAACGACGAGAAGAAGGGCAACTGCGCCGCTTGCCACCCCAGCCAGCGACGTGCGGATGGCGGACTGCCGCTGTTTACCGACTTCACCTACGACAACCTCGGCGTGCCGAAGAATCCCGAAAATCCGTTCTACGGGCAGGACAAGGCCTGGAACCCGCAGGGAGCGAAGTTCGTCGACCGGGGCCTCGGCGGCGTCGTGAAGAAGCGCAGCGAGGACGGCAAGTTCAAGGTGCCGACCTTGCGCAACATCGCCCGCACCGCGCCCTACATGCACAACGGCTATTTCAGGACACTGCGCGGCGTGGTGGCGTTCTACAACGACCGCGACGTGCGGCCTGCCTGCAAGGGGGAAGCGACCGAGGCCGAAGCGCAGCAACGCCGCTGCTGGCCGCGGGCGGAGGTGCGCCGCAACGTGAACACAGAGGAAATGGGGCGGCTTGGGCTGAACGAACAGGAAGTCGAGGACATCGTCGCCTTCCTGCAGACCCTGAGCGACGGCTACACGCCGTAGTGCCGCCGTCCCGCCAGCGCCAGCGCGGTGCGTCCCTTCGGGAACTTTCGGTTCGGCGCCGTGGGCCTGGCCGCGGCTGCCGGAGATCGCGATTCAGATTTTCTCGTAACTAACGAAGGCGTAGTCGAAACCCGCTTCGTCGCGATGCGTTTCGCGCGCGGTCTCGCGCCAGTGACGGGGGTCGATGGCCGGGAAATGGGTGTCGCCCTCGAATGCCGCATCGATCTCGGTCAGTTGCAGGCGATCCGCCAGCGGCAGTGCCGCCGCATACAGTTCCGCGCCGCCGATGACGAAGGCTTCGCCGCTCTCCGCCGCGGCAATCGCGGCGGGCAGGGACAGGGCGACTGTGGCACCCTCGGCGCGGTAGCCGGCGTCGCGCGTCACCACGATGTTGCGCCGGTCCGGCAAGGGTCGAAACTTCGCCGGCAGCGATTCCCAGGTTTTGCGCCCCATGATCACCGTGTGGTCCACGGTCAGCGTCTTGAAGTGCTTGAGGTCGGCGGGCAGGTGCCAGGGCAGGCGGTTGTCGATGCCGATCACGCCATTGCGGGCGACGGCGGCGATCAGCGTGAGAACGGGTTTGGGCATCGGGCGGCGGCTTCCAGGATCACAGTCGCTGGTAAAGCTCGGCATACTGCCGGGCCGCCTCTTCCCAGCTCGAATCGCGGGCCATGCCGCGCTTCTGCAGCTTGCGCCAGCGCTCGGGGTCGCGCCATGCGGTGGTGGCGCGCTGTAGCGCCTCCAGCATGGCAGCGGCAATAGCCGGGCCGAAGACGAAGCCGTTGCCGTGCTTTTCGTCGGCGGCGTCGATCACGGTATCCGCCAGTCCGCCCGTGGCGCGCACCACCGGGGGCGTGCCGTAGCGCAGGCTGTACATCTGGTTGAGGCCGCAGGGTTCGAAACGCGACGGCATGACGAAGATGTCGGCGCCTGCCTCGATGCGATGCGCCAGCGCCTCGTCGAAGCCGATGGTCACCGCGCATTGACCGCGATGCTTGCGCGCCAGTGCCGCCCAGCCCTGCTGCAGTTCCGGCGTACCGCTGCCGAGAACGACGAGTTGTGCCGGCAGCTTGAACACTTGCGGCGCTGCATCCAGCAGCAGATCGAGTCCCTTTTGCTCGGTCAGCCGGCTCACCACGCCGAGCAGCGGCAAGTCGGGGCGCGGCTCGAGGCCAAGCTCCACTTGCAGTTCGGCCTTGTTCGTCGCCTTGGCGTCGAGGCGGCGGGCGCTGTAGGTCTGGTAGAGATGAGGATCGCTTGCCGGGTTCCAGATACTTGTATCGATGCCATTGAGAATGCCGCAGAGCTTTTCGCTGCGATGGCGCAACAAGCCGCCCATGCCCATGCCTTCGGCATCGGTCTGGATTTCGCGGGCATAGGTCGGGCTCACCGTCGTGATGGCGTCGGCATGCTGCAGCCCGGCCTTGAGAAAGGACAGGTAGCCGTAGAACTCGACGCCGTCGATGCCCCAGGCCGCGTCCGGCAGTCCGAGTTCGAACAGGGAAGCGTGGTCGAACAAGCCCTGGAAGGCCAGGTTGTGAAGGGTGAATAGCGACTTCGCGCTGCGTCCCGGCAGATAGTTCAGATAGACCGGAGCCAGCCCGGTTTGCCAGTCGTTGCAATGGACGATATCGGGCCGCCAGTCGAGCGTACTCTCCGCCGAGCCGAGCCAGGCGGCAACGCGGGACAGCAGTCCGAAGCGGAGATGATTGTCGAGCCAGTCGCGGCCCTCGGGCCCGAGATACGGGTTTCCGGGCCGGTTGAAGTAGGGCGGGTAATCGACCAGCAGCAGAGGCGTGCCATCGGGCGAAAGCGCCTGCCTCAGCGCCGGGGTGGGCAGCAGGCCGCCGAGCCGATGGGGCTGCGCGATCTCCTTGGCCTTCGGGAAGCTTTTCGTCAGGTCCGGATAGGCGGGCACCAGTACGCGCACGTCCACGCCGTGGGCGCGCAGTGCGGCAGGCAGTGTGCCGGCGACTTCGCCGAGACCGCCGGTCTTGACCCAGGGCGCCAGTTCGGAGGTGGCGAAAAGAACCTTCAACTACATTCCCCCCGTTCCACGCCCCGCTCTGCATAGCGGGGCGGCTGCGGCGGCGCGACGCAGTGCGTCGCGAAACCCCTCCTGCGCCCCCCTTGCCAAGCAAGGGGGTGACGGCGGTTCGCCGCTGCGCGGCTCGGTGTTTTTGACTTGCCCCGCCTTGGGGCGGTCCGGCGGCTGGGCTTCACGATTTGCAGGCGGCGATGAGCCCCGCGGTCGAACTGTCGAGGCCTGCGGTCGAAAGGCCTCCCTCGATGATGGGCAGCAGGCGATTGGCAAGTTTCTTGCCATACTCAACGCCCCACTGGTCGAAGGGATTGATGTTCCAGATGATGCTCTGCACGAAGACCTTGTGCTCATACAGCGCCAACAGTGCGCCGAGGCTGAACGGATCGAGGCGCGGCAGCAGCAGCGTGGTCGACGGCTGGTTGCCCGGGAAGCTGCGGTAGGGGGCGAGCAAGGCTACCTGTTCGGCGGCCATGCCGCTTGCGACGAGTTCGGCGGTTGTTTCGGCGAGCGTCCTGCCGCGCATCAGGGCTTCGCTCTGGGCGAAACAATTGGCCAGCAGTTTTTCGTGGTGTCCGGGCAGGGCGAAGTCGGCCTGCTTGCAGGCGATGAACTCGCAGGGCACCAGCCGGCCTCCCTGGTGAATCAACTGGTAGAAGGCGTGCTGGCCGTTGGTGCCGGCTTCGCCCCAGAGCACCGGCGCTGTGGTGCAGCCCACCGGCAGGCCTTGCCGATCCACCTGCTTGCCGTTGGATTCCATCTCCAGTTGCTGCAGATAACGCGGCAGCAGCCCCAGCGACTGGCTGTAGGGCAGCAGGGCGCGGTTGTCGGCGCCGAGAAAGTTGGTGTTCCAGATTTCCAGAAGGGCGAGCAGGCCCGGCAGGTTTTCTGCGGCCGGCGCGGAAAAGAAATGCTCGTCCATGGCATGAGCCCCGGCCAGCAACTGGCGGAAGTGGTCGCAGCCGACCGCCAGCACCAGCGGCAAGCCGATCGCCGACCACAGCGAGTAGCGCCCGCCCACCCAGTCCCAGAAGCTGAAGGCGTTTTCAGGATCGATGCCGAAGCGCGCAACCTCGGCCAGATTGGTCGACACGGCGACGAAGTGCCGGGCCACGGCGCTCTCGCCCAGTGCCTGCACCAGCCAGTGGCGAGCCGATGCGGCGTTCTGCATCGTTTCCTGCGTGGTGAAGGTCTTGCTGGCGATGATGAACAGGGTGGTGCGCGGCTGCAATCCGGCGAGCACCGTGGCCAGGTCGGCGCCATCCAGATTGGCGACGTAATGGACCTTGAGCTCCGGGTGGCGAAAGGCTGCCAGTGCCTGGGTGGCCATGCGTGGCCCCAGGTCCGAGCCGCCGATGCCGATGTTGACGATGTCGGTGATCGGCTCGCCGGTGGCGCCGCGCCAGTGGCGGCCATGTATCGCCGCGGCGAAATCCTGCATCTTGTCCAGCTCGCGATGCACCGCCGGCATGACATCGCGGCCGCCGCACAGGATCGGCCCCTTGTGCGCCGGATGGCGCAATGCAATGTGCAGCGCAGCCCGTCCTTCGCTGTGGTTGATTGGCTCGCCGGCACGCATGCGAGCGATCCACCCCGGCACATCGGCGGCCTGCCAGAGGCCGCACAGGCGTTCCACGGCATGCGCGCTGACGCGCTGCTTGGAATAGTCCAGCAGCCAGTCGTTCCACGCCACGGACAGGCGCGGGAAACGCTGCGCGTCGATGGCGAACATGTCGCGCAAATGCACGCTGCGCTCGGCCTCGGCAGCGTGCTTCAGCGCCTTGAAGGCGGTGGCGAGGGCAGGATTCATTCGTCGCCGCTCATAACCAGATGGTCATGCCCATCTCGAAGGGATGGGTCAGCAACTCGTGGGTCGGAAATACTCTCACGCGGTACTCCATCTTGCCGCACTGGTCGGGCGTCAGTTCGCGCGAGAAGCGGTGCTCGCCATCCCCCAGCGGACACTCGTAGAGCAGTTCATAGCGTCGCGCCGCGGCCGACGTCGGTTCGCCGGGACGGGTGAACACCAGCTCCACCGTCAGGTCGTTCGGCGACAGGCCGTCGAGCTGGACACCGATGGCGAAGTGCAGGGTCTCGCCGTAGCGGATGCGCGGCACGGACTGATTGATGCGGCGCAGGCGAATGCGGGGCCAGGCGCCGCGTATCCGCGCCTTCCATTCGGCAAGCTGGCGCGCGCCCGAAAAACTGTCGGCGGAGTAGCGGCGCCACTGATCTGCGGCCCGCGAATAGAACTTCTCCGCATAGTCGGCCACCATGCGCTGCATGTTGAAGCGGGGCATGATGGAGGCGATCGACTGCTTGGCCATCTTCACCCATTCCGGGGAATAGCCGAGTGAAGTGTTGCGGTAGTACATCGGAATGACGCTGTCCTGGAGCAGTTCGTACAGGGTACGTGCCTCGTCCGAATCGCGCTGGGCGGGATCGAGGCCGTCGGCCGCCGGCTTGATCGCCCAGCCGTTCTTGCCGTCGTAGCCTTCGCCCCACCAGCCGTCGAGCACCGACAGGTTGATGGCGCCGTTGATCGCGGCCTTGATTCCCGAGGTGCCGGAGGCTTCCAGCGGGTAGATCGGGTTGTTGAGCCAGACATCGACCCCGGCCACCATGCGCCGGGCCAAATGCAGGTCATAGCCCTCGACCAGAAGGATGCGGCCTTCGAATTCGCGCTGACGCGAGAGCTCGGCAATCTGCCTGATCAGCTGCCGCCCCGGTTCGTCGGCCGGGTGCGCCTTGCCGGCAAAGATGAACAGTACCGGACGTTGCGCATCGGACATGATTTCGCGCAGCCAGTCGAGGTCGTTGAACAGCAGCGCGGCGCGCTTGTAGGTGGCGAAACGCCTGGCGAAGCCGATGGTGAGCACCGTGGGATTGGTCGGGTCGGCGTAGCGCAGGACGCGATCCAGGTGCGCCTCGGAACCCTGGTTGCGCATGTGCTGGGCGCGCACCCGGCTGTGCACCAGATGCAGCAACTGTGCCTTGAGCGACTGGCGGATACTCCAAAAGATCTGGTCCGGGATGCGATGTACGCCGTCCCAGCAGCTTTGATCGGTCAGGCGGTGCTGCCAGCCGAGGCCGAGATGGCGGTCGAAGGTCTCGTGCCAGTCGGTTGCGAGAAATGTCGGTACGTGCACCGAGTTGGTGACGTAATCCATCGGGTTCTCATAAGAGGTGACTTGCGGCCACATGTCGGCGCAGATGCGCGAGGACACCTCGCCATGAATGCGCGAGACGCCGTTGTGGAAGCGTGAGCCGCGCACGGCCAGCGCCGTCATGTTGAACTCGCCGGCGTCGCCGACGCGGCCTATGCCGAGCAGGCCGTCACGATCGAGGCCGACCGCATTGCAGAAGTCGCCGAAGTAGTGCATGACCATATCGTCGGCGAAGTGGTCGTGACCGGCGGGCACCGCCGTGTGCGTCGTGAATACCGTGTTGGCGGCGGCCGCTTCGAGCGCGGCGGCGAAAGGCATGTTCTGGCCGACCAGATTGCGGATGCGTTCCAGCACCAGGAAAGCGGCATGTCCTTCGTTGATATGCCAGACGGTAGGCTTCAGCCCGAGTGCGTTGAGGGCCCGCGCGCCGCCGACACCGAGCAGGATTTCCTGCTCGATGCGCGTGCGCCGGTCGCCGCCGTAAAGCTGGTGCAGGATGCCGCGGTCGGCCTCGCTGTTTTCTTCCAGATCGGTATCGAGCAGGTAGAGGCTGTTGGTGCCGACCCGTGCCCGCCAGATCCTGGCCCACACGATGCGGCCGGGGAAATCCACGGCAATGCGCAGATCGCGGCCGTCTTCGGTATGCACCGTCTCGATCGGCATGTCGTCGAAATCGTTGTCGCCGTAATGCGCCGTCTGGTTGCCGTCGCGGTCGATGGTCTGGCGGAAATAGCCTTGTCGGTAGAGCAGGCCGACCGCGACGAAAGGCAGGTGGAGGTCGGAGGCGCCTTTGCAATGGTCGCCGGCGAGGATGCCGAGGCCTCCCGAGTAGATCGGCAGGCTTTCATGAAAGCCGAACTCGGCGCAGAAATAGGCGACCAGATCGCTTGCCTGCAGCGGCGGCTTGCCCGGCAATTCCAGTCTCGGTTCCGCGAGATAGGAATCATAAGCGGACAGCACCCGGTTCATGGTGCCGAGGAATACCGAATCTTCGCCGGCCTCGTTGATCTTTTTCTGGTCGACTCGCTTAAGGAAGGCCTTGGGGCTGTAATGCACCGCGCGCCACAAGCCGGTACTCAGGCGTGCGAACAGGGACCGGGTCGGCCGGTCCCAGCTGTACCACAGGTTGTTGGCGAGTTCGTCGAGACGCGCCAGGCGTGGCGGAATCTCGGGATTGACTTCGAGTTGATAGCGGGTGCCGGGCATGATGGTTGGCTGCGAGGAAGTGAAAGTGGTGAATGACCTTGCGCGGCAATTCTACGACGCAGGAGTCACCCTGAGCGTGATGCGCTGATCGGCGCCGGAGGTTGGCGACCAGGCGAGCGTGATGCAGACAGCCTGCATGATTTTCTCGAAGCCGGCCTCGGACTGCGAGACCGTGCGATGCGGCCTGGCCTTGAATTGCACCGACTGTCCGGTTTCGATAAGCAGGGCGCCGCCCAGTTCGCTGTCCTCCAGGGTGATGCGCTGCATCCCGTCGAGTTCCAGCGCGTGACCGAAGCCGCCGGGAATGCTGCCGCCGGCGAGCACGTAGCGGCCGCCGAAGCCGTCGCAGCTGGGCAGGGCAAGATTGAGTTCGGTCTCGATCAGGGCCGGAATTCGAGTGCCTTCGGCGCGAAAGACAACGCTCAGCGCGTCGGCCTCGAGGGTGTAAGTCTTGGATATCCGCCAGCCTTCGCCGCGGGCGACCCAAGTGCCCTGCCGGTCGCCGGCACGGTAGCTGTCGAGGGTCGCCAGCGAGTCGCCGGAGCGGCCCGCGCGTTCCACAAAGATTCCCCGCGGACGCGTGTCGGGTGCCGCATCCTCGGGCGCGATGGCGTGGAGGAAGGCGACGCGGTCATGGGCCGAGACTATGCCGTCGCCGGCTTCCTGCGCGGCGTGCGCCGCCTGCGCCATGTCGATCTTGGCGTGGTAGGCCTCGGCATAGGCGCGCAGCGTGTCGCCGAAGTTGTGCGCCAGCGTCAGGCTGGAAAATTCCACCAGCGCCGCATGGCCGTCGTCACGGACAAAGGCCTGCAGATTGCCGTTGCGCAGGGCCAGTTCGAGGCAGCCGTCGTGGTCGAGGTCGAGCCGCTCAAAAGTCGGCGCTGGCGACACGGCGGAAAGCGCCGCGTCGAGCGCCAGCAGGTTGTTCCAGACGGCGCGGCGCAGGTGGGGCAGGTAGAGCCCGCCGAACAGTCCGTGCCAGTAGGCGTCGTTGGCCTGCGCGCGGTGCAGGTGTTCCTGCATGGCGGGACTGCGCTCTGCCGCGGGGAGCGCCGC